>NZ_CP076538.1:0-362500 GCF_018885265.1 Amycolatopsis aidingensis
GTGTCTGAGCACCAGGTCAACCTCGGGGTCATCTGGGAACAGGTGGTCAGGGAGCTGTCCAACGGCACCCTCTCCCCCCAGCAGCGGGCCTGGATGCGCGTCACCCGGCCGATCGGCCTGCTCGACGGCACCGCGCTGCTCGCCGCGCCCAGCGACTTCGCCAAGGAAGCCATCGAGCGTGCGCTGCGCGATCCGATCACTGAGGCGCTGTCCCGCAGGCTCGGCAGGGACGTCTCGCTCGCGGTCAAGGTCGACACCGCCGAGGGCGTCGCCGCCCCGCCCGGCAGCCAGGGCCCGACAACACCCGGACGGTATGCGCCCTCACCCGGCGAGGTGAACAACGGCGACGGTGCGCATTCCGGGCATGCCACCCATGCTGTCCAGTCCGCGCCCGCTGCGCCGTTATCGGACGGCGCGGCGCAGGACGGCACGGCCGGACCGCCGCTGCCACCGAGTCCCGCGACCCAGCACGGTGCCGGCCACAACAGCGCCAGCCACACCAAGACCGCACCGCAGGGCGGCACCGACCCGGCGACCGAGGAACCGGAGGAAGAGGTCGACGAGGAAGGCGAGGCGCTCGCCGCGGTGCACGAGATCTGGCCGACCTTCTCCGGCCAGCCGATCGCTGGGCAGCCGTACACCGCGCCAGCCCAGCCGCAGACCTCGAAGACGCGGTTGAACGAGAAGTACACCTTCGACACCTTCGTGATCGGCGCGTCGAACCGCTTTGCGCACGCCGCGGCCGTCGCCGTGGCCGAGGCCCCCTCCCGGGCGTACAACCCGTTGTTCATCTGGGGGGAGTCCGGGCTGGGCAAGACCCACCTGCTGCACGCGGTCGGGCACTACGCGCAACGGCTCTTTCCCGGGATGCGGGTGCGGTACGTGTCCACCGAGGAGTTCACCAACGACTTCATCAACTCGCTGCGCGACGACCGCAAGGTCGCGTTCCAGCGGCGCTACCGGGATATCGACATCCTGCTGGTGGACGACATCCAGTTCCTGGAAGGTAAGGAAGGAACCCAGGAGGAGTTCTTCCACACCTTCAACACCCTGCACAACGCGAACAAGCAGATCGTGGTCTCCTCCGACCGCCCGCCGAAACGGCTGGAGACGCTGGAGGACCGGCTGCGCACCCGGTTCGAGTGGGGCCTGATCACCGACATCCAGCCGCCCGAGCTGGAGACCAGGATCGCGATCCTGCGGAAGAAGGCCGCCCAGGACCGGCTCGCGGTGCCCGGCGAGGTACTGGAGTTCATCGCGGCCCGGATCGAGGCGAACATCCGCGAGCTGGAGGGCGCGCTGATCCGGGTGACCGCCTTCGCCTCACTGAACCAGCAACCGGTGGACGTCGGGCTGGCCGAGATCGTGTTGCGGGACCTGATTCCCGACTCCCAGGCACCGGAGATCAGCGCACCGACCATCATGGGCGTCACCGCCGAGTTCTTCGATGTGACCGTGGACGATCTCTGCGGGCCCGGCAAAACCAAGGCGCTCGCCACCGCGCGGCAGATCGCCATGTATCTGTGCCGCGAGCTCACCGATATGTCCCTGCCCCGGATCGGCCAGACCTTCGGCGGCCGCGACCACACCACGGTCATGCACGCGGACAAGAAGATTCGCAAGGAAATGGCCGAGCGCAGGCGGATCTACGACCAGGTGCAGGAACTCACCTCACGGATCAAGCAGCGCGCACGCCAGTAACCGGCTCCTCGCGCCACCTTCCTCCGCCGCGGTTCCGCGGCGGCTTCGCGTGACCTCGCGCGACCTCGCGCGCCTTCTCCCACCGCGCGTTTTTCCTTCCGCGCCAAGAAGATCGTCGGTTGCTTCGAAGAGATGTACGCCACGGAACGGACTTCGGTGTCACTCAGTGGAGCGATTCGTACACGGCTCCGGGCGGCGCGGGGCGGTGTAAAGCTTGGGCACAGGTCTCCCCACAACTGGGGATTACCGTGTGGACAACTGTGGACAGGTGTGGACGCCTTGGGGGTGCGGAAAAACGGTCCACCGGTCGCCGCGACTGTCCACCGGAACGCCACCACGGAAGTCCACAGGACGCCGCGCCGTCGGAGCAGCGGTAATGGCAGATGTCCACACAACCCACAACCCTTACTACTACGTCTGCCTATCTCTTCTCTCTCTTGAAGAACAAAAGAAAAACAGGGCAACGGCCAAGTTGGGGACACCTTGCGTGCAGGTGTCGACACGTCGACAGGTCGATCCGGAGGCCAAGATGACGGCGGGGCGGGGCACGTTCTAACGTGGGAGTCCACACCGGGGCCGGTGGTGCCGGTGTTCCCAACTGACCTCCCGGCCGGGCACCAGACGCCCGGCTCCTGCTTCGGTCGCCTCCGCCAGCGAGCGCTCCGAAGCGGGGACGCATGTCGATCTTTCGAGCCGAAACGGCTCGGCTGTCGAAAGGATGGGCTCATGAAGATCCGCGTCGAGCGCGACGGGCTTGCCGACGCCGTCGCCTGGGTGGCAAAGAGCCTGCCGTCCAGACCGCCGGTACCGGTGCTCGGTGGCGTGCTGCTCGACGCAGGTTCGGACAGCGGCGAGACCGCCGACGCGCTGACCGTGTCGGGGTTCGACTACGAGGTCTCCGCCACCGTGGGCGTCCCGGCCACCATCGCCGACGGCGGTCGCACCCTGGTGTCCGGGCGGTTGCTCGCCGATATCACCAAGGCACTGCCCGCCCAGCCGGTGGAGATCGCGGTCGACGGCGCGCGTGCGTCCATCACCTGCGGCAGCGCGCGGTTCAGCCTGCCCACCATGCCGGTCGAGGACTATCCCGAGCTGCCTGCCCAGCCCGCGCACGCCGGTGAGCTGGCCGGTGAGGTGTTCGGGCAGGCCGTGGCCCAGGTCGCGGTGGCGGCGGGCAAGGACGACACCCTGCCGATGCTCACCGGGATGCGGCTGGAGATCTCCGGGGACACCCTGACCATGGTGGCCACCGACCGGTTCCGGCTGGCCATGCGCGAGATCAACTGGTCGCCGGCCGAAGGGCTCACCGACGCGGCCGTGCTGGTACCCGCCCGTACCCTCGCCGACGCCGCGAAATCGCTGGGTTCCAGCGGCGCCGCCGTGCAGCTCGCCCTGGCCAGCGGCGACGGTCTGCTCGGTCTCGCGGGTTCCGGCCGGTACACCACCACCCGGTTGCTGGATGCCGAGTTTCCGCCGTACCGGCAGTTGCTGCCCAGTTCACACACCTCCCGCGCGGTGCTGGACGTGTCCGCGCTCGCCGAGTCGATCAAGCGGGTCTCCCTGGTGGCCGAGCGGGGGACCCAGGTGCGGCTGGAGTTCACCGAGGGTTCGCTGCGGCTGTCCGCCGGTGGTGACGACGAGGGCAGCGCCGAGGAAGAACTTCCGGTGGACTACGAGGGCGAGCCGGTCACCATCGCGTTCAACCCCGGCTACCTGGTGGACGGGCTGGGCGCGCTGCACACCGATCGCGCCGAACTGACCTTCACCACCCCCAACCGGCCCGCACTGGTCAAGCCCGCCGACGAGGAGGGCAACGTGGTTCCCGGTTACCTCTACCTGTTGATGCCGGTCCGGTTGCCGGGCTGACGGCGGAGTTTCGCGAACGGAGGGGAGCACATCATGGTGCAGCTGGGACTCGTCGGCCTCGGCAAGATGGGTTACAACATGCGCGAGCGGTTGCGCGCCGCCGGGCACGAGGTGGTCGGCTACGATCGCAATCCCGAGGTGACCGACGTCGGATCGCTCGCCGAACTGGTGTCCACATTGGACGCACCGCGGATCATCTGGGTGATGGTGCCTTCCGGAGAGGCGACCCGGCAGACCGTCAAGGAGTTCAGCGAGTTGCTGAGTGAGGGCGACCTGCTCATCGACGGCGGCAACTCGCGCTACACCGACGACAAGGTGAACGCGGATCTCCTTGCCGCGCAAGGAATCGGCTATATCGACGCGGGCGTGTCCGGCGGAGTCTGGGGTAAGGACAACGGTTACGGCCTGATGGTCGGCGGCTCGGCAGCGGATGTCGAGCGCGCCATGCCGGTCTTCGACGCGCTGCGTCCGGAGGGGCCGCGCGAGGAAGGCTTCTCGCATGCCGGCCCGGTGGGCGCGGGGCATTTCGCGAAGATGGTGCACAACGGCATCGAGTACGGCGTGATGCAGGCCTATGCCGAGGGATTCGAACTGCTCGAGGCCGCGAACGTGGTCGAGAACGTGGCCGGGGTGATCAAGGGCTGGCAGCGCGGCACGGTCGTCCGCTCCTGGCTGCTGGACCTGTTGGTGCGCGCGCTGGACGAGGATCCGGAACTGGACGACCTCGAGGGATATGTCGAGGACTCCGGCGAGGGTCGCTGGACACTGGAGGAAGCGATCAACAACGCCGTTCCCGCACCGGTGATCTCGGCCGCGCTGTTCGCCCGGTTCGCCTCCCGGCAGGAGGACTCCGCCGCGATGCGCGCGGTCGCCGCGCTGCGCAACCAGTTCGGTGGCCACGCGGTGCGCAAGGCCGGCGAGTAGCGGGTTCGTGCGTGGTCGCGCGCCACGCACGAACCGCGTAGGCACCCGACTATGTATCTGCGTCATTTACAGGTCACCGACTTCCGGTCCTGGGAACAGCTCGACCTGCCACTCGAGCGGGGACCGACCGCGCTGATCGGACCGAACGGGCGGGGCAAGACCAACCTGCTGGAGGCCATCGGTTACGTGTCCACCCTGGGTTCGCACCGGGTGGCCACCGACGCGCCGCTGGTCCGACACGACTGCGCACGGGCGCTGGTCCGGGTCGCGGTGGTGCATGAGGGGCGCGAGCTGACCGTGGAACTGGAAATCGCCCCCGGGCGGGCGAACCGGGCGCGGGTGAACCGCGGCGCGGTCGGCAGGCCCCGCGACGTGCTCGGCATCCTGCGCACCGTGCTGTTCTCCCCCGAGGACCTGACGCTGGTGCGGGGCGACCCCGGCGAGCGGCGGCGGTTCCTTGACGAGCTGCTGGTGCAGCGCGCACCCCGGTACGCCGGAATCCGCAGCGACTACGAGCGGGTGCTCAAGCAACGCAACGCGCTGCTCAAGACCGCAGGCAAGCGACGATCCGGGCCGGGGGAGGACCCCTACGCGCTGAGCACCCTGGACGTATGGGACAACCACCTGGCCGAGATCGGCGCGCAGTTGCTCGCCGGGCGGCTGGACCTCGTCGCCGACCTCGGCCCGCATGCCGCGGCCGCCTACGCCGGGGTCGCGCCCGACTCCCGGCCCACCCGGATCGGCTACCGCTCCAGCCTCGGCGAGGCCCTGCCGGAGGGCTACGGAACGCCGGAGGGGGACCGGGCCGACCCGGCAACCCTGAGCAAGATCATGACCGAGGCCCTCGGCGCGTCGCGTTCCGCCGAGCTGGAACGTGGGGTAAGCCTGGTAGGGCCGCATCGGGACGAGCTGGAACTGGTGCTCGGTACGGCACCTGCGAAGGGGTACGCCAGCCATGGTGAGTCCTGGTCGTTCGCGCTGGCGCTCCGGCTCGGTTCCTACGAGCTGCTTCGCGCGGAGTCCGGTGAACCGGTGCTGCTGCTCGACGACGTGTTCGCCGAGCTGGACCGCAGACGCCGGGCCCGGCTCGCGGAGGTGGCCACGAGTGCCGAACAGGTACTGGTGACCGCCGCTGTGGATGAGGACGTCCCCCAGGAGCTGGCCGGGGTCCGCTACGCGGTGTCAGAAAGCGGGGTCAGTCTTGGCTGAGCGGCGGAAACAAAGATCAAGTCGGCAACTCGGGGTGATCGCCGACACACCCATGTCTCACCGATCTGGGGACAACCCTGTGGATAGTGTGGATAACACTGCGACGGAGCTATCGCCCGCTGTGACTACGCCGCCAAATGAGCGACCCGATACCCCCCGTGTGAGTAGTCACCCTGGCGAGTTCCCCCTGTCGGGCACCGACTGTAGCGAACCCACTGGGCCGAATGTGCAGGAGGGGTCGGGCCGGGACCTGGCCAAGGCCGCGCTGGATGCCGCCAGGGCCAAGGCCCGCGCGCGTGGCAGTGAGCCGGGGGTGCGGCGGCCCGGACGCGCAGGTCAGGGCGGGGCGCCTGGCGGGCAGAGCCCGGCACGGCGCCGCTGGTCCGGGCCCGGCGCCGACCAGCGCGATCCACAACCGCTCGGCAGGCTGGTGTCCCGGCTCGCCGTACAGCGTGGCTGGCGGGAACAGCTCGCCAACGGCCAGGTGTTCGGCCACTGGGCGCGGCTGGTCGGCGAGGAGGTCGCCGAGCATGCCCAGCCGGTCGCGCTGCGTGAGGGGGAGTTGACCGTCCGGGCCAGCTCCACGGCCTGGGCGACCCAGCTGCGCCTGCTACAGGGGCAGCTGCTCAAGAAGATCGCGGCCGCGGTCGGAAACGGGGTGGTCAAGCGGATGCGGATCCAGGGGCCGACGGCACCGAGCTGGCGCAAGGGCCCGCTGCACGTGTCCGGCCGTGGGCCGCGCGACACGTACGGCTGAACCCGGTTTATGGGATCGGACCCGACTGAGGTTGAGTTCGTGCCTCTGTGACGAAACCAGGGGCGTCCTTGATGCATCTGAGCGTTGGTTGCCAAGTAGGATGTTGGTAGCGAGCGTCCCCTTGGGCGAGACGAGGAGAAAACAAGCCGGTGTCAGCTACCACGAACGACTACAGCGCGTCCTCCATCACCGTGCTCGAGGGGCTCGAGGCGGTCCGCAAGCGCCCCGGTATGTACATCGGCTCCACCGGCGAGCGAGGGCTGCACCACCTGATCTGGGAGGTTGTGGACAACTCCGTCGACGAGGCGATGGCGGGGTACGCCTCCACGGTCGAGGTGACCCTGCTGGCCGACGGCGGGGTCCGGGTCGTCGATGACGGCCGGGGCATCCCGGTCGAGCCCCACCCGGTGCACAAGAAGTCGACCCTGGAGATCGTGCACACCGTGCTGCACGCAGGCGGCAAGTTCGACAGCGAGAGCTACGCGGTCTCCGGTGGCCTGCACGGTGTGGGCGTGTCCGTGGTGAACGCGCTGTCCGCCGCGCTGGAGGTGGAGGTCTGCCGCAGCGGCAAGATGTGGCGCCAGCGCTACCAGCGTTCCGAGCCCGGCGAGCTGGTCGAGGTCGGCACGACCGACCGGACCGGGACCACCACCACGTTCTGGGCCGACCCGGAGATCTTCGAGACCACGCACTACAGCGCGGAGACCGTGGCCAGGCGGCTGCAGGAAATGGCGTTCCTGAACAAGGGGCTCACCATCGTGCTGCGGGACGAGCGGGTGACCGAGGAGAACGGCGAGGGCGAGGACGCCGAGGGCAAGCGGGCCCAGCTGCGCGAACGCACCTATCACTACCCTGGCGGGCTCGAGGACTTCGTCCGGCACATCAACGGCAGCAAGGACCCCATCCACAAGACCGTGGTCTCCTTCGAGGCCAAGGGCGAAGGCCTCGAGGTCGAGGTCGCCATGCAGTGGAACAACGGGTTCACGCCCTCGGTGTACACCTTCGCCAACACGATCAACACGCATGAGGGCGGCACCCACGAGGAGGGCTTCCGCGCGGCGCTGACCAGGGTGGTCAACGCCTACGCCAGGGACAAGAAGCTGCTCAAGGAGAAGGACGCGAACCTCACCGGGGACGACGTGCGGGAGGGCCTCGCCGCGATCGTCTCGATCAAGATGGCGGAGCCGCAGTTCGAGGGGCAGACCAAGACCAAGCTGGGCAACAGCGAGGCCAAGACCTTCGTGCAGACCACGGCCAACGAGTGGATCGCCGACTGGTTCGAGCGCAACCCCAGCGAGGCCAAGACGATCATCAACAAGGCGGTCTCCAGCGCGCAGGCCCGGCTGGCCGCACGCAAGGCCCGCGACCTGGTGCGCCGCAAGGGTGCCCTGGACATCGGCGGGCTGCCGGGCAAGCTCAAGGACTGCCGCTCCACCAACGCCGAGGAGTGCGAGCTCTACATCGTGGAGGGCGACTCCGCGGGCGGCTCGGCCAAGGAGGGCAGGGACTCCATGTACCAGGCGATCCTGCCGATCCGCGGCAAGATCATCAACGTGGAGAAGGCCAGGATCGACAAGGTCCTGAAGAACAACGAGGTGCAGTCGCTGATCACCGCGCTGGGCACCGGGATCCACGACGACTTCGACGTGACCAAGATCCGGTACCACAAGATCGTGATCATGGCCGACGCCGATGTGGACGGCCAGCACATCTGCACCCTGCTGCTCACCCTGCTGTTCCGGTTCATGCGCCCGCTGATCGAGCACGGCCACGTGTACATCGCGCGGCCGCCGCTTTACAAGATCAAGTGGCCCCGGTCGGAGCCGGAGTACGCCTACACCGACCGGGAGCGGGACGTGCTGATCGAGGAGGGCCTGCGGCAGGGCAAGAAGCTGCCAAAGGACGACGCTATCCAGCGGTACAAGGGGCTCGGCGAGATGAACGCCGACGAGCTGTGGGAGACCACCATGGACCCGGCCAACCGGCTGCTGGGCCAGGTGACGCTGGACGACGCCGCCACCGCGGACGAGCTGTTCTCGGTGCTGATGGGCGAGGACGTCGAGGCCCGCCGCTCGTTCATCACCCGCAATGCCAAGGACGTTCGTTTCCTCGACGTCTGAGACGTCTGAGGCCCGTAAGCCACCCGGCCCCTGCTGTCCTACCAGGACTGTCCAGTTGAGAAGGACGACATGACGGAAACCTTGCCGCCGGAAGGCGACCGCATCGAGCCGGTCGACATCCAGCAGGAGATGCAGCGCTCCTACGTCGACTACGCGATGAGCGTGATCGTGTCCAGGGCGCTACCGGATGTCCGGGACGGCCTCAAGCCGGTGCACCGCAGGGTGCTGTACTCGATGTTCGACTCCGGCTTCCGCCCGGACCGCCAGCACAACAAGTGCTCGCGCGTGGTCGGCGACGTGATGGGCAACTACCACCCGCACGGCGACTCGGCTATCTACGACGCGCTGGTGCGGCTCGCCCAGCCGTGGGCGCAGCGGTACCCGCTGATCGACGGCCAGGGCAACTTCGGTTCCGCGGGCAACGACCCGGCCGCCGCCATGCGGTACACCGAGGCCCGGCTCGACCCGCTGGCCATGCACATGCTGGCCGATATCGAGGAAGAGACCGTCGACTTCGCGGACAACTACGACGGTCGCACCCAGGAACCGCAGGTACTGCCGAGCCGGTTCCCGAACCTGCTGGTCAACGGCGGCTCCGGGATCGCGGTCGGGATGGCGACCAACATCCCGCCGCACAACCTGCGCGAGGTCGCTGAAGGTGTGACCTGGGCGCTGGACAACCCCGAGGCGAGCGACGACGAGCTGCTGGCCGCGCTGCTCCAGCGGATCAAGGGGCCGGACTTCCCGACCAGGGGGCTGGTCCTCGGTACCCAGGGCATCGAGGATGCCTACCGCACCGGCCGCGGCTCGGTACGGATGCGCGCCGTGGTGGAGGCCGAGGAGGACAACAAGGGCCGCACCATCCTGGTGGTCAGCGAGCTGCCGTACCAGGTGAACCCGGACAACCTGGTGGAGACGATCGCGACGCTGGTGCGCGACGGCAAGCTCACCGGGATCGCGGATATCGCCGACGAGTCCAACAGCCGTAGCGGCATGCGCATCGTGGTCACGCTCAAGCGGGACGCGGTGGCCAAGGTCGTGCTGAACAACCTCTACAAGCACACCCAGCTGCAGTACAACTTCGGCGTCAACATGCTGGCGCTGGTCGACGGTGTGCCGCGCACACTGCGGCTGGACCAGATGATCCGGCACTACGTCAAGCACCAGATCGACGTCATCATCCGGCGTACCCGGTACCGGCTGCGCAAGGCCGAGGAACGGGCGCACATCCTGCGTGGCCTGGTCAAGGCGCTGGACATGCTGGACGAGGTGATCGCGCTGATCCGGCGCTCGCCATCGGCCGACGAGGCCAGGCCGGGCCTGATGGAGCTGCTGGACATCGACGAGATCCAGGCCACCGCGATCCTGGACATGCAGCTGCGCAGGCTGGCGGCGCTGGAACGGCAGAAGATCATCGATGAGCTGGCCAAGATCGAGGCGGAGATCGCCGACCTGAAGGACATCCTCGAGAAGCCGGAGCGGCAGCGGCAGATCGTCAAGGACGAGCTCATGGAGATCGTCGAGAAGCACGGGGACGAGCGCCGCACCAAGATCATCCCGTTCGACGGCGAGGTGTCGGTCGAGGACCTGATCGCGGTCGAGAACGTCGTGGTGACCATCACCCGCACGGGTTACGCCAAGCGCACCAAGACCGACCTCTACCGCTCACAGAAGCGCGGTGGCAAGGGTGTGCAGGGCGCGACCCTGAAGCAGGACGACATCGTGCAGCACTTCTTCGTGTGCTCCACGCACGACTGGATCCTGTTCTTCACCAACAAGGGGCGGGTGTACCGGGCCAAGGCCTACGAGCTGCCCGAGGCCAGCCGCAACGCCCGCGGCCAGCATGTGGCCAACCTGCTGGCGTTCCAGCCGGACGAGCAGATCGCCAGCGTCATCCAGATCAAGGACTACGAGGTCGCCCCGTACCTGGTGCTCGCCACCAAGAAGGGGCTGGTCAAGAAGTCCAAGCTGAGCGACTTCGACTCCCCGCGCGCGGGCGGGCTGATCGGCATCAACCTGCGCGAGGGTGACGAACTGGTCGGCGCCGTGCTCGCCGCCGCCGAGGACGACCTGCTGCTGGTCTCCTCGGAGGGACAGTCGATCCGCTTCCACGCCACCGACGAGGCCCTGCGCCCGATGGGCAGGGCGACCTCCGGTGTGCTCGGCATGCGGTTCAACGAGGGAGACGAGCTGCTCGGCATCGGTGTGGTGGCCGAGGACAAGTTCCTGCTGGTGGCCACCGATGGCGGCTACGCCAAGCGCACCCCGATCGAGGACTACCCGGTGCAGGGCCGGGGCGGCAAGGGCGTGCTCACCATTCAGTACGACCGGAAACGTGGCAGGCTGGTGGCGGCGCTCATCGTCGACGAGGATGACGAGCTGTACGCCATCACCTCCACCGGCGGCGTGATCCGCACCGCCGCCGGGCAGGTGCGCAAGGCCGGCAGGCAGACCAAGGGCGTGCGGCTGATGAACCTGGACGAGGGCACCACATTGCTCGCGGTCGCACGCAACGCGGACGAGCCGTCGGACGTCGTCCCCGAAGGGGATGACGATCAGGAGCCGAAGCAGTAGCCACAGCTGGATGGGACTGACACCTCGTGACACCACCTGACCACACCGACCGCGCCGCCGGGGGCGCGGCGGGGGACACCGCGGGCTCGGGCACCCCGCCCTGGCAGCGGGTCGCCAAGGACACCGGCAACGGCACCGCTGCCGAGGCCGACCCGGCCGCGCAGACGGACGGCTACGGTGACCAGTGGTCCGCGGGGCAGTTGCCGTCCGAGGCGCCGACCTCGTACCTGGGTCAGCCCTACGAGCACCCGGATTCCGGGGAGCAGCCGGTGGTCACCGGCAGCGCCGCGAACAGGCTGTTCGGCTCCGCGACCGAGGAGGCCCCCGCCCGTGGCAGGGGATCGGCTCGGGTCGGTGCCACCGGCGGCAAGGGCCGGGCCGCCCCGACCGCCCTGCGCAGGCCCGGCCGTGGGCCGCGCCGGGCCAGCCTGCAGGTCAAGCGGTTCGATCCCTGGTCGGTGCTGAAGCTCTCGCTGGTGCTCGGGGTCGCGCTGTTCTTCATCTGGCTGGTCGCGGTCGGTGTGCTGTACACCGTGCTGGACGGCATGGGCGTGTGGGACAAGCTGAACGGCACCTACACCTCGCTGGTGCAGGGAGAGGGCACCGAGGAGGCGGCCGAGCCGCTGATCAGCGCCGGAAGGGTGTTCGGCATCGCAGCGATCATCGGTGCCATCAACATCGTGCTGCTATCCGCGTTGTCCACGGTGATGGCCTTCATCTACAACGTGTCCGCGGACCTGGCGGGCGGCCTGGAGGTCACCCTCTCCGAACGGGAGTAACCCGGTGGCGAGCACCCGGCGGGCGTGCGGTAGTCTTTGCTGCGTCGCGGGCCCATAGCTCAGGCGGTTAGAGCGCTTCGCTGATAACGAAGAGGTCGGAGGTTCAAGTCCTCCTGGGCCCACCCAGTCCCGCAGGATCAAGCCCGGCATTGTGCCGGGCTTTTCTTTTTCCCTGGGTTGTTGCGCTCGGTGGTTGATTGGTTGTGCGGGGTGGCGGAAGCTTGGGATCCAGGTTTCGTGGTTTCGCTACCCCGGGAGGACGGTCGTGTCCGACGTCGTAGAGCTCATCCTTGCCGACCATCGCCGGTTCGAGCAGTTGTTGCAGGGGCTACGGGAGGACGACACCGACCATGCGTCCCTGCGGTCCGAGCTGGCCGCCCTGCTCGTTGCCCACGCCGAGGCCGAGGAGGACGAAGTCTATCCGAAGCTGCGCAGGGCTGCCTCCACCGCGCACGACGTCGAGCACGGCGAGGAGGAGCACGCCGAGATCAACCAGGCCCTGCTTGCCTTCCTCGAGCTGACCGAGCTGGCGGGCGACAGCTACGCGAGCACCCTCGGCAAGCTGGCCGAGGTGGTTGACCACCACACCGAGGAGGAAGAGGAAACCCTGCTCAAGGACGCCACCGAGAATCTCGCCGAGGCGGAGCGGGAACGACTCGGCGTGGCGTTCATCGCCTCGCGCAAAGCCCGGCTCGACGCGGACTGCGGCCGGCTGGAGAACGTGCGGTTGCTGGTGCAGCAGACCGCGGGCAGGCTGGGGTGACCTGCGGCACGTTCCACGTGGAACCAACATGTGCACCGGCGCGTCGAGGGCTTCGACCGGTGCAGTAACATCGTGGGGCAAGCTCGGCAAGTTGTTGAGGAGGGGCTGCACGTGAAGAAGCTGTTGGCACTCGCGGTCATCGCGGGCGGCGTTCTGTTCGCGGTCAAGCGGAACAAGGACGCCAAGGCGGAAGCCGACCTGTGGCGCGAGGCCACCGCGCCGACGAACTCGTTCGGTGACGTGTCCTCCAACGGCAGTGCGCCGTCGAAGACCAGCTCTTCCGACGCCACCCGCAACAACTGATCGCGCGAGTACTTCGCGGGCGGTGACGCCCGCATCGGGGCTGTAGCTCAATTGGTAGAGCGCTGCTTTTGCAAGGCAGAGGTCAGGGGTTCGATTCCCCTCAGCTCCACCCTGGTATTCGGCACGGCGGCGTTCCCTCGCAGTGACCCCTCACAAGGTCGGTCGGCGCTCGGTCCAGCGGTGCGTCTGCTCCAGGGTGCGGGAGGTCTGCAGCAGCAGGTCTTCCCGCCATGGCGCGGCCACCAGCTGGACGCCGACCGGCAGGCCGCTCGCGTCGTCGTGGTGCACCGGGACGGAGATCGCGGGCTGGCCGGTCACGTTGAACAACGACGTGAAGACCGCCATCGGGTAGCTGGCCGTCACCGGGTTGCCGCTCTCCCGCCACGCGCCGACCCGCGGCGGGAGGCACGCCATGCTCGGGGTGACCAGCAGGTCGAAGCTGTGGGTGAACGCTTCGACGATGCGTCGTGACAGCTGCTGTGTCTGGTACACGCTCTCGGCATAGGCCCAGGAATCGACCGTCTTCGCGGCTTCGCGCTGGGCGCGGTTGTGTGGTTCGACGCGGTCCGGGTCGGCGAGCGGAATGCCGGCGCCGGCGACGTTCCAGATCTTCATGAACGTCGAGATGAGTTCCTCCGACGTCGGCAGCGGAAGCGGTTCGTCGACCACGTGGTGGCCGGCCTGTTCCAGGGTGCGCAGGGTTTTGTCGACCGCGGTCAGGCAGGCCGGGTCCACGGGGATGCCGTCGATCAGCGAGGTGCTGAGCACGCCGACCCGCAGGCCGGTCGGCGGCGCAGCGGTCAACGCATCAGCGAAGGACCGCGTGGGAGTTGGCGGGGACCACCAGGCGCCGGGGTCGTGGCGCGCGATGACGTCCAGCGCGGCGGCGGTGTCAGCCAGCGTTCGGCTCACGACGCCACTGGTGCCGAAGCCTTCGACCTCGACGACCGCGTTCGTGACCAAGCCGCGGGTTGGCTTCAGCCCGACGAGACCGGTGCACGACGCCGGGACGCGGATCGACCCGCCACCGTCCTCGGCGTGCGCGATCGGAGCCATCCCGGCCGCGACGGCGATCCCCGCGCCGCTCGACGAACCGCCTGGCGTGCGGCTCGGGTCCCACGGGTTGCGCGAGATGCCCTGGGCCTCGCTTTCGGTGAAGGACACCGCGCCGAACTCCGACGTCGTGGTCTTACCGAGCGGGATGAAGCCCGCGTCGGCGAGCCGCCGCACGATCGGGTCCGACGCGGTCCTCGGTGTGCGGGGCGTGGCGAGGGAGCCGTAGGTGGTCGGCCAGCCGACGACGTTGACGAGGTCCTTGATCGGTACCGGAACTCCGTGGAACGGCGGCAGTTCCTCGGGCGTGGACCGCACCATGGCGTCGGCTGCGGCGGACGCGGCGGTACGGACCTCGTCGTCGGCGCGGTAGCAGAAAGCGTTGAGTTCCGGGTCGAGTTCGGCTATCCGGTCGAGGTAGCACTCGGCGACCTCGACCGGGCTCACTTCCTTCGCGCGGATGGCGGTGGCGAGTTCGACGGCTGAGCTGAACGGATCGACCACGGCGGATCTCCTTTCCGGATGTGCATTCAGCCTGGCCGCGGCCGGGGTCACCGGTATTGGAGAAATGTCGCGCTGCCGCATTTCCGTACGATGGCGGCATGCGACCAGCCCGATGGGCTCGCGACGGGGCTGCGGTGTGGGACATCGCGGTGCCATCCCGGCGGCCCCGGCTGCCTGGAATGCGCATGGCCGGTTTCGCCGGCAGGACCACCGATGTCATCGACCTTCCGGTGGTGCCGTACCCGGCGGTCACGCTGTTCATCGATCTCGGCGACGCGATGCTCATCGACGACGCGCGCGGAGTTCGGGAACGGGGCAGCGTCGTCGCCGGTCTCGCGCCGCGGGGAGCGCGCGGGCACGGTAAGGACGTTGAGTGCGTACAGATCCGGCTGTCGCCCGAGATCGCGCATGCGGTGTTCGGTACGGCGTTGAGTGGCTCCGTCTTCGCCCTCGACGACGTCTGGTCGGCACAAATGCCGGACCGGCTGCGCGCACTTGATTCTTGGGACGACCGGTTTGCGCTGGCAGAGGCAGCGCTGACGGAACGGTACGAGGTCGGGCGTGCGGTTGATCCGGAAGTCACCTTCGTGTGGCAGCGGATGGTCGCAAGGCGCGGGCGGGTGCGGATCGAGCGGTTGGCCGAGGAGACCGGGTGGAGCCGGAAGCGGCTGTGGGCGCGGTTTCGCAGACAGATCGGGCTCAGCCCGAAACACGCCGCGCGGCTTGTCCGGTTCGACCACGCGGTGCACCGGCTCGCCGCAGGGGAGAGCCCGGCGGCGGTGGCAGCGGAAACCGGATATGTCGACCAGGCGCATCTGCACCATGAGGTGAAGGCGTTCGCCGGGATCACGCCCGCGGCCGTCGCCGGTGCGCAGTGGCTCGCGGTCGACCATGTCGCCTGGGCTCGCTCCACCGGGCTGTAACTGCCCAGGGTTTCGGTTCCCCTCGGCCGCACCGGAAAAGAGACAATGGTCGCGTGCGTATCGATGTGCTGGGGCCGCTGCGGGTCCGCGCGGATGACCGGGAGGTGCCGGTCGGCGGCTCCCGGCTCCGCGCGCTGCTGGCGAAACTGGCACTGGACGCGGGCAAGGTGGTCAGCGCGCGGGCGTTGACCGATGCACTCTGGCCCGCCGATCCGCCGGACAATCCGGGACCCGCGCTGCACTCCCTGGCCGCGCGACTGCGGCGTGCGCTGCCCGCTCCGGAGGTACTGCGCTCGGAGCCGGCCGGATACCGGCTCGACCTCCCCGCCGAGGCGGTGGACGTCATCCGGTTCGAACGTCTGGCGCGCGAGGGCCGTCGCCTGCTCCGAGCCGGATCCCGGGCAGCGGCGGTGGAGCCCCTGACGGCCGCTCTCGAGCTGTGGCGCGGTGACCCGCTGGCCGAGGTTGCGCACCTGCCGTTTGCCGCCGCAGCGGCCGGGTGGCTCGGCGAGCTGCGCCTGGACGCCATGACCGACCGGATCGAGGCCGAGCTGGCCTGCCCCGGCGTGGACCGGACATCGGCGGTGGCCGAACTGGAGAAGCTCATCGCCGCGAACCCGTTGCGCGAGCGGTTGCGGGCCCTGCTCATGACTGCGCTGGACGCCGATGGCAGGCAGGCCGAGGCACTGTCCGCCTACGAGACCTACCGTGAGCTCCTTGCCGAGCGGCTTGGCGCCGACCCTGGACCGGAGATCCGGGAGCTGCATCTGAAGGTGCTGCGCGGCCGAAGCGCGCGGGCTGGCCAGGGTGGCAACCTGCGTGCCGCTCTGACCAGCTTCGTCGGCCGCGACGCCGAACAACACAGCCTCGCCGAGCGGATCCGCGCCTGCCGGCTGGTGACGCTGGTGGGGCCCGGCGGGGTGGGCAAGACCCGGCTGGCCACGGTGACCGCGGGCGGGCTGCCGGAGCCGGCGTGGCTGGTGGAGCTGGCACCGCTGACCGATCCGGCCGACGTTCCCGGCGCGGTTGTCGGCGCCATGGGCCTGCGCGGTTCCGAGGACGCCATGTCCCGGATGGTCGAGGCGCTGTCGGCCACCGAGAACCTGCTCATCCTTGACGGTTGCGAGCATCTGCTCGACGCCGCCGCGCATCTCGTCGATGAGCTGCTGGGCCGCTGTCCCCCGCTGAGCGTACTGGCCACCAGCCGCGAGCCGCTCGGGATCACCGGCGAGGCACTGTTCCCGGTGTCGCCACTCGGATCGCAGCCTGCTGCCCGGCTTTTCGCCGACCGGGCGCAGGCCGTGCGGCCCGGGTTCACGCCAACCGACGAGGTCGTCCTGATCTGCCGCCGCCTCGACGGCCTGCCGCTGGCCATCGAGCTGGCCGCGGCCCGGCTGCGGTCCATGTCGCTCGACCGGCTCGCCGCCGGGCTGGACGACCGGTTCCGGATTCTCACCGGAGGCAGCCGCACCGCACTTGCCCGGCACCGCACGCTGCGGGCCGTGGTGGCGTGGAGCTGGGAACTGCTCACCGGAGCCGAACGCGAGGCCGCCGAGCGGGCGGCCACGTTCCCTGCCGCCTTCACCGCGGAGGCCGCCGAACGGATCGGCATTGCCGGGCCGCACCTGTATGCGCTTGTCGACAAATCGCTACTGGTGGTCGAGGGTGGGCGGTACCGCATGCTCGACACCCTCCGCGAGTACGGGCGCGAACGCCTTGCCGAGACCGGAAGGCTGCACGAAGCGCTGGCCGAGCACGCCGCCTGCTTCCTGGAACTCGCCGAGCATGCGCAGCCCCGGCTCCGTGGGGCCGAGCAGATCCCCTGGCTCACCCGGCTTTCCGCGGAACGCGACAACCTGCTGGCCGCGTTGCGATTCGCCTGCGAATCCGGTGACGCGGACACCGCCGTCCGGCTCGGTGCCGCGCTGGCCATGTTCTGGACAGTGCACGGCGACCATGCCGAATCCACCCGGCAACTCCGTGCCGTGCTGCGGATGCCCGGCGTGGCAGATGCGGACGCCAGGCTTCGTGCCTGCGCCGGCTACCTGTTCAACGCGATGTTCGCAGGGGAACTCACCGAGGCCGCAGCCGTTGCCGGCGAGCCGCCTGCCGCGCACGGACCGACCTCGGCCTTCGTCACGGCCATGCTGGCGCTGGCCAACGGGGACAGCGCCGCCGGGCTGGCGGCGCTGGAGCCGCACCTTGGCGAGGACGAACCGTGGACGCGGGGGATGCTGTGGCTGGCCCGCTCGTTCCTGCATGGCACGGATCTCCGGCTGGAAAACGGCAGGCGGGACCTCGCCACCGCGGTGGCGGGATTTCGCGCGGCAGGGGAACGGTGGGGGCTTTCGCTGGCGCTGATGTCCCTGGCCTCGGTCCAGGTCACCGCCGGGAACCCGGCCGAGGCCCTCGGCATGCTGGACGAGGCCGTGGCGCTGGCCGAGGAACTCGGTACGCACGAAGGGCAGCGGGTATGGCTGGCCATGATCCGCTCCGACGCCGGAGACCTCGTGGGAGCCCGCAGGCAGCTACTGGCCGTACTCGACCGGGCGGCCTCGCCGCGCCAGGTGGCACTGGCCCGGATCCCCCTCGCCGACCTTGCCCGCTACCAGGGGGACCTCGCGGAGGCGCAGCGCCAGCTCGCCCTGGCCATCGCGGAGGGGGACCCGCCGGAGCGAGCCCTGTACGCCGCGGCGGCGGGAAGTCTCGCCGCGGCCACCGGCGATCTCGACACGGCCGCCCGCCACCTCGCCGAGGCCTGCTCGCTCGCCGCGACGCTGCCGGACCCGCCGATGGTGGCCCACGTGGCCGTCGGCATCGCCGACCTGCACCAGCGGCGAGGTGAACCGGATACGGCAGCGGAGATCCTCGGCATCGCACACGCACTGCGCGGTGGGCCCAACGCGGGCAATCCGGATGTCGCGCGGCTGCTGGGCGAGCTCGCCCCCTACCGGGACGCCTACCGGCGCGGCCGTGCCGCGGAGCCGGTATCTGCCCTGGCCCGGCTGCGCGGCGGGCTGCCGCCTCGGTAACCGGTTACTCCCGCGCGGCCGCCTTTCGCCGTTTCGCCAGAAACTCCGCCCGGCAGCCCGCGCAGCAGAACGCGTACAGCTCACCGTCCAGCTCGACGGTGGCCGTGTTGCCTTCCAACGGAACGAGTACCCCGCACATCGGATCCCGCAATGCCCTGCCCTCGGCGGCGTCCTCCCGGTACGGCTCGCTCAGCATCTCGACGATGTCGTTCGAGGTCGCCACCTTCCCGCGCAGCCCGATACTTCCTTCGGACACTCCGATGACGTGCACCTGCACGGTCGGCTCCCGGTAAGGCCGCAGCCTGTCCTCGAACTCCGCGGCGATGATCCGCGTCGCGTAGGCGACCAGAGTCTCGCTCAGATCCTTGCGCCAGGGGCCGGGGACGTGTACGCGGACCACGCAACGAGGCGGACCCTCCGGCGTGACCAGGTTTTCGGCCGCCACCCAGATCTCCGGTTCGTGCACCACCACCTGGAACATGGCGGCGGCCACCGCGGCGGACCGGGGCGCCATCTCGGAAACCTCATCGGCCCCCTCCGCGGGCTCGCCGTCGCTCAGCTCGCCGAGTCTGCCCAGCCGGCGCGCCACCCGGCGGCGTTGCTCGGGCTCGAGTGCTCCCTTGGACACGAACAGTTCGACAAAGAACATCAGTAACCACCTCCGGTCGGAGATTGCCGAACCGGTCTGCCAAGGCAGTGCCATCCGGCTGCCATCCGGATGGCAGCGAACACACCGACCACAATGGAGGCCGCGGCGCCGGGTGCCTGCCCGCGGTCATTCCGTTGCCCGCTCGAGGCCGTGTCGCCGCCCGATCATGGTCTGTCCGCGGGCTACGCTGCGAACCAGGCACGAACAGGGCGTGCCCGAACAGCTGAGGAGGCAGTACGTCATGGCCCAGAAGGTCCTCGTCGAGATGCTCGACGATCTCGACGGCAGCGAGGCGGCGCAGACGGTGCCGTTCGCCTTGGACGGTGTCTCCTATGAGATCGACCTGTCCGAGGAGAACGCGGCCAGCCTGCGGGAAGAGCTCGCGCGGTTCGTGGCCGCGGGCCGCAGGGTCGGCGGCCGCCGGGTCCGGCTTGCCACCGGCCAGTCGGCTGCGAAGCAGTCCGGAACCGACCGGGAGCGCAACCGGCAGGTGCGTGCCTGGGCGCAGGAGAACGGGTACGCGGTTTCCGATCGTGGCCGGTTGTCCACCGAGGTGATCGCGGCTTTCGAGGCCGCGCAGCAGGCACCGGCCGAGCCCGCCCGCCGGCGCGGCTCCCGGAAGAAGAAGGCCACCGCCTAGCTCGACCAGCGCCTGGCGCGAATCCGGATCCGCGCGGGCGGCCGGTTTTCGGGATCAGCCGGGATAGGATCTGCCCGTGCGGACTGTGGTGATCGGCGGCACCGGTCATATCGGTACCTACCTGGTTCCGCGGTTGGTGGAACTCGGCCATCAGGTGGTGGTCGTCTGCCGCGGCCGCAGGCAGCCATACACCCCGCACGGGGCATGGCGCCGGGTGCACATGATCGAGGCGGACCGGGAGGCCGAGGAGGCCGCGGGCACCTTCGGGCCGCGGATCGCCGATCTCGGCCCGGATGTGGTGATCGACCTGATCTGCTTCCGGCTGCCCAGCGCGCGGCAACTCGTGGAGGCGCTACGTGGCCGGATCCGGCACTTCCTGCACTGCGGCACGATCTGGGTGCACGGCCCAAGTGCCCTGCTGCCCACCACCGAGGACCAGCCCCGGCGGCCGGTCAGTGCCTATGGTGAGCACAAGGCCGCCATCGAGGACTATCTGCGCCGCGAGGCCGAGCTGACCGGATTCCCGGCGACGGTCGTGCATCCCGGGCACATCACCGGGCGCGGCTGGGTACCGGTCAACCCGGTCGGCAATGTCGATCCGGCGGTGTTCCAACGGCTGGCGCTGGGCGAACGGGTGGTGCTGCCGAACAACGGCATGGAGACCCTGCAGCATGTGCACGCCGACGATGTCGCGCAGGTGTTCGTCAACGCCATGGCGAACCGCCGCGCCAGTCTCGGCGAGAGTTTCCACGCCGTGGCCGGCACCGCGATGACCCTCCGCGGCTACGCCGAGGCGCTCGCCTGCTGGTTCGGCCGGGAAGCCGACCTGGACTACCTGCCGTGGGAACGCTGGCGGGAGACGGTCGCCGCCGAGGACGCCCGGATCACCCATGACCACCTGGTGCACAGCTCGCACTGCGGTATCGACAAGGCCCGGCGCCTGCTCGGCTACCAGCCGCGTTACACCTCGCTGCAGGCCGTGGCCGATGCCGTGGACAGCCTGGTCGGTGCCGGGCGGATCAGCCTCGGGGACTGAACCGGACCTACCGGCCCGCCTCGCCGGGGAGCAGGTGCCCGAGCAGCAGTTTGATCAGCAGGGTGGGCACGAACCAGGCGACCGGATCCGGCACCGGCAGCATGGTGGCCGCCGCCGCGCCCAGCACGGCGACCGCGAAGGCGGCAGGCCGCCGCAGCTGCCCCGGCACCGCCAGCACCAGCACGGCCCCGGCGAGCACGCCCGCGTACACCACGGCCGCCGTGGCCCAGCCGAAACCGGGGACCACCAGTGCCAGCAGGAACGGCTGCAGGTGGATGGCGACGAACCCGAGGTGGCGGCGCCAGGTCCGGCCGGGCGCGTGGAAACGGTGCTTGGCCGCGGTCGTCGCATTGGCGACCGCGCCGCCGAACATGTCGAAGGCCACGATCCCGAGCACCAGCACCGGCAGCCAGCCCAGCCCGGCTTCGGCAGCCAGCGTGACGGCCAGCCCGGTGCCTGCCAGCGCCGCGAGGTAGGTGGTCAGCAACTCGCCGGTGCCCGCCCTTGGCGCGACCAGCTCGTCGTTCAGCCTGGTGAGCAGGCCGGTGCCGGATACGGTCATCATGTCTCCCTGCTGCGGAGGCCATCCAGGCAGACCGAAACGACCGGACCGGCGAGCTCGGTGAGCGGCAGCCGGGGATCGACCAGCCACTGCAGCAGGCAGCCCTCGACGGCGGCCACCACGACCGTGGCGTGCTCGGGGCCGACATCCGGCCGGGCCATCCCCTCGGCGACGGCCTCCCGCAGCAGCTCGGCGACCGCCGAACGGTAGTCCGCGTACACCGCGCCCATATCCAGCGGAAGACCTTCGCCGCCCCGGCTCGCCGACCACAGGTCGAGCAGGATCCTGGACAGCTCGGGCCGCTGCGCCATCGACCGCAGCACGGCGTGCACCAACTCCGCCAGCCGGTCCATGGCGGGACGCCGATCGGTCCTGATCTCCCGCAGGATCTGCGCGGAGGTACCGGACAGCTCGTCGAAGGCGGCCGCCAGCAGGGCCTCACGGCTGGCGAAGTACAGGTACACGCTGCCCTTGCCGATACCCGCCTCGGCCGCGACGTCCTCGATCCGGCTGGCCGCGAAGCCCTTGCGGGCGAACACCCGCACCGCGGCACCCAGGATCTCCTCCCGGCGGGCCGCGCGGTCCACTCGTTTCGGCGCCATCAAGCCTCCAATATGGCTGACTGGTCAGTCATAATAAACCATGACCGGGAGCCCACGACGACAACGGGGGTGCCGGCCATGGCCGGCACCCCCAGGGTTGGCTGCGGATCAGCCAGCCGCGCGGAGCAGGATGTCCACCGCGTCGTCGTTGCGAGCGGTCTCCCGCGGGATGACCGATGCGGGTGGGTAGAACCCGCCGATCCCACCGCTGCGCGGGTACATCTCGAAGGTGTAGCTCAGGATGCCGTGCTCGGCCCACATCCAGTCGTTCACCGAACCGTCGGTGATGTACAGGTCGCTGGACTGCTGCGGGGTGTAGCCGTTGGTCCGGGCCATCTGCCGTCCGATGTCCTGGAACCGCCTGGCCTGCTCGGCGTTCATCCCCGGCGCGGTGTCGGCGTAGGTGTAGCCGTACGGCCAGAGCACCAGTTCGGAGAAGGTGTGGAAGTCGATATGCGCGGTGATCTGCTGGCTGCCGCCGACCACCCTTGAACCGACGAAATCGGCGACGGCCCTGGTCTCCGGCGCGGAGAACGGCGCGGTTCCGCGGTAGGTCTGGCTGGAGGGATAGCCGCTGGAGCCACCGCAGCAGCCCCACCGGTAGCCCCAGTTACGGTTCGGGTCGGTGCCCTGGCCCTGCCGGTTCTTCCGCCAGCCCTTGTACCGGCCGCCCGCGATGTCGTACTCGGAGCCGTCCGGGTTGACCTGCGGGATGATCCAGATCTCCCGGCTGTCCACCAGCTGGCGCACGGTGGGATCGCTGGCGTATTCGCTGGTGAAGCGGTCCACGATATGCAGGCACATCTCGGTGGTCAGGTGTTCCCTGGCGTGCTGGTTGCAGGTGAACAGCACCTCGGGCTCGTTCTCGTCCCGCGCCGCGTTGTCGCTGATCTTCAGCATGTGCAACTCGCGCCCCTGGTAGGAGCGGCCGACGCTGCTCATCCTGGCCAGGCCGGGGTAGTCCCGCGCGGCGGCCCGCAGTGCGGCGGTCATCTCCGCGTAGTTGTGGTACGCCTCGTCGCCGGGCGGGAAGTCGTTCACCCCGGCCGCGCGGGCGCCGCCGCTGCGCCGCGCCAGCATCGCGTCGAAGTCGCCGACCTGCTCGAGGGCGAACCCCTCGGCGCGCAGCCTGCCGGCCTGCCCGGGTGAGGCGACGACCGTCATCCGGCCGTCCCGGACGCCGAGCACATCCACGCCACTGCTCGCGATCGCCGTGCGATCCGGCGCGGCCGTGGCCTCGCGTACCTGGTAGACACCTCGTTGCGGTGCGTCTTGGTTCCCTTGCTGGGCACCGGCGGGCGAAGCGGTCGTGGCGACCATGATCAGTCCGATGGTCGCCGCAACGCCGCCCAGGACGCGACGTTTGGTCAACATTACGCCTCCGAACGATTACCGAATGTGTGGTAGCCAGCCTGCGCGGGCGGGATAGCACCCACAACCATCGGAAGTCGGGAGAAGTTGACGTATCAACGGGATTTATGGACCGGACGTCGCCGCGTCACGGCCAGAGACGCTCGGTGCGCCAGCCGGTGGCTTCCCGGGTGTAGCGCAGCCGGATATGCAGCCGGTCCTGCCGCCCCTGCCAGAACTCCACGGATTCCGCGGTGATCAGATAGCGCGTCCAGCCCGCGGGTACCGGATCCGGCTCGGTGGCCACCCGATGTTCCGCCGCCCGCGCCGCGCGCGTCAGCTCGGCCGGGTCGGAAAGGATCTCGGACTGGTTCCCGATCAGGGATTCCACTTTGGACGCAGGAGGGCGTTCGCGGAAATCCGCCGCGGAGAGCTCGGCTGCGGCCGGGGTGGCGGTGCCCCTGATCCGCACCTGCCTGGCCCGTTGCGGCCAGAAGAAGGTCAGTGCCACCCGCGGATTCGCACCGAGTTGCCTGCCTTTCGGGCTGAGCGCGCTGGTGGCAATCTGCCAGCCTGCCGCGTCGACCTCCTTGAGGATCACCACCCGGGCGTCCGGTGCGCCCTCGGAATCTACAGTGGACAAAACGGTGGCGTGCGGAGCCAGCGCGTACTCGCCAGCGTCCGCCAGCCAGGCAAGAAACAGCGCGTCCGGTTGCTCCGGCGCGCTCGCGGGGTCGAAGTCCGGCGGCTCGTCCGGAAAGGACGGCCAGCCACGCAAGGGGGACACCCGGCCATGATGGCAGGTGTGGGGCGGCACCGTGCCGCCCCACACCTGCCGGTGATCAGAGCTCGGCGTAGGCGATCACGTTGTCGGTGTAGCTCTGCGCCTGCTCATCGAAGGCACCACCGCAGGTGATCAGGCGTAGCTCCGGTTCGTCCGCGGAGCCGTACACGAGTTCGGTGGGGAACTCGTCCTTGTCGATCTGCTGGACGCGGGTGGTCCGGAACCGCAGTTCGGTACCGTCGGCCAGGTTGATCAGGATCTCGTCCCCCGCGGTGAGCTCGTGCAACCGGTAGAAGATGCCCGGCTGTTGCCTGCCGTCCACATGGCCGAGGATGACGGCGGGCCCTGGATCGCCGGGAACCTGCGCGTGCTTGTACCAGGCGGCCTGCATCGGCTGGTCGATCGGCGGAACCTCGATCTGCCGGTTCTCGTCCATGCCCACCTCGATGAGCGAGGATGTCGCTTCGAGCTTGGGAATGCTGATCCTGGTCGGCTTCACCCGCTCGTCCGCAGCATCGACCACCGTGGCGGCGGGCTCGGTGCCGCCCGTGTCGGCCGGTGCGGCCCCGTCCCCGGATTCGTCCCCGCATCCCGCGCTGAGCAGGAGTGCGGCCGAGGCCAGGGTGGCCGCGATCGCGCGGCCGCCCCGGGACGTCTGTCGCGTTCGCACGATCACCTCAGCGGGTGGCGACCGCGCCGCCGCCGGTCTCGTGCTTGCCCTGCGGGGCGAGCACCACCTTCCGGCGTACCTCGTCCGGTTCGGTCGGCAGCTTCCGGTCCACCGCGGGACCGCCGGTGACGGTGAAGCTCGCGGTCAGCTTCTCCTCGCCGCAGCTGGTGGTGACGCTGTACTTCCCTGGCTCGATGTCCGTGCGGACCAGGCCGGCCGCGCCGTAGATGTCGTCCTCGTAGGCGAACCACGGGCTGAACGCCTCGATCGCCGGGGAGCTCAGGGGGCCCACCTCGCCGGAGACGCAGAACAGGCCGATGCCAAGGACCTCCCCACGGGGCAGCTCCCCGGGGTACACGTCGATGAGCGAATCCGGCAGGTTCGGCGGATCGGAAGGAGTGGACGGGCCGGTCGGCTCCGAGGTGCTCGTCTCGGTCGGTTCGGCGCCCGTGCTCGTGGTCGGCTCGCTGCCCGAGGTCTCCGATGGCGTGCTGCTCGAGGTCTCGCCGGGCTTGCTGCTCGAGGTTTCGACCGGATTGTTGTCCGAGGTCGGCACGCTCGCGTCGTTGTCACCGGTCTCCGGCGTCGAGTCGGCGAGTGCGATCGGCACCATCGTCATCGCCACGGCCGCCCCGATGGCGGCGGCACGGGTCGCCATACTCATGGTTCTGTTCAATGTGATTCCCCTGCAAAGAAATGATCTGGCACCCGGTCGGGTGCCGATTACTGCGGGCGCAAATTACCGTGAGTCAGCGATCGTGAATCAAGTCAATAATCAGTGTGCTATATCACAAACACCTGCTGTAACGCCGATGCTGTGTGGTGTTCTTGCTGGTGAGAACCACGAGGGAAGTTGATCGTGATAACCAGGAAGCTCGGTCGTTTCCCAAAAGTGACCAATATGTCGGACGAGTAGAACTACCTGGTAACAACGACAAGGCGAATCGAATGGTCTGACCGGAGTAACAATTTTGATCCTTAGTAGACACTTAGTCGCCGGTTAGTGCGAGTGGGTCGATGCGACCGGGGTGCCGCCTTCTGGTTCACTACCGGAGCTATGCGACGAGTGATGCTCACCGGTTTGCTCGCGGTCGGAATGCTGGCCGGATGTACCCAGCAACAGCAGGACAGCGCGGAGCCGCAGGGGGCGGCAGGGTCCAGCGTCCCGCCGACGTCCTCCGCCGCGCCCGAGTTGCCACCCGCGCCGGAGCCGGGAGAGCAGGCCGACTGCCCGTACCTGGAGCGTTCCGCCGTGGCCAAGGCCAACGGGCAGCGGGTTTCCCAGGTGCGGATCTCGGCGGAGCAGCCGCCTTCCTGTTTCTTCTACGCGCTCACCGGCAAGATCCAGCTCACCGTGCGGGTCTACACCGGCGAGCCCGCGGTGGCCGAAGGGCTGGTCGATCAGGCGGCGCCCATCGACAGCAGCAACCCGGCCAAGCAGCCCGCGGGCTGGGAGGGTGGTTACCTCGCCACCGAGGAAGGGGCGGTGTACGCCGTGGCCAAGGGTGGCAACGCGGTCATCGTGAGCACCAACCAGCAACAGAGCGTGAAAGCCAGGACGGTCGCCGAGGAGGCGATAACCGCCATGGGTTTCTAGCCGGAGGCGGACAATGACGCTGCGTGCGGGCGAAGTTGATCTTGTACTACCCTGAGCCGCACGCGTGGGCGTCGTCGATTCAGGCGACTTTGGCGGCCTGCCCCCTGGCCGGTCGAAAGCAGTCGAACGACCCCCTGCGACCCACTCGCACGTCGATCTCGATTGAAGAAGGATAGGAATCCGTGGCTGAAACCCTGAAGGAAATCCTGCTCGACTCCAGCAGGCGTCCGGACGTCGTGACCGACCTGGTGACGCTGGTCGACGAAGAGGTAGCCGAGAAGGGCGGCGTTTCCGGCACCGTCGTGAAAACCGGTTACGCGGCCGTCAAGAAGATCAAGCCGGGCATCATCGGCTCCGCCGTGGACAGCCTGCTGGACGACTTCGCCGCCGCGCTGGAGCCGTTCTACGCCGACTACCGCGGCAGTGGCGGCGCCGACTTCGGCGCTTACCTCTCCGGCCGCTCGGACGAGGCCGCTGACGCGCTGCTGGCCGTCACCGACTCCCGTGCGGAGAAGAGCAGCCGGGACAGCATCAAGAAGGTCTACAGCAAGCTTCGCCCGCAGGGTAAGAACCACGTGCAGGAGGCACTGCCCCGCCTTGGCAAGCTGATCGACAAGCACGCCGCGGCCGCCTGACCGGGTCACGCGGAAGGGCCGGGGCGGATCAGCCGCCCCGGCCCTTCGCCGTTCGTAGCGACCGGCAGCGGGAGGTTAGTTCTTCTTCTCCGCGTTGGATGGCTGATCGGCCTGCTGCCCGTTGGGCGTGGTCCCGGCCTGGTGCTCGGCCGAGTCCGGCCCGCCGGGTGCGGGCTTGGCAGGCTCCGGGGCGGTCGGGGTGGTGCTGCGCGGCGGCACGGGAGCCACCGGTGGCTCGGCCTTCGGCCGCAGCGCGTAGGCGACCGCGGCGGCGAGCGCACCGAGGCCGATCACCCAGGGCCACCGGCGCCGCTTCTTCTTGTCACCCTTTGCGGCGACCTTCGCCTCGGCGAGTGCGGCCTTGAACTCCTTCTTGGCCCCTTTGAAGTCCTTCTTGCCTTTCCGCTTGGACTCGCCTGCCGACTTGGCAGCCTGGATCGCGGCCTTCTTCGCCTTGCGTCCCGGCTTGCTCAGCTCCGCCCGGCGCTCCGCGGCCACCTTCCGCGCCTGCTTGGCACTGCGCGCCACATCCTTGCGGGTCTGCTTGGCCTTGCGGGCGAGTTGCTTGCGCGTCCGGCGGCTGGCCTTTCCACCCTTCTCCCGCGCGACGTCGGCACCCTCGGCGAACTTCTCCTCGGCCGCCTGCGCGGCATGCGCGGTCGCCTCGAGCCCGGCCCTACCGGCGTCGAGGGCTCGTTTGCGCAGGCGGAGCAGGCCGGTCCGCCCCGACTCGCTCTGGCCGTCCTGGGCCCGAGTCATTGCCTTCACCTCGTCAATCGTTATCTTTACTGCGGTCTTCCCGTAACCTATCCTGCCCCTTTTCGGCGGATTTCGCTGCAGATGGCACGATGAGCCCCGTGACTGAAAGCAACGGATCCCACGTTGGGGGCAGCCGTACGGCGACCCTGCACACCAACCACGGCGAGATTCGCATCAATCTCTTCCCGGATCACGCGCCGAAAACGGTGGCCAACTTCGCCGGCCTCGCCACGGGCGAGAAGGAGTACACCCAGCCCAACGCCAAGGGTGAGAAGACCGGGCCGTTCTACGACGGTTCGATCTTCCACCGGGTCATCGACGGGTTCATGATCCAGGGCGGCGACCCGACCGGCACCGGCCGCGGCGGCCCTGGGTACAAGTTCGATGACGAGTTCCACCCCGAACTGCAGTTCAACCGGCCGTACCTGCTGGCGATGGCGAACGCGGGCCCGGCGACCAACGGTTCGCAGTTCTTCATCACGGTCGCGCCGACCACGCACCTCAACTTCAAGCACACGATCTTCGGCGAGGTGGCCGACCAGGAGTCCCGCGACGTGGTGGACAGCATCGCCCGCACCGCCACCGGACCGGGGGACAAGCCACTGTCCGATGTGGTGATCGAGCAGGTCAGCGTGGGCTGAGCCCGGGGCGGTGATTCCCAGGTAGGTTGGAACCAGATGAACCAGCCTCCTTACCCACCCCAGCACCAGCAGCACTCGCTGCCCGGATGCTGGTGGCACCCGGACCGGCAGACCGGCCTGCGCTGCACCCGCTGCGAACGGCCGGCCTGCCCGGACTGCCTGCGTGAGGCCTCGGTCGGCTACCAGTGCGTCGACTGCGTGCACACCGGCCAGCAGCAACAGCGGGCGCAGCGGTCCGCCTACCGGCGGGCCGGGTTCGGCGCCCGCACGATCGCGGGCGCGAGGCCGAGCAGCCGCGCCGTGGTCGTGCCCGTGCTGATCGCGCTGAACGTGCTGGTGTACCTGCTCACCGCGGTGCAGGCGGCCGACCCGATGAGCAACCACCATTCGGCCCTGCACCAGGACGGGGTGCTGTGGCCGCTGGCGATGATCGGGGAGAGCCAGTGGTGGCGCCTGGTGACCTCGGGTTTCCTGCACTACGGGCTGATTCACCTCGCGATCAACATGATCGCGTTGTGGGTGCTGGGCCGGGACCTCGAGCTGCTGCTCGGCAGGCTGCGGTTCACCGCGGTCTACCTGGTGTCCCTGCTCGGCGGCTCGGTGGCGGTCTTCGTCTTCGACGACCTGAACAAGGCCACCGCGGGCGCGTCCGGGGCGATCTACGGCCTGCTCGGCGCGATGCTGGTGGCAGTGATCCGGCTGCGGATCAACCCGACCACGGTCCTCGCCGTACTGGCGCTGAACATCATCATCACCTTCCAGATTCCCGGGATCTCGCTGTTCGGTCACCTTGGCGGCCTGGTGATCGGGGTACTGGCGATGATCGCGATGGTGTACAGCCCGGAACGCAACCGCACCGGCTGGCAGGTGGGCACCCTGGCCGCGCTCACCGTGGCCATGATCGGGTTGGTGGTCTTTCGGGACGCCCAGCTCGCCGACGCGACCTGCCAGATCGTGGGCAACCAGTACGTCTGCTACCCCGGCTCCGGCGGTCTCCCGGCCTGAGTACGCAGCTCGGTGAGGGTCTCCAGCACGTCCCTTGGGTCCGCACCGAGCTCCAGCGCACCGAGCACGACCAGGCCGGAATCGGCGTCGATCTCCAGCGTGGTGACCTCGCGGCCGAGCCTGCGCACGGTGGCCAGCCGGATGGGCGCCTCGGCCCAGGTGAGCCGGTAGCCACCCGCCAGCGTGCGGACCCGGATGCCCTGCCGGTCCGCGGCGAGCCGGGGACGGACCACAGTGGCGTGCGCCGCGGCGACGGTCAGCACCACCGCGCCGACCCCGAGCAGCACGGCGCCCGGCGGGTCGAATGCCAGCGCGGCCAGCACCGTGCCCGCCGCGGCCAGGACGGCCAGCACCCAGCCGACCGCTACCACAGCCGTACGCGGAGCCCACTCCGGGGCGGAGTTATCCACAGGCGTTATCCACAATGGGGATGACTCACACAGATGTAATTCGTCGTCAATCCGCCGTTTGGCCCAATTGACCCGCAGGTCAGCGCCACTTCATGGTCATCAGCAACCCGGAGATCATCAGCGCGAAGCCGATCGCGAAGTTCCAGTTGCCGAGCTCCAGCATGAACGGGATCTTGTCGCCCGCGATGTAGTTCACCACGAGCCAGAGCAGTCCGAGCAGCATCAGCCCGAACATCACACCCTTGTAGATGGGGTGGGACGGCCCCGCCGCGCGCACCTTGACCGGGGTGCGGCGATCGGCAGGCGGCGTGTAAGCCGTCTTCTTACGGACTTTGGACTTGGGCATGGGAGTCCTCGCGTGCAGTAGGGCTCGTGTCTTCGGCGGCGCGGCCACGCGCGGGCGCGCAACCCGCCGCCATCTGAACACGTTAACGTAATCGAGGACGCGCAAGAACCGGGGCGAGTCGTCTTGGCAGGCGACTGTGATACCGGCGCAGCTTTCACGGCCGAAGGGAGCCCGCGTGGTAGGGCGCGACGACCCGGGTCCACGACGGCGGTACGCCGACCCCGGTCAGCAGGGAGCTCAGCCGGGCCCGCCGCGGCGGGCACCGCAAGGCCCCCCGCCGAGGCGGCAGCCGCCACAGCCGCCCCAACAGCCTCAGCAACCGCAACAGTCCCCGCGGTCGCCCCAGCCGGCGCGGCGGCAGGCGCCCCGCGCCCAGCAGGCGCAGCGGACTCGCCAGGCCCCGCCGAACCAGCCGCCCCGGCGGCGCCAGGTCCCGCGGGTGGACCCGCAGGCCGACACCGTGGTGCTGCCCCCGGTGCGGGCCGAGGAGGAATCGCCCGCGGCGGTGTCCGGCGAGCAGCCCCCACCGGGCAAGCCGCCCAAACCGCCGGAGAAGCCGCCGGAGAAGCCACCGCCGTCCGGGGGCGGCGGCCGGGCCCGCACCATCGTGCGCACCATCGGCGAGCTGCTGATCACCATGGGTGTGGTGGTGCTGCTGTTCGTGGTCTACGAGCTGTACGTGACCAACCTGATGTCCGCCGAGCTGCAGCGTGAGGCCAGCGCATCGCTGGAGCAGGAGTGGGAGAACGAACGGGAGCTGCGCAACACCGACCTCGCCGACGGCCAGGCCTTCGCCCGGTTGTACATCCCCGCCTTCGGCGCGGATTACGACTTCACCATCCAGGAGGGTGTGGACTCGGACACGCTGGAGATCGGGCCGGGGCACTACCGGGGGACCGCGATGCCGGGGGAGCCGGGCAACGTCGGCGTCGCCGGGCACCGGGTCGGCAAGGGCGCGCCGTTCAACGACCTCGACCTGCTTGGCTCCTGCGACGCGATCGTGGTGGAGACCCTGGACAGCTTCTTCGTCTACCGGGTGCTGCCGATGGAGGACGAGCTGGCCGACTGGCGCACCGGCAAGGGCACCGACCCGAAGTGCGCCGGCGTGCCGACCCTGCGCAACCCCGAGGGGCCGACCGGCTCGGCCTATGACGAGACCGTCGGCCGCCGGATCGTGCTGCCCGGCAGGGGGGACGCGGTTGCCCCGGTGCCGTACAAGCCCGCGGGCACGCTGCCGGAGGCTTCCCAGGCCGCGCTGCTCACGCTGACCACCTGCCACCCGCAGTTCTCCGACCGGGAGCGGCTGATCATCCACTCCGTGCTGACCAACCAGTACGCGAAGGAACCTGGCGCGACCTACCTGGATCTGCTGAAGAAGATCGGGGAGGCCTGATGTACGGCTGGATCTGGCGGCACCTGCCCGGCCCGGTCGCGGTGCGGGCGGTGACCGCGTTGCTGCTGGTGGCCGGGGTGGTGGCGCTGCTGATGTTCGTGGTCTTCCCGTGGGTGGAGCCGATGCTGCCGTTCAACGACGTCGCGGTGCAGTAGCGGCGGTGCGATTCGGGATCTTCCTGGTCACCGGCAGGTTCGCCGGGCAGGACGACACGGCCGCGTTGCGCCGCTCGGTGGAGGCGGTGGTCGCCGCCGAGCGCGCCGGGTTCGACGACGTGTGGCTGGCCGAGCACCACTTCATGCCCTACGGGGTCTGCCCTTCGGCCACCACCTTGGCCGCGCATGCGCTCGGCCGAACCAGCCGGATCGAGGTCGGTACCGCGGTCAGCGTGCTGTCCACCGCGCACCCGGTGGCGCTGGCCGAGCAGGCCGCCCTGCTCACCGCCGTATCCGGCGGCCGGTTCCGGCTCGGCGTCGGCCGCGGCGGGCCGTGGCTGGAGCTGGAGGTGTTCGGCACCGGTACCGCGCGCTATGACCACGGTTTCGCCGAGGGACTGGACCTGCTGCTCACCGCGCTGACCGAGGACGAGGTGGGGGCGGAAGGGGAGCATTTCGCGTTCCGGGAGGTGCCCATGGTGCCGCGGGTGCCGGGGATCCGGCCGCCGGTGGTGGCCTGCGGCTCGCCGGAATCGGACGCGGTGCGGCTGGCGGCCGCCCGCAGGCTGCCGATGCTGCTCGGCCTGCACGCCGACGACGAGGAGAAGGCGCGGACGGTGGCCGCGTACCGGGCGGCAACCGGCACCGGCGGCGCCGAGCCTGCCTGCGGTCACATCTCCACCGTGCTCTGCCAGGTCGCCGACGACACCGAGCAGGCGGTGGCCGCGGTCCGCGCCGCGTTGCCCGGCTGGCTCGGGCCGGGGCTGGAGGCGCATGTGCCGGTGGACGGCAGGCGGCGGGCCAGGCGGGATCCGGTGGCCTATACCGAGCGGCTGTGCGCCATCCACCCGGTCGGCGGCCCCGCGGACTGTGTTGCCCGGCTGCGCGCGGGGATCCGGCGCACCGGTGTCTCGCACGTGATCATGCTGGTGGAGGCGACCGGTGCGCCGGAGAGCACCCTGGCCAATATCGAACGGATCGGCGCCGAGGTGCTGCCCGCGGTGCGTGCCGCTAGCAGTCCCGCAGCTCCGGGCTCTGGTTGAGCAGCTGTCCGCGCGGCGAGACGAACTCCCGGTACCGCTCGCTGCCGGTCTCCGCCGGCCGGAACGCCGCCACCCGGTGGCAGTTCTGGAAGGCGAGCTTGACCCCGAAGTGCCGCTCGAGGCCGCCGCGGATGGCGTCCGAGGCGAGGGCGCGCAGCAGCTGGCCGCGCTCGGCTTCACTCGGCGGGGGCGTCTCGTGGTCGGCGAAGCCGTCCTGGGAGACCTCCAGGTCGGCGATCACCGTGCTGAGCACCTGCCAGGCGTAGGGCAGTGACTCGCGGACGCAGGCCACGAACTCGGCGTCCGCCACCTCGCCGCGCTCGGCCTTCTCGAGCAGGGCGGGCGAAACATCGAGAGACATCGAACCTCCAGGTGTTCGTCGGGTGTCCCGCCTTACCTGGCTACTCGCCCGCCTGCCGCGCGACAATAGAAAACGATCACGATTACCGATATGGACGCAGCGCCGGTCGTGGCCGGTTGCGGTGGGTAACTCACGCCCCGTGGCAGACCCGCAGCATCTCCTCCCGGTCGACGACCTTGACCCGCTCCCGGTCCTGGGGCGCTCCGAGCGCCCGCTCGTGCGCGTCCAGCAGGCCCCAGCCCTCCCAGGTCGTGTAGGGCACGCCGCGGTCGGCGAGGAACTCGAGGATGGCGTCCGGGTCCGGGCGTTCCGGCGCGGGCAGCAGCGGGGCGTCGGCCAGTAGGCTGGCCACGGTCTCCGCGGCGTCCCCCTTGGTGTGCCCGATCAGGCCGACCGGCCCGCGTTTGATCCACCCGGTGACATAGGTCCCGGTCAGCTGGTTCTCGTCCAGATCCAGCACCCGGCCTGCCTGGTGCGGGACGGTGCCGGAGGTGTGGTCGAACGGAATCTCGGCGAGGTGCGAGGACAGGTAGCCGACCGCGCGGTACACCGCCTGCACGTCCCAGTCGTGGAACTCGCCGCTGCCGCGCACGCCGCCGTCCCCGGTCAGCTCGGTGCGCTCGGTCCGCAGTCCGGTGACCCGCTCGGTGCCGAGCAGCTCGGCCGGGGAGTGGAAGAAGTGCAGGTGCAAGCGTTTGCTTCGGGAGCCGGGCTCGCGGATGGCCCACTCCTGCAGGGTCTTCACCACCATGTCCACCTGCTTGGAGCCGCGGATCGCCGCCATCGAGCCCTCGTCGAACTCGATGTCCTCCGGGTAGACGATCACCTCGACATTCGGCGAGTGGTCCAGCTCGCGCAGCTCCATCGGGGTGAACTTGGCCTGCGCAGGCCCGCGCCTGCCGAACACGTGCACATCGGTGACCGGGCTGGCCGCGAGGCCGCGGTAGACATTCGGCGGGATCTCGGTGCTGAGCAGCTCGTCCGCGGTCTTGGCGAGGATCCTGGCCACGTCCAGTGCCACATTGCCCGCGCCGAGCACCGCGACGCTGCTCGCCTCCAGCGGCCAGTCCCTCGGCACGTCCGGGTGGCCGTCGTACCAGGACACGAACTCGGCGGCGCCGTAGCTGCCCGGCAGGTCGATGCCGGGGATGTCCAGGTCGCGGTCGGCGGCGGCACCGGTGGCGAAGACCACGGCGTCGTAGTGCGCGCGCAGATCGTCCAGCTTGATGTCGGTGCCGTAGTCGACGTTGCCGAGCAGGCGGATGCCCGGCCGGTCCAGTACCCGGTGCAGGGCCTGCACGATGCCCTTGATCCGGGGGTGGTCGGGCGCGACCCCGTAGCGGATCAGCCCGAAGGGGGCGGGCATCCGCTCGAACAGGTCGACGCTCACCTCGGTGTCGGCCTTGTCCAGCAGGTCCGCCGCGTAGATGCCGGCGGGCCCGGCACCGACGATGGCCACGCGCAGAGAACGACTCATGACTGCCAGCGTAAGATGAGGTTAGCCTAACCAACACTGTGAGCTGCGATACGGTCCAGCATGTGGGAAGGGACTTTGGTGCCATCGGGTTAATACCAAGGTTGTCCATTAATAGGTGTCATTGACGTATATTGATTCGGTCGGTAGCGTCCTGAACATGCATAAAAAATCAGGGGGATCAGTGTCCATTTCTACGCATTACCGTCGTGCCGGTGTCGTTTTGACCGTGATCGTCGGCATTGTCACCGCGATGTCCGTTACGTCCGCTCATGCGACGGAAACCGGAAATGTATCTCCCGCATCAGCCGCGGACTGCGAAGGGGGTCGAAACGGTTTTGTTGATATTCGCGACGATCTTAGCGGCGCCAGTAGTCAGCATGTCAAGATCGGCAACCGAGACGTGTATCTGCATCTGATGTTCGGCACGGTTAAAGGTGACTACCGTGGCTGGGCGTACCTCACCTCGGGTAGCTACACCACACTTTCCAAGAACGACAGCGTGTGGATGGACTGGTCGACGGATGGCGGGCGGACCTGGCTGCAGTGTGGCCCCTTCTACAATCCCAAGCAGAAATACACGATTACGTCCGCGGCCAAGAACACGAGTTCAAACCCGAACTACGTATTTCGAGCCGGTATGCTGACCTATGATGGAAAGATGTACCTGACGGGGTGGGTCTGAGTAACCGGGCGATGGTCGACGAGAAGGTCCTCGAAGGGCAGCAGTGGGTCAACAAAACCTATGGTCAGGTAGCGGGTTACGAGCGGTGCCCGGAGAACGGCCGTACTGGATGGTCCACAATGTGGTCGTTGACCATGGGGCTGCAGCACGAGCTAGGTATCAGCCCGGTCGTAGCGAACTTCGGGCCAGGAACGCTCTCCAACCTGCGCGCTCATGGTGACGTTGGGTTCGAAGAGGAAAACGCGAACATTTGCAACATCGTTCAGTACGCTCTGTTCGCCAAGGGCTACTGGGGTGGCAGCGGCGATGGCACTTTCACCGGGACTACCGCAAGCTCGGTCCGCGAGATGGCGAACGACATGGGAGTGGGCGGCTCCAGTCCCTACAAGGTCGTCTCACCGAAGCTGTTCAAAGCCTTGCTTTCGATGGATGCGTACATCCTCACCGTCGGCGGCACCGAGAAGATCCGGGAGATCCAGCGCTGGCTCAACGGTCGCTATCAGCACAAGTCGACCTTCTTCTTCGGTCCGTGCGATGGCCATTTCTCCAGGAACGTGCAACAAGCGCTGATGAAGGCCATCCAGTACGAGGTCGGTATACCCGAAGACCAGGTCAACGGCTACTTCGGTCCGGGAACCAAGGCAGGACTCAGACGAAACCCGGTGTCCGAGGGTTCGTCCGGCATCTTTGTGCGGCTGTTCAGCGCCGCGTGTGTGTTCAACGAGCCGGTCGAGGACACCGTTACCTCGTTCAAGGACACCTTCGATGCCCCGCTCCGGGAGTTCGTCCGGGCGTTCCAGTTGTTCTCGGCGCTCGAGGTCACCGGGCGTGGTGACTTTCGGACGTGGGCGCAGCTGTTGGTCTCCACCGGAGACCCGGACCGTCCGGCCAGCGGTTGTGACACCAGCCGGACGATCACCGCTTCCCGTGCCGCGGCGCTGCGCGACGCCGGCTATCGGTACGTGGGCCGGTACCTGCAGAACGCACCTGGCAGTAACTCTCGGAACAAGGAGATCCAACCCGGCGAACTTGGCGACCTCTTCGACCATGGTCTGCGCTTGTTCCCTATCTGGCAGTACAATGCCAGGGAACTGAGCGACTTCACCTTCTCCAACGGGTTCCAGGACGGGTTGCGCGCGCATGCGCGCGGCCTGCATTACGGGTTTAACCGGGGAACGGTGATCTATTTCGCGGTCGACTACGACGCCACTCAGGCCGAGATCGAGTCGAACATCATTCCGTACTTCAACGGCATCGTGTCCGGGCTGAGCAACCAGGGCAAGCGCTACGTGCATGGTGTGTACGGCTCCCGGAACGTGTGCTCTCAGGTCACCAAGGCAACCTATGCCCGGTGGTCGTTCGTCTCCGGGATGTCCTGGGGTTTTTCCGGGAACCTCGGGTTTCCGTTGCCGGAGAACTGGGCTTTCAACCAGATCAAGGAGTTCTCGTTCTCCGCGGGAGGAGATTCATTCCCGCTGGACAACGACGTGCACAAGCCGGGCACCGACGCCGGTCAGCGCTCGGTGAACAAGGAAGTCGAGCCCTCCGGCGACTTTGTCGAGTATGTGCAGATGCTGTACGAGTTGGCGCTCGCCTACGGCAAGGGCGACCCGAACCAGCTGGTTATGGAGTACATCCGCGAGGACCGGTACAACGATTTACAGTGGCGCGGGCTGATCGGTGGTATCGACGAGGATTTCTTCGCGTACGCCAATGAGCACGGTGCCTATCTGAAGAGGGAGTTCAAAGACAGTTTCAGTGGTCATGAGCTGGGCACCGAGCATCTGATGGCGACGTGCAATGGCCACTATGTCGAACCGCCACCGTCTAATTCGAAGTCCGTCAACCGGGGCGACGTCGCGGGCTGGGGCGGCGACCTCATGACCTTGTACGGGGAGTGGCGCCGGGACAGCGACAGTTATCCTTCCGGCTACACCTACTGCATGGACAAGATGGCGAAGATCGGAGTGAAGTCCTCCTTCGGATTCCCCGACCTTATCGAGGATGCTGATGGGTACCTGATTTCTCAAAAGATTCGCGCAGGCACGAACATTGTCGATGCGGTACGTCAGCACTATATTGATAACGGAAACCTGACGCGGTTCCAGGATTACTTCGACCAGCGTTTCTCCGGAACTGTGTCCAACACCATGTTCATGGCCCGAAACATGCTGACGATGCAGGACGATCCAATCATCCTTGCCGGGCGGACCTACCTGATCGAGAAGACCGGTGGGGTGCCGACCACGCTTCCCTCGGCGTTGCTACCGGAGACCCTCGACGAGTTCCTGAAGGGGTTCGCGGACACCCTGCTGTTCCGGGTCGGCCAGGAGAGCCAGGCGAGGGCAGCAATCTTGGACGACCGACGCAACCCCGCTCATGATTGACCTCGTCGTCTACGGGTCGTTCGTCGCCCTCGGCGTGCTCGTGGGAAAGGCCGTGCACCTGTTGGCCACCCGTCGGCCGATGGTGGCAAGGGCGCCGGCACTGAAGTGGGTCGAAGGGGCGGTGCTCTGCGTCTGTGCCGGGCTACCCAGCTACGTCTTCAGCCTGTTCGTCGGGTTCGGGCAGAGCAGTAGTGAAGCCTGTGTCGCGCAGAGCGGTCGACGCGCGGGCGCGTATGTCGGGTACGAGGAGTCGTTGTTTCCACGCTCCGGCCTGTGCCACTGGGCGGACGGTACGTCGACAGACCTGGTCCCGATGTGGGTCAACCCGTTGATTTTCAGCTGTATTGCGGGTGCGGCGCTGTGCGCCGCGTTCGCCATACGCGCCGCGGTTCGACAGAAGGAGACCCTCGAGCATGAGTGAGCAGACAGTGCCTGCTGGACGGATGAGTCGCCGGCGCCTGCTGGCAGCCGGTGCCGGGGTGGCCGGAAGCGCGGTGATCTTGGCGGCGGGTGGTCTTGCCGGGACCGCCGTCGCAGCCCCACGCCGCTCGGCCGCAGAACCCCGGCCGACCCGGTGGACCAGAGCGACCTCGGCTAACGGCTGGCCGATTCTCGATGCGGTATCCCACTGGCGGATCGAGGGTTCCGATGTTGACGTGCCGGTGCAGGACGCGGCCGCACCGTTGTTACTGTATGTCGCGCGGCGGTTCCACTACGAGATCGACGAACTCCGGACCGGCGAGGTACTCGGGCATACGACCGACCGCGCGGTGATCGCGGAATACGAGAGTGACTACCTCTCGGGCTCCGCTATCGCAATCCGCCCCAAGGCCTACCCGGCGGGGGTGGGTGGCGGGTTGTTCCCGCAGGAGCTGGCGGTCGTCCGGGACATTCTGACGGACCTCGAGGGCGTGGTCGGCTGGGGCGGTGACGAGGATCTCCCCAAGGAATCTCACTTCCACATCGCGACCGGTCCGGATGATCCGGCCCTGAACCGGGTTACGGACAAGATGCGGTACTGGAACACCACCCCAGGTAAGGGAGCTGGTGCGGCCGAACTGTGAGCTGTGGGAACGGTGACCAGCTACCCTGGGCGTCATGCGTGTGCTGGTGATCGACAACTACGACAGCTTCGTCTACAACCTGGTGCAGTATCTCGCCCAGCTCGGCGCCGACTGCACGGTGTGGCGCAATGACGTGGTGCGGCTGGACGAGGTGTCCGGGTTCGACGGGGTGCTGGTCTCGCCAGGGCCGGGGACGCCAGAGCGGGCAGGGCAGAGCATGGACGTGGTGCGCCGCTGCGCGGACAGCCGGACGCCGATGCTCGGGGTCTGCCTCGGGCACCAGGCCATCGGTGCCGTCTACGGGGCGACGGTCGATCGCGCGCATGAGCTGCTGCACGGCAAGACCAGTCAGGTACGGCATGCCGGGGCCGGGGTGCTGGCCGGGCTGCCGGACCCGTTCACCGCGACCCGCTACCACTCGCTGACCGTCCTCGCCGACACGATCCCGGCCGAGTTCGAGGTCACCGCGCACACCGAGTCCGGTGTGGTGATGGGGATGCGGCACCGGGAGCTGCCACTGGAGGGCGTGCAGTTCCATCCCGAGTCCGTGCTCACCCAGGGCGGGCACCGGATGCTGGCCAACTGGATGTCCGGGGCCGGTCACCCGGTATCTGGGTCCATTGTGGACAAACTGGAGACCGCGACCAGGGAGTTGCAGCGGGCCGCCGCGGCCTGACCGGATCCGCGGCTATATCGTCTCCCACTGGCCGGGAGTGTCGATCTTCTTCTGGTTCCTCGGCTCGGCCCTGGCCCATTCCGTGCCGAGATCGGTGATGCCCTGCTTGATGGTGGTCTGCGACGTGTCGATCTTGTCGTAGATGCCTTTGAGCGCGACCACGGCGGCGCCGATGAAGGTGATGGCGACCCCGATCGCGGCGATCGCGGTCAGGATGGCGGCCGGAATCGCCACGACGGTGCAGGCCTCGACTATGGCGGCGACGATTCCGACCACCAGTGAGCCGAGTGCGATACCGATGGCGATCCAGAAGTCCTCGATACCGTTGGCGAGGTCTTGCAGCGTCTTGCTCAACTCGATGGAAAGGGACTTCATCTTGTTCAGCCCGTCGCCCTGTGGCGGCACGATCGCCTTGTATGCCTCGGCGCCGCTTCCGGTCCATTCCGTGTTCGTCGCGAGCTTTTCCAGCGCGATTCCATCGGCGATGGCTCCGATCGGGTTGCCTACCTGGTCCCGCCACTGTTCGGCATGGGCTTGCAGCTTGCCGGGGTTGCCGACGTTGTCGAGGTACTCCGCCAGCTCCTGCCAGAATTTCTGAACCTCGGCCTGGAGTTTCTCCATCCCGGCCGTGATGGGTTGTACGAGGTAGTCGAACGGCCAGGGTATCCAGTCCAGGGCGTCGTTTACCTTGCCGAACAGGTCTTGAACCTTTCCTTCGACCTCGTCGGACTTTCTGACAGCTTCTTCGATTACGGCGCTCATTCGTTATCGATCTCCGCTTCCAGCCTGCTCAACCTGTCGGCATAGTCCTGATCGTTGTTCTCGTAGGTCTGGCCGACGTCGACAAGCGCTCCGGCCAGCCGGTCGAAGTAGTCGGTGGCCTGTGCTATGAGTTCCAGTATCCTGGTTCGGGCTTCCTCATAATTCGCGTCGATTCCCATTCTCGAGCCCATACCCATGACATCGTCGGCACCGTTCAGCGTCAACGGCTCGATCGAGGTGGCCGGCGCGGAAAGCTCCTCGGCAGCCTGGTGCCATGCTTTGGCGTCCGACAGAAGTGCTTGTTTTTCCACTCGGAGGTCGCTCACTGCCCATGCCCTTCGTGCGTTGTGCTCCGGGGGGTTGTTCCGCGGCTGATTCGCTGGATGGTGAGCTGCGGGTCGGCCACCATGCCCATCAGCTCGCTGATGGCCGCGCTTCGCGGCCCCTTGGTCAGTTCACCTGTGGTGGAACGATCGACGAACGCGCGCAGCGCGTCCCGCAGTTCACTCTCGATCTCGGTGTTGCGTGCTGTACCCGCCCACTGCGGATCGATCGACACGCTGCGTACCTGCCGCCGGATGCCGGACACGACGACGTGGCCGCCCGCACTGTCGGCGGCGGTCGTCGTATCCGTGATGGCCGCCGCACGTCGCATGAATTGATCAAGATCTTTTGAGACCTGGTGCAGTAGCTGTATTGCGTAGTCCCTGGTGATGGGTTGATCGTTTTCCGGTGATCCGGATGCGCCGACCGGAAAGTCGTCGTCACCAATGTGATCATTGAGATCCGTCAGCTTCTCGGTCTGCACCGCAAGTGCCTGAGCCGTGGCTGCGTTGATTGCCTGCCGTACATTATCGGGTAAACCGGGTGGGTCGATCATGGATCGCCACCCCTTCGCCAGCTGGACTGATTCGACATCACCGGTGCTGGTGACGCCTATTGTGACCACCTGATCGGGGTCTTGACCGAGCAACAAATCTGTGGTTATTCCCTCGTTTGGAGGTTCTTCCAAAAGATCGTTCAGCTCATCGTCATCTGCTTCTTCGAAACCCCACCTGCGCTCGTCCATGCCTGTATGCTAATGCCTCGAGAAGATTGATAAGGCGTATTTGGCCCGATAGCAAGCCTGACAACTTTAGGACAAAAAGATGACACGCCAACCGTTGATACCGCTCAGCGCTGGTGTACCGGCAGGGCGACGGGTCTTCATGATCGTTCTGGCGATGCTGTGTGTCATTGTGGTGCTGCCGGTCGGGGCGTTGTCGATCGTGGCGTTCTCCCGCATGGATGGTGGCTTTGCCTCGTCGTTCGTGTTCGTACTCGGCTTTCTCGGGCTGGTGCTGGTGTCGTTCCTCGGCTGGGGCCTGCTACGTGCCTTTCGTGCCGGGGCCTACCTGGAAGGCACCGAGCTTGTCGCGCGGGGAGCGCTCCGCAGGCGAAGGGCGGATCTGGCCAGCGCCCAGTCGTTGCGACTGACCAGGTCGAGCAGCGGGTGGAATGCGCGTGCGCTGATCCCGACCCTCGACGCGAGCCATGATGCCCATGGCCGCTCGGTGACGATCCATTTCGGCGGGCATGTCAACGGATTCCTGCCCCAGGCCGAGGTGGAAGCGTTGGTTCGGGCCATCAGCGCGGGCAGCAGGACGGGCTTGCCTGCCCAGCAGGCCGAACACACGATCAAGGAACTCTACCTTCTCGCGCACGGACCATTCGCCCGTTGATCCGTTAAGGTGACCGGCATGTGCGTGCGGCGGCTGGCTGGGGTCGGCAAGCGCTACGGCCGGACCGACCCCGTGCTGGACGGGGTGGATCTGGACCTGCGGGCGGGCCAGGTGCTCGGGATCGTCGGCGGCAACGGCTCCGGGAAGTCGACCCTGTTGCGCATCCTCGCCGGAATCAGCCGCCCCTCGCGTGGGCGGTGTGCGGGGTCGCCGCGCACCGGCTACCTGCCCGACCGGTTCCCGGCCGCGGCCACCCGGATGAGCGCGCTGGCCTACCTGCGGCATATGGGCCGGATCAGTGGCCTGTCCGCGGCGCAGGCGAGCGCGCGCGGCACCGAACTGCTACACATGCTCGGGCTGGTTGGCGACCCGGCCGGGCCGATGCGGGAACTGTCCAAGGGAAACGCGCAGAAGGTCGGCCTCGCCCAGGCGCTGCTGCCCGAACCGGAGCTGCTGGTGCTGGACGAACCACTGTCCGGATTGGACGCTTCGGCGTATGGGTTGTTCGGCGACCTGGTGGCCGGATTCGCCGCGCGGGGCGGGAGCGTGGTGTTCAGTGCGCATCGGCCGGAACAGGCACAGGCGTACGCAACCGAGACCTTCCGGCTGGCGGGTGGACTGCTGACTTCGCTTGGCCCTGCGGAGGAGGTGGGGCCGCGGGCGACGATCCTGCTGCGCGGTGCCGTCGCCGGGGTCTGGCGGGCCGAGCCAGGGGTGCTGTCCGCGGTCGAGGACGGCGAGGAGCTAGAGCTGACCGTCCCGGCCGCGCGTTGCGACGCGATGCTGCTGCTCGCGCTGCGCCGGGGCTGCTCGGTGCGGGCGGTGCAACGCCAGTCGGCCGAGGTGGCCTCGTGATCGCACTGCTGCGGTATCAGTTCGCCCTGCTCGGTCACTCGCAGCGGTACCTGCCTGCGGCACTGTTGTTCCTCGTCGTGCTGGGTGTGCTCTACAAGGACCCGAACGCCCCGGTTCCGCCGGAGTTCGCGGTGAGCGCGGGCGCGCTGACCGTGATCGGCTGCTGGCTGACCATCGCGCTGGTGGACGCGGAGGATCCGGTGCAGCGGCTGATCACACTGAGCCATGCCAGGGGCCGCCCAGCGCTGCTGCTGTCCCTGCTGGTGACGGTGTTGTTGTGCTGCCTGGTGCTGACCGGCTGCTCGCTGGCCTGGGCCGGGATCACCCACGGCGGGTTGCCCGCTGGCGAGCTGGGCCTCGGGGTGCTCGCGCACCTGGCCTGCGCCCTGTCGGGGATCGCGGTCGGCCTGCCCTGCTCCCGGTTCCTGGTCCCGCGGATCGGTTACACGGTGCTGCTGGCGCTGGCGTTGCTGGCGGCCGTGCTGCTGGTGCGGCAGGTCCCGCTGGTGAACCCGATGCTGCGCGCGCTGGCGGCCGACGACGGTACGCGGGCCGAACCGGTGTTGCTCGGGCTGGGGGCGGCCGTGCTTGCACTGGCGGTGAGCACGGCCGCCGTCGGCCTGGTCAGGCGCGCTTGAAGCTGTGCACCACGAACTTGGTGTTCGAGATCTTCTGCCCCGGCTGCAGGATGAAGGAAGGCCCGCTGCAGTAGCTGCCGTTGTACATCCGGATCTTGTAGCCGGTCCGGCTGATCATCGAGTTGTAGCGCTTCTTCGGGTAGCAGTGCGTGTTCTTGTCGAAGTAACCTGCGGTGCTCTTGGTGCCGCTGTAGTTGATGCCCGACCACAGGCACAGGTCGCTGGTGCAGCTCGGCGCGGCGCTCGCCGAGGTGGACGGAGCCACGATCGCGAGCGAGGCGACGGCGGCGCCGATCAGTGCCCGCCCAGCGAGACGGAACCCACGAGCCATGATTGATCTCCCCTCAGTATCAGACGGCCTCCGTTGAGGCCCGGAGGGGAGCCTAACCCGGCGCGGGCTGTTCCGGTGGGAAATTCACCGAAGTCGGTTCAGTAACGCGCGCCACGCCGGGGCGGGCAGTGTGAGGTGGCCTGCGGCGCGGTCCTTGGAGTCGCGCAGGCCGACGGCCGTTCGGCGAAGGCGACCTCCACGCACTCGCCGCCGTTGCTGGCGCTGTAGCTACTGGTGCGCCAGGTGGCGTTGGTGAAGTCTGGGGTAGTCATGGCAGGCACTCTTAAGGTGGCAGGTCATCGATAGGACTCCACCATCTTATCGAGGAACCGGCGGGACTCGTCCGGGTCCAGTGCGGCATCCCGCAATCGCCCGAACACGATGCTGTACTGGGTGAACTCGTCCGCCTCCTTGAGGTAGGTGGCGCCGAACAGGTCCTCGAGGTAGACGGTGGAGAAGTTCTGCTCGGCCAGCCGGAACAGCTGAAACGGGGACGGCATGGTGATCCTGTCTGGCGCATCTAAGGGCAGGATGCGCAGGGTGATATTGGGTCGTTTCGCGCTGGCGGCCAGGTGCCTTAACTGGGCACGCATGATGGCGTAGCTGCCCTGCACCCGCCGCAGTGCTGCCTCGCTCAGCACGACTTCGAGTCGGAGCGATGGCCGACCGGTGCGCTTGAGTACCACCTTGCGGTCCATTCGGGTTTCGACTTGCCTGTCGATCAGTCGCTGGTCGGCCTCCGGTTCCCAGGTCGTGATGGTCGACCTTGCGTAGTCTTCCGTTTGCAGGAGCCCTGGAACGTTGTCGATCTCGTAGCTGCGGATCTCGGTGGCGTCCCACTCCAGGGCGAGGAAACGGCGGAACCAGTCCGGCACCGCATCCCGTTGCACGGACTTGCGCCTGCGGCGGCGTTTCGGCTGCGCCTCGGCGAGCGCCACCAGATAGTCTCGCTGCTCCTCGGTCGCCCCGTAGAACTCGGCGAGCCTGCGGATGTCCTCCGGATCGGCGGCCTGGTTGCCGTTCTCCAGCTTGGACAGTTTCGGCTGCTGAGCGCCGATGACCCGGGCCGCCTCGGTGGCCGGGTAGCCCGCTTCCTCGCGCAGGCGGCGCAGCTCGATTGGCCTGGCTGGACGACCGGTGCTGAGTGGTCACCCGGGACGAACCCGGGTGACCACCTCGTCGTTAACCGCCGGGGATGAGGCCACCGTCGGTGGAGGTCGCGGTGGACCCGTCGTGCTCACCGATGATGATGGTGACCGTCTGATCCTTGTCGATCTTCGTGCCGGCCTCCGGGACCGTGTTGGTCACCTTGCCCGCCTGGTCCGGGTCGGAGACCTCCTCGGTCTGCTTGTTGATATCGCCGCTCCAGCCCTGCTGGCTCAGCTTGTTCCGGGCTTCCTGCTCGGTCATCCCGGTCAGGTCGGGCATGTCGATCTGCTGCTCCGAGCCGTTCGAAACGTCCAGCTCGATCACCGTGTTCTCCGGCTGCTGGCCCGCGTTCGGCTTCTGGTTGACCACCTGGCCCTTGGGCTCGTCGGAGTCCACCTCGTTGCGCTTGACCCGGAATCCGGCGGCGGTCAGCCCGGCCCGCGCCTCCTCGTAGGAGCGGCCGGTGTAGTCCACCACCTCGATCATGTTCGGTGTCTTGCCGACGGTGATCGACACCTTGGTACCCGGCTCGAGGGTCACCCCAGGGGCCGGGTCCTGGCTCTGCACCAGGCCGTACTGGTCGGAGTCCTGCACGTCGACCTCTTCGACCTGGCCCAGCACGAAACCCTTCTCCTTGAGGGCCTGCTCGGCCTCGTCCCTGGTCTTCCCCTTGAGCTCGGGGACCTGGGTGGCCTCCGGCTTCGTCCCGACACTCAGCGTGATCTTGTCGGTGACCGGGATGCGTGTCTCGGCGGCCGGGCTGGTCTCCACCACCCGGCCGATCTGGTCGGAGGTGCAGGTCGCCTCGTCGTCCGGGACCGGGCTGCACGCCACTTTCTTGGTTTCCACGTTGGTGAAGCCCTGGCTGTACAACAGGTCCCTTGCCTGCTGCTCGTTCTGGCCGATCACGCTCGGCACGGCTTTGACCTCGGCGTCCTCGTTGAACGCACCCGCCAGCCAGGCGATGAACGCGATCAGCGCCACCCCGAGCACGGCCGCCAGGGCGAGCATGATGTTGCGCCGCTTGCGCCTGCGCCGCTCCTCATCCGGGTCGTAGGGGTCGGGGTCGTAGTCGTCGTAGGCATCGGCCTGCGAGTTGCCCGCGCCCATCACCTGGGTGCGGTCGTCATCGCTCATCACCATCGGTGCCGAGGGGCGCTGCCCGGAGAGGGTGCGCACCAGGTCCGAGCGCATCTCGGCGGCGGACTGGTAGCGGTTGGCCGGGCCCTTGGCCAGCGCCTTGAGCACCACCGCGTCCAGCTCCGGGGACACCGCAGGGTTGATCGCCGAGGGAGCCTGCGGGTCCTCCCGCACATGCTGGTAGGCCACCGCGACCGGAGAGTCACCCGTGAACGGCGGTTCCCCGGTGACCAGCTCGTACAACACGCAGCCCGCCGCGTAGACGTCGCTGCGGGCGTCCACCGACTCGCCCCGGGCCTGCTCCGGTGAAAGGTACTGGGCGGTGCCGATCACGGCCGCGGTCTGCGTCATCGCGGCCTGGCCGTCGTGCACCGCACGGGCGATGCCGAAGTCCATCACCTTGACCGCGCCGCTGCGGGTGATCATCACGTTGGCCGGTTTCACGTCCCGGTGCACGATCCCGTGCCGGTGCGAGAAGTCCAGTGCCGCGCTGACGTCGGCCATGACCTCCATGGCCCGCTTCTGCGCCATCGGGCCCTCGGTCTTGACGATGTCCCGCAGCGTCCGGCCCTCGACGTACTCCATCACGATGTACGGCAGCGGGCCGTACTCGGTGTTCGCCTCGCCGGTGTCGTACACGGCCACGATCGCCGGGTGGTTCAGCGCGGCGGCGTTCTGCGCCTCCCGGCGGAACCGCTCCTGGAACTGCGGGTCCCGCGCCAGGTCGGCACGCAGGATCTTGACGGCAACCTCGCGGCCGAGCCGGACGTCATGCCCGTGGTGGACCTCGGACATGCCGCCATAGCCGAGCGTGTCGCCCAGTTCATAGCGATTGGAGAGCAGTCTGGGTGCGCTCATCGATCTGTGCCGTCCCGTTCCGTCCAAGATGTGCCCATCATGCCTTGTGTGCCTGCGTTGCCCGGTTCACGTTCGCCCGTGTCCCACCAGTTGCCCTGGCGGGCGGTGGGGTTGCTCTCGTTCTCGCCGGGGTAGTGACCACCGCCGGGGTCCGGTGCACCCCCACCCGGTTGGACCGGTTGCCCCGGGCCGTCCGCAGGGGTCTGCTCCGAGGTGGCCGGGCCGGCCGGGGTGCCGCCCTCCCGGTTGTCCCGCAGCAGCAGGGGCAGTACCAGTGCGAGCGCGACGATCAGTACCACGATGATCACCGCGAGCAGCACCCACACGCCCGCGTGCGTCCGCCGGCGTTGCGGTGGCACCGGCATCGGGTTGACCCCGCTGTGCGGCGGTTGCACGGGCTGCATCGCCGGGTGCGATGTCGGCCCCACCGGCGCCATCGGAGTCGAGGCCATGGTAGGCGCGGGCTGGTAGGCCGCGTTCATCAGGCCACTGGGCGCGGGCAGCGGGTGGCCGGCCCGCACCGCCGCCACCGCGTTCGCGAACTCGCCGCCGCTGTTGTAGCGCTGCCGGGGATCCTTGACCAGGGTTGCCTCGATCACCGCGCGGGCGTGCGGCGGGACGTCCGGCGGCAGTGGTGGCGGCAGGTCCCTGATGTGCATCATCGCCACCGTCACCGCGTTCTCGGAGAGGAACGGCCGGTGCCCGACCAGGCATTCGTAGCCGCATACGGCCAGGGAGTACACATCGCTGGCCGGCTCGGCGTCGTGACCGAGCGCCTGCTCCGGCGCGATGTAGTGCGCCGTGCCCATCACCATCCCGGACCGGGTCACCGGTGCGGCGTCCGCGGCCTTGGCGATGCCGAAGTCGGTCAGCTTCACCTGGCCGGTCCGGGTGAGGAGGATGTTGCCCGGCTTGACGTCCCGGTGCACCAGGCCGCGCTCGTGCGCCGCCTGCAGCGCTTGCCCTGCCTGCTCGAGGACATCCAGCGTCCGCTCGGCGGAGATCCGGCCCTCCCTGGCGAGGATGCCTGCCAACGGCTCGCCCTCCACCAGCTCCATCACGAGGTAGGCGATCGAGTGCTCGCCTGCCACCGTCTCGCCGTAGTCATGCACGGCGGCGATGCCGTGGTGGTTCAGCGAGGCCGTGGTGCGCGCTTCGGTACGGAACCGGTGCAGGAACTCCGCGTCCCCGGACAGCTCGTCCTTGAGGATCTTCACCGCGACCGTGCGATCCAGCCGGGTGTCGCCCGCCTCCCAGACCTCGCCCATCCCGCCGACGGCGATCCGGTTGGTCAGCCGGTAGCGCTCGGCGAGCAACTGCCCAGAGGAGAGCATCGGCTACCCACCCCCGACCGCGGCGTTGATCGTGGCCCTGCCGATCGAGGCGGCCACGCTGCCACCGGTCGCGGCCAGTCCCCGGTCACCGCCGGACTCGACGATCACCGCGACCGCGATCTGCGGGTCGTCTGCCGGGGCGAACGCGGTGTACCAGGCGTGCGGCGGGGTCTGCTTCTCGTTGACGCCATGTTCCGCCGTGCCGGTCTTGGAGGCGATCTTCAGGCCCGGCCGCTTGCCGCCGCCCTTGGTGTTGTCCTCCGAGGCCAGCATCATGTCCTTCAGCACCTCGGCGTTGGCCGCCGAGAGCGCAGGGTCCCCGGTGAGCTCCTCCGGGGTGAACTCCTCCATCGGCGTGAGATCGGGAGCCAGCAGCGCCTTCACCAGCTGTGGCTTCATCGTCACGCCCCCGTTGGCGACCGTGGCCGAGAGCAGGGCGTCCTGCAGCGGGGTCAGCCGCACGTCCCGCTGGCCGATACCGCTCTGGTACAGCTCGGCCGTGCTGGCGAGGTCGCCGAGGCCGGAGGGTGCGACTGGCATCGGGACGGAAAGGTCCTGCTGGCCGATGCCGAAGTTGGCCGCCGTCTCGCGCAGCTTCTCCGCGCCCAGCTGGTCGGCCAGCTCGGCGAAGGCGGTGTTGCAGGAGAACGCCAGCGCGTCCTTCAGGGTGCCGCCGGGACAGGGCTGGCGGGCGAAGTTCTCCAGGTCGGTGTTCGAGGTACCGGGCACCTGAACGTTCGCCGCCCTGGTCACCGGGGTGTCCGGGCCCGCCCCGTTCTCCAGCGCCGCGGCGGCGGTGACCAGCTTGAACGTCGAGCCGGGCGGGTAGGTCTCGCGGATCGCCCGGTTCAGCATCGGCTTGTCGCCGTTCTTGTCGGTCAGCTCGGCCCAGGCGCTGCGTACCTTCTCGCCGTTGTGCGCGGCGAGCCGGTTCGGGTCGTAGGAGGGGGTGGAGACCATCGCCAGGATGTCGCCGGTCTTGGGGTCCAGCGCGACCACGGAGCCGTGGAAACCCTTGTCCGTCATCGCCTTGTACGCGGTCTCCTGCACCGAGGGGCGCACGGTCAGCTGCACGTTGCCGCCGCGCGGGTCCCTCCCGGTGACCATGTCGGACAGCCTGCGCACCAGCAGCCGCGGGTCGGAGCCGTTCAGCACCTCGTCGTGCGCGAGCTCGATCCCGGTCGCGCCGTAGATGATCGAGTAGTACCCGGTGACCGGGGCGTACACCGGGCCGTTCAGGTAGGTGCGGGTGAACTCGTACTTGTCGTTCGATGGCTCGACCCCGGCCAGTACCTGCCCGTTCTCCCCGGCCACGATCTGACCGCGCTGCCGGGAGTACTCCTCCAGCAGCACCCGCTGGTTGCGGCCGTCGGTGCGGTAGTCGTCCGCCTTCACGAACTGCACATAGGTGGTGTTGACCAGCAGCAGCGCCACCATCGCCAGCATGGCGACGCCGACTTTGCGCAGCGGAGTGTTCACTGGCCCCTCCCCCCGCCAGGACCGCCCATGTTATCCGGCCGCTGCACCATCACGGTATGCGCCTCGGCCAGTGGTGCCTGCTGCTGCGGCCGTGGCTTGCTTGGCGCGGCCGGGCGGCGTGCGGCATCGGAGATCCGGAGCAGCAGCGCGATGAGGATGTAGTTGGCCAGCAGCGAGGAACCGCCGCGGGACAGGAAGGGTGTGGTGACCCCGGTCATCGGGATCAGCTTGGTGACCCCGCCGACGATCACGAACAGCTGCATCACGATCGCGAAGGACAGCCCGCCGCCGAGCAGCTTGCCGAAGGTGTCCCGGACCGCCAGCGCGCTGCGCATCCCGCGCATCGCCAGCAGCAGGTACAGCAGCAGGATCGCGGACAGCCCGATCAGGCCGAGCTCCTCGCCCAGCGCCGCGGTGATGAAGTCGGTGTTGGCCGCGGGCACCATCTCCGGCCTGCCCGAGCCGAGCCCGGTGCCTGCCATCCCGCCGGTGCCGAGGCCGAAAAGGCCCTGCGCGATCTGGTAACCGCCGCCGGGATCGTCGTAGGTGGCCAGCGGGTCGATCCAGTTCGCCACCCGCTGCTGGACGTGGCCGAACAGGTTGTACGCGATGATCCCGCCCACGGCGAACATGCCGAGGCCGACCACCACCCAGATGATCCGCTCGGTGGCCACGTACAGCATGACCAGCACGATCCCGAAGAACAGCAGGGCCGTGCCGAGATCCTTCTCGAACACCAGGATGCCGAGGCAGGCCATCGCCGCGATCAGGATCGGCCCGAGGTCCCGCGCCCTCGGCAGCTCGACGCCGAGCACCCGTTTGCCCGCCACGGTGAACAGATCCCGCTTGGACACAAGGAACGAGGCGAAGAAGATCATCAGCGCGATCTTGGCGAACTCGCCGGGCTGGATGGAGAAGAAGCCGAACTTCAGCCAGACCTTCGCGCCGTTCACCTCGGAAAGCGAGCGGGGCAGCACCGCAGGCAGGGACAGCGCGATGATCCCGACCAGGCCCAGGGTGTAGGCGTAGCGGGTGAGCGTGCGGTGGTCGGAGATCAGGATCAGCACGGCGAGGAACAGGGCCAGCGAGATGACCGTCCACAGCACCTGCTTGGGCGCGTCCGGGGTGAAGGAATCCCCGGTCTGCTGCGCCTTCTCCGCCAGCGCCAGGTCGATCCGGTAGATCATCACCAGGCCCATGCCGTTCAGCAGGGCCACGCACGGCAGGATCAGCGGGTCCGCGTACGGAGCCCAGCGCCGCACCGCGAGGTGCGCCACGCTGAAGATGCCGAGATAGGCCACGCCGTACCAGAAGATCGACCAGGTGAGCTCCTGCTCCTGGTTCGCCTCCACCAGCACGAAGGCGCAGGTGACGATGAACGCGGCGAACGCGAGCAGGGCCAGTTCCGTGCCCCGCCGGGTCGGGAGCTCCCGCGGCGGGTTGGTGGAGAACTGGCCGAGCTGCGAATCCGCGGCAGGCTGGCTCATCTAGCCACCACCCGATGCGGGCCGTGGGCGGCAGTCCACCCCCGGTTGCCCACCTTGCTGCGGCTGCCCTGTTTCCTGCGCAGGCTGCTCGGCCCCGCCGACCACGCCACCCTCGGAGGTTCCCGGATCCTCCTGGTTCTCCGCGGGCGGGTCGCAGTAGTCGAGCACGTTGTTGCGCCGCAAGGTGTCGATGTACTTGCGGGCATCGGCGAGGCTTTCCCGCTTGACCCCGTTCACGATCGCGCCGCGGGCGTCCTGCTGCAGGTCCGGGATGCGCAGCTCGTCACACAACCGCGCCTGCGGGGCACAGGATCCCTCCGCCATCCGGTGCAGGTCGATGCCCAGGATGCTGCCCGGAACACCTTGGAAGATCACGACTTCCTGGTCGGGGCCCTCGCCGACGTAGTACTGGCGCAGCACGAAGTAGCGGGTGGCGATGGCGGCGGCGGCGAGCAGGATGACGGTGAGCCCCAGAATCACCAGCATCCGCACCCACTTACGCCGTTTGGCTTTTGGGTCCGGCTCGGGCTCCTCCGGCTCGATCCGTTGTGGTGGCGGGGAAGGGTCCAGCGCGCGGGCCCGTGCGGCCGGCGAGTCGCCCTGGTGATGCTCGTCGCTGCCGTCGCCGGCGGCCCCGCCCACGATCGGCGCATCCTCGCCGAAGTCGACGTCCACCACATCGGCGACGATCACCGTGACGTTGTCCGTGCCGCCGCCCTTGAGCGCCAGCTCGATCATCCGGTCGGCGCAGTCCTGCGGGTCGGCGATCTGGATGGCATCGGCAAGGGTCTCGTCGCTGACCATCCCGGAAAGCCCGTCCGAGCACAGCAGGTAGCGGTCCCCGGCGCGGGCCTCGCGCACGGTCAGGCTCGGTTCCACCTCGTGCCCGGTGAGTGCCTTGAGCAACAGCGAACGCTGCGGGTGGACCGCGGCTTCCTCCTCGGTGATCCGGCCCTGGTCGAGCAGTTCCTTGACGAAACTGTCGTCCCTGGTGATCTGGGTGAGCTGGCCGCCGCGCAGCAGGTAGGCCCGCGAGTCGCCGACGTGCACCAGGCCCAGCCGGGTGCCGGAGAACAGCACCGCGGTCAGCGTGGTACCCATCCCGTCCAGGTCGGGGTCACCGGCGACCAGTTCGGAGATCGCCGCGTTGCCGTGCGCCACGGCCTCGCGCAGCTGGGACAGCAGGTCGTCCCCGGGCTCGTCGTCATCGAGCGGGGCCAGCGAGGCGATGACCACCTTGCTGGCGACCTCACCGGCGGCGTGGCCGCCCATGCCGTCGGCGACCGCGAGCAGCCGGGGGCCCGCGTACACCGAGTCCTGGTTGCTGGAACGCACCAGGCCACGGTCGCTGCGGGCCGCGTAACGAAGGACGAGAGTCATGGGCGAAGCTCGATCACCGTCTTGCCGATCCGGATGGGGACGCCGAGCGGTACTCGGAGGGGTGCTGTGACCTTAGCCCGATCGAGATAGGTCCCGTTCGTCGAGCCCAGGTCTTCGACATACCAGTCCTCACCACGCAGGGAAAGGCGGGCGTGCCGGGTGGAAGCGTAGTCGTCGTCCAGCACCAGGGTGGAGTCGTCCGCACGGCCGATCAGGATGGGCCTGCCGTCCAGCGCGATCCGGGTACCGGACAGCGCGCCGTGCGTGACGACCAGTTGCCGTGGCAGCTTGCCGCTGCGCGGCTTCTTCTTGTCCTTGCCGCGCCGGAAACCCGGCACGTTGACCCGCAGCCCGGAGGCCGCATAGAGGTCCGAGCGGACGACGCGCAGCGCGGCCAGCACGAAAAGCCAGAGCAGGACGAGGAAACCTACCCTGGAGAGTTGAACGACCAGCTCTGGCACCTGTTGTGTCCGCTCCCGCCTACTCGCGCCGATCCCGCGGCTGTGTGCTTTCCGGGCAAGGGTGAACCCCGCCGCGGCTCCCCCGCGTGGGGGCCATTATGCGGGAAGCCCGTGCCCGAGCTGTGCTCAGGCAGCCGGAAACACACCCCAACCGGAGATTCGGTGCTGGTCAGCCCTGCGTACGGAACACGAGGGAGGAGTGTCCGACCCGGATCACGTCGCCGTCGGCGAGCTGCCACGTCTGCACCGGGGTGCCGTTCACCGTGGTGCCGTTGGTCGATCCGATGTCGGCCAGGGTCGCGCTCTGCCCGTCCCAGGTGATCTCCAGGTGCCGCCGGGACACCCCGGTGTCCGGCAGCCGGAAGTCCGCGTCCTGCCCCCTGCCGACCACATTGCCGCCCTGCTTCAGCGAGTAGGTGCGGTTCGAGCCGTCGTCCAGCTGCAGGCTCGCGGCGAGCTGCCGGTTGCCCTGCATCGGCGGCGGCGGAGCAGGCGGGGCGTAACCCTGCTGGGCATACGGGTCCTGCGGTGGCGGGGGAGGCGGTGCCTGCGCCGGGTAGCCGCCGGGCGGGCTGGGCGGCGGTGCGCCGGGCGGCACCCCGGGAGCCCCTGGCGGTGGTGGCGGGGGCTGGCCGTAGCCCTGGTCGTACCCGGGAGGCGGCGGGGGCTGGCCATAGCCCTGGTCGTACCCGGGCTGCCCGTAGCCCGGGTCATATCCGCCGGGAGGGGTGCCGGGCATACCGGGTGCGCCGGGAGGAGCCGGCTGCCCGTACTGGTCGTACCCGCCCGGCTGGCCGTAGCCCTGGTCATATCCGGGCTGGCCGTACTGGTCGTATCCGGCCGGCTGGCCGTACTGGTCATAACCGGGCTGCCCGTACTGGTCGTACCCGGGCTGGCCGTACTGGTCATATCCGCCCGGCTGGCCGTAGCCCTGGTCGTACCCGGGTCCCTGTTGTCCGTAGCCGTACTGGCCCTGCCCGTACGGGTCACCCTGGTCGTATTGGCCGTAGCCGGGTGGCTGGCTCATTGGTCGGTCTCCTGCGTCGCTGGTTCGTGCCGACCGTACCGGTTCGGCGGGGGCCTCGGCGTCCTCTGCCGAGACGTCCGGGTCGACGGTCGAGCGGGTCCTGAACTGTCCAGTATGCAGCGCCTCGTTGCGCTCTAGCGAAACTACGACGTCACCATAGGTGTCCCAACCGTGCTCGGCGAGGTGTTCGGCAACCGCATTCGCGAGCACTCGGGTGACCCGCTGCGCATCGCCCGCCATGCGGTCGTGGTCCGCCGCTCCCAAGGACACGATGTAGTGATTCGGGGCGAGCTGCCGGCCACCCGCCAGCTCCCGGACGTTGTCCTCACTCTCACGCTCCAGCGCCTGCGCCACTTCCTGGGTGACGACGTTGCCACCGAACATCCGCGCGAAGGTGTTGCCGACGATGCCCTCCAGGCGCCGGTCAAAGCGCTGTACGCGGCCCACCGCGGCAACTCCTTCTCCCCACACGTGTGCTTACGCAATAGATCGTATCTGGGTATGGCCGGTTCGACACCGGGGCCGGTAAAACCCGTCGAGGCGACCTGATAGGCTTCATCTCGCTGTTGAAGTTACTCGGGCGAGTGGCGGAATGGCAGACGCGCACGGTTCAGGTCCGTGTGTCCGGAAGGACGTGAGGGTTCAACTCCCTCCTCGCCCACCCTGTTCGGGGCCCTGCGGGCCCCTCCCGGTATCCCGATTTGTTGTGGGGGGCCTAGCCCCCCACGCCCCCCAAGGTGCGGTGGGTGTGTGGGGGTCGTATCTCACCTGGGTAGTTACGTGGATTCCCTTTGTTCCAGGGCTTGTTTGGCTTTTTGGATTTCCTGCTCGACGTCTGGTTTCAGGGTGCGCTTGAGGAGGGGGTCCAGCAGGTAGTTGAGCGGGCGTTTGAAGGTGAACTCGATGGTGCGGGTCACCTTGGTGCCCTCGGGGGCCGGGGCGCAGGTGAAGCTGGCGCGGAACCTGGAGATGCCGCGGACCAGGCGGTTGTGCGGGGGCGGGGCGTACTCGATGTCCACCCGCTCACCGGGGGTGAGCGTCATCCGGGAAACCACCTTGGGGCCGGGGCCCGGGATACCGGGCAGGTAGGAACGGAACCGGAACTCCGTCACGTTGTCCCTCCTGCGCACCCAGTCGATCCGGCCGAGCTTGTCGTCCACCTCCGCGTAGCGCTCGGCATCCAGCACCAGGGCCAGGAACTCCTCCGGTGTGCATTGCACGGTCTGCTCCACTGTGACATGAACCATAAGAAAGAGAGTACTCTCTTACTATGGCGAGAACCACTCCCGGAGTGACCAGGGAACGCATCCTGGACGAGGCCGTCCGGTTGTTCGCCACCCGTGGCTACGACGCGACCTCGGTGGTGGACATCCAGGTGGCCTGCGGGCTCGCGCCCGGCTCGGGCGCCCTCTACAAGCACTTCCGCTCGAAACGGGAGCTGTTGGAGCAGGCCGTGCGACGGAACATGGAGACGCTGGCGCGCAGCCAGGCCGAGGCGATGACCGAGGTACCGGCCGATCCGCGGGCGGCGTTGCGGCTGCTGGCCGAGGTGGTCTGGCGGGTGCTGGACTCCGAACGCGAGCTGGTCCGGATCATGATCCGCGAGTTCGGCGGGTTTCCCGAGCTGTTCGAGCAGATGTGGCAGGGCGTGCTGGCGAATGTGTACCGGGTGGGCGCCGGGTGGATCGCGCGGCTGCGGGAGACCGGGCAGGCCACGGTGGCGGACCCGGAGGCGACCGCGGCCGTGCTGCTCGCCTCGCTGACCTACTACCCGATCCTGCACACCCTGATCGGGCACACCCCCGGTGACCTGGACCGGGAGCGATTCCTTGCGGCCTGGCTGGAGCATGCCGAGGCCACCATCGGCCTCCGCTAGGAGCGGTGCGCGGCGATGGCCTCCCTGGCGGCGGGGACGACCTCCTCGGCCCAGCGGTGGAACTGGTCCAGGTCGTCCTGCTCGGCGCCGAAGACGAAGGTGTCCATGCCGTACTCCACGGCCAGCTCGGTGAGCTCGTCCACCCACTGGTCCACCGGTCCGCGCAGGAAGCCTTCGGGGGCGGGTGTGATGGACCCGAACACGTTGTAGATCCGCCGGATGCCTGCCGGGTCACGGCCTGCCGCGGTGGCCGCCTCGTCGATCACCGCGTGCTTGGCAGGCAGGGCCTCCGGGGGCAGGTAGCTGGAGGAGGGGATCCACCCGTCGGCCGACCGGCCGAGCTCGGCCAGCAGCCGCGGGCCGAGCACGCCCAGCCAGAGCCCGATCGGATGCGCTGGTCGCGGGCCGGGATGGACCCCGGCGAGCTGGTAGCTGTCGCCTTCGAAGTGGACCGCGCGCTCCTGCGACCACATCCGCCGGATCACCTGGATCGCCTCGGCCAGCGCCGAGGCGGCCTGCCCCGCGGTACGCACCGGCCCACCCATGGCGCCGATCGCGTCCCAGAACGCGCCTGCGCCCAGCCCGAGCTCCAGCCGGCCGCCGGAGAGCAGGTCCAGGCTGACCGCGGCCTTGGCCAGCACCGCGGGCGGGCGCAGTGGCAGGCTGGCCACGTCCGGGAAGGCGTGCACCCGCTCGGTGCGGGCCAGCACGGTGGCCAGCAGCGACCAGGCGTCCAGGAACCGGCGCTGGTACGGATGGTCCTGGATGCCGACCAGGTCGAGACCGGTCCGATCGGCCAGCGTGACGATGTCCATGATCCGTTCCACCGAATCCGCGTTCGGCGTGGGGAAGACGCCGAACCGGATCGGCTGCCCGTAGTCGGTCATCACCGCACCGACTCGGTTCGCAGGGACTCGTGCGTCGGGGCCGCGGGCACGTGCGCCGGGCGCTTGGCGTCCAGCTCCCTGCGCAGCACCGGAACCACCTCCTCACCGAGCAGGTCCAGCTGCTCCAGCACGGTCTTCAGCGGCAGCCCGGCATGGTCGATCAGGAACAGCTGCCGCTGGTAGTCCCCGAAGTGCTCGCGGAAGGTCAGCGTCTTGTCGATCACCTGCTGCGGGCTGCCCACGGTGAGCGGGGTCTGCTCGGCGAACTCCTCCAGCGACGGCCCACCGCCGTAGACCGGGGCGTGGTCGAAGTACGGCCGGAACTCACGCACCGCGTCCTGCGAGTTGTGCCGCATGAACACATGTCCGCCGAGGCCGACGATGGCCTGGTCGGCCGAGCCGTGCCCATGGTGCTCGTAACGCTGCCGGTACAGCTCGATCAGCCGCTGGAAGTGCTCCTTCGGCCAGAAGATGTGGTTGGCGAAGAATCCGTCCCCGTAGTAGGCGGCCTGCTCGGCGATCTCCGGGCTGCGGATCGAGCCGTGCCACACGAACGGCGGCACCCCGTCCAGCGGGCGCGGGGTGGAGGTGAAGCCCTGCAACGGGGTGCGGAACCGGCCCTCCCAGTCCACCACGTCCTCCCGCCACAGCCGGTACAGCAGGTGGTAGTTCTCGATGGCCAGCGGGATGCCCTGCCGGATGTCCTGGCCGAACCAGGGATACACCGGCGCCGTGTTGCCCCTGCCCAGCATCAGGTCCACCCGGCCGTCCGCGAGGTGCTGCAGCATCGCGAAGTCCTCGGCGATCTTCACCGGGTCGTTCGTGGTGATCAGCGTGGTCGAGGTGGACAGAACGAGACGACGGGTGCGGGCCGCGACGTAGCCGAGCATGGTCGTCGGGGAGGAGGGCACGAAGGGCGGGTTGTGGTGCTCGCCGGTGGCGAACACGTCCAGCCCGACCTCCTCGGCCTTCTCCGCGATGGCCACCATCGACTTGATCCGCTCCGCCTCCGTCGGCACCTGCCCGGTGGTCGGATCGGGGGTCACGTCGCCGACGGTGAAGATCCCGAACTGCACGGCAACTCCCTGGGGTCAGTGATTCAACGCTCAACTACATTGAACCACGACGGTCCTCCGCTTTGTTCCCTATCCTTCGAGCAGTTCCTGGTACTCCGGGTGCTTGTCGATATAGGCGGCGACGTAGGGGCACTCCGCCCGCACCCGGCTGCCCTCCGCCCGCGCGGCATCGAGGGACTCGCTGGTCAGCCTGCCGGCGAGCCCCTGGCCCTGCCGTTGCGGGTCGACCTCGGTGTGCGTGAACACGATCAGGCCAGGGGCGCGCCGGTAGGCGGCATGGCCGACCAGTTCGGTGCCGAGGTGCAGTTCGAACCGGGACCGGCCCGGGTTGTCGGTGACCTGGATCTCGCCTTCGGAATCACTCATGATCCCGATGCTCCCGGATCGCCACCGGCGCTGCCCGACAGCGCGCGGTAGAAGCGGAACCGCCGGAAGCCGAGTGGGGCCAGACCCGGGGTGTCGTTGATCATCCGGGGTACCGGGTCGTCCGGGCGCAGCCCCGTCCGCACCGTCCGCTCGTGCGCATCCTCGTCCACGAACTCCGCGTAGTTCAGCACGTGCCTGCCGTCCGTGCTGAGGTGGAAGTTGCTGGAGAGGTTCCCCTCCGGCTCCTGGGTCGGGTCGGTGAATCCGGGCACGATCTCGAACAGGCTGTCCACGAACGTCCTCGCCGTGCGCTCGCCGTCGGTGTCGAACCGGACCACCACGATGATCCCGGGAGCGGGCTTCGGCCCGGCGGTGGTGAAGCTGCGGTAGTGCCGGTAGTGCCTTCCCCGCTCCCGGGGGTTCGCCCCCGCGGTCCACTGCGAGTACCGCAGCAGGGTGTAGCCGTCGGTGCCGAGGTAGAGGCTGCGGGACAGCAGTCCTGGCTCCGGCTCGACGGCAAGCGCGTCCTCGGCGGCCTGCCGCTGGTCTCGCGGGTCGTCCACCGTCCACTCGTGCGCCAGCACCAGTGCGGCGTCCGGGCGAAGGATCCGGGGCGGTTTCGTCTCGTTCATGCCAGTGACGCTAGGCAGGCCGCCGGTGCCGGGACATCTGTCGGATGACCGGCCCCGGCGAGCCCAGTCATCCGACAGATGCCGCAGGCGGGTGCGGGTTCCTAGCGTCGAGCTCAATCGAACGAGCAACGAAGGAGCACCTATGGACCGCCTGCACCTTGGCGTCATCATCGGCAGCACCCGCGCCGGCCGGTTCGCACCGGTGGTCGCGAACTGGTTCGCCGACCAGGCCGCGCTGCGCGCCGACCTGACCGTGGACGTGATCGACCTCGCCGAGGCCGCGTTGCCGGACCGGCTGGGCGACTTCGGCGAGGGGACCGCACCCCGGGAGGTCGAGGCGCTCACCCCGCGGCTGGCCGACGCCGACGGTTTCGTGGTGGTGACCCCGGAGTACAACCGCAGCTTCCCCGCCCCGCTGAAGACCGTGATCGACTGGCACGGCGCCGAGTGGCAGGCGAAACCGGTCGGTTTCGTGTCCTACGGCGGCATCTCCGGCGGGCTGCGCGCGGTGGAACAGCTGCGCTTGGTGTTCGCCGAGCTGCACGCCACCACCGTCCGGGACGCGGTCAGCTTCACCAACTACTGGGAGCAGTTCGGCGCGGACGGCACCCCGGCCGGGCCGCAGGCGGGGCAGGCGGCCGCCTTGCTGCTGGACCGGCTCACCTGGTGGGCCCGCGCACTCAAGGAGGCACGGGACAAGCATCCCTACGCGGATACAGCCGCGTGAACAGTAGGGTCGGCCCATGCTGCTGGGGAGGGCCGAGGAGACAGCGACGATCGACGCGCTGCTCGACTCGGCCCGGTCCGGGCGTAGCGGGGCGTTGATCATCCGCGGGGAGGCCGGGATCGGCAAGACCACCCTGCTGGATCACGCCGCGGGGGCCGCAACCGGCTTCCGGGTGCTGCGCGGTACCGGTATCGAGTCGGAGACCGAGCTCCCCTTCGCCGGGCTGCACCTGCTGTTCGCCGGGGCACTGGAGCAGCTCGACCGGCTGCCCCCGGTGCAGGCCCGCGCGCTACGGGCGGCACTGGGGCTCGGCGAGCCTGCCGGTGGGGACCGATTCCTCGTCGGCCTCGCGGTGCTCACCCTGCTGGCCGAACTCGCCGGGGACGGTCCGCTGCTCTGCCTGGTGGACGATGCCCACTGGCTGGACCCCGGTTCGGCGGAGGCACTGCTGTTCGCCGCCCGCAGGCTGGAGGCCGAGGGCGTGGTGCTGGTCCTCGCCGCGCGGGAGGAGGACTTCTCCGCACCCGGCCTGCCCGAGCTGCGGCTCGATGGGCTGGACGAGACGGCGGCAGGCCAGCTGCTGGACCGGTACGCGGCCGACCTGCCGCACCACCTCAGGGACCGGATCCGCAGACAGGCACGGGGCAACCTGCTGGCATTGCGCGAGCTGCCGCAGGTGTGGCGGGACGGCCGGTCGGTCCAGCTGGACCAGGCCTTCGCCGACCAGATCGCCGGGCTGCCGGAACGGACGAGGACGCTCCTGCTGGTGGCCGCCGCCGACGACTCCGGGGACCAGCAGGTGGTGCTCGCGGCCGGCAGGCGGCTGGGTTGCTCGGCCCGTGACCTGGAACCCGCGGAAGAACGACGGCTGCTGCGCCTCGCGGAGGGTGGGCCGGAGTTCCGGCACCCGCTGATCCGGGCCGCGGCGTACCGGGGCGCACCGCTGCACCAGCGAATCGCGGCACACCAGGCGCTGGCCGAGACCTACGCCGAGCGGGACAACGTCTGCGCCCGTGCCTGGCACCTCGCCGCGGCCGCGGATGGCCCGGACGAGCGGGTCGCCGCCGAGCTGGAGCGGGCGGCCGAGCTCGACCGCGCCCTCGGCGGGTACGCCTCGGTGGCCGCGGCCTACGAGCGGGCGGCGGAGCTCAGCCCGGACCCCGGCGAACGTGGTCGCAGGCTGCTCGCCGCGGCCGAGGCCGCCGCGGACGCCGGGCTGCCCGAGCGGGCCGAGGCCTCGGCGAGCCAGGCAGGGCTGCACCGCACCGATCCGGAAACGCGTGGCCGGATCGCGCTGCTGCGCGCCCGGCTGGCCGAGGAACGCAACCGGCCGATGGCGGCGCACCGCATCCTGCTGGAGTGCGGTGAACCGCGAATGCTGTTCTGGGCCGTGGAGTCGGCCTGGGCCGCGGGTGACCTCGCGGCCGCCGAGCTGGCGGCGGAGCAGGCACCGGAAGGGGCCCCGGCCCGCGCGCTGGCCAGGGCGGCGTCCGGGTTGAACCACAGCAGGCCCGGTGGGATCGCCGGGGGCGTCGCCGCGGTGCGGGAGCTGCTCGCCGAGGGTGCCGCGGACCCGATCCGCACCGGGCTGCGCACCGCATGGTGGCACCTGCTGCTCGGCGACCATGCCCGCGCGGACGAGCTGGCGGGCACGATCGAAAAGGCCTGCCGGGAGCGCGGCGCGATCGGCCCGCTGCCGCAGGCACTGGCGTTGCTGGCCCGCACCCGGGCGCACCTCGGGCTCCGGCACGAAGCCGTGGCCTGCGGCACCGAAGGGCTGCGGATCGCGGAGGACACCGGGCAGGAGGCCGCGGTCGGTCCGCTCGCCGCGGTGCTGGCCTGGGCCGCGGCGGTGGCCGGGGACCGGGAGCGCTGCACCGAGCTGGTCACGCTGGCCCGCACCCCCGCACACGGGCACGGCACCACCAGGGCGCGGGCCACGCTGCCGCTGCTCGAACTCGGCCTCGGCAGGCACGAGGCGGTGCTGGAGCTGCTGCCGGACGTGCTCGCCTGCCCGAACCGGGCGGACTTCCGCTCCGCCTTCCCCGACCTGGTCGAGGCTGCGGCCCGGCTGGGCCGCGGGGAGCAGGCCGGTGAGCCGGCCGCCTGGTATGCCGAGTGGGCCGAGCGGACCGGGCAGCACTGGGCCGAGGCGGTCGCACTGCGTTGCCGCGCATTGCTCGCCGCGGATGCCGAGGCCGAGCAGCACTACCGGGATGCGGTGGCACTGCACCGCATGGGCAATGGCAGGCCCTTCGAGCGGGCCCGCACCGAGCTGCTGTACGGGGAGTGGCTGCGCCGTGAGCGCAGGCCGGCCGAGGCCCGCCCGCTGCTGCGCGCGGCGCTGGCGGCTTTCGAGCCGATCGGCGCCCGGCCGTGGGCCGAGCGCGCGGGTGCCGAGCTGCGGGCCGCGGGGGAGCGCGTGGGCCCGGCGGAGCAGGGGGACGTGCGGGCCCTGCTCACCGCGCAGGAGCTGCAGGTGGTCCGGCTGGCCGCGGGCGGGCTGAGCAACCGGGACATCGGCGCCCAGCTGTTCCTCAGCCCGCGCACCGTCGGGTACCACCTCTACAAGGCCTACCCGAAGTTGGGCGTGTCCTCCCGGAACGAGCTCGCCCGGCTGGAGCTGCGTTAACCTCGGCTGGGTGCACAACGAGTTCGGCGGCGACGCGGACAACGTGATCCAGGGCCGGGACATCTACGGCGGGGTGCACTTCCACCAGGCCCGCGGTCGCCTGGGCGGCCGGTGCCAGGTACCGCCTGCCCCGCCGCACTACACCGACAACGAGCGCCCGCTGGCCGAACTGGACGCCTGGCTGAGCGCGGCCGGGGAGGGGCCCAGGGTGGCGATCCTGCGCGGGCCGCCGGGCTGCGGCACCACCACACTCGCCGGCTACTGGGTGCACCAGCATGAGGCGGACTACCCGGAAGGGCACTTCTTCGTCCGGCTCGGCACTGGCCCGGACGAGGCCGAGCAGGAACGGCCCGCGCTGGCCGAACTGCTGCTCGCCGCCGGTCACCACCCGGACGAGATCCCGGCCAGCCTGGAGGGGCGCGCCGCGCTGTGGCGGTCCTGGAGCAGCGGCAAGCGGATCGCGCTGGTGATCGACGACGCGCTCACCGCGGGCCAGGTGCGGGCGCTGCTGCCGGGCGCGGGCACGTCGGCGGTGCTGGTCACCGAGGCCGGGCGGGTGGCGAGCCTGCGGGCGTGGGCCAGCGCGACCACGGTGGACATCGCGCCGATGGCCGACGACGCCGCGCGGCTGCTGCTGGACCGGCTGGTCGGCGCGGACCGGCTGGCGGCCGAGCCCGACGCGGTCGCCGAGCTGATCGAGCTGTGCGCGGGCTCCACCGTCGCGCTGTGTGTGGTGGGCTCGCTGCTGACCGAGTTCCCGGACCGGCCGGTGGCCCGGCTGGCCCGCAGGCTGGCCAGGCAGGAACGCACCCTGCACGAGCTGTCCAGGGACGAGGACCTTTCCGTCACGGTCGTTTTCGATGCCGCCTACCACCGGCAGTCCCCACTGGCGCAGCGTTGCTACCAGGCGCTGGGCGTGCACCCCGGCAGCGGGGACGTGAGCGCGGACGCGGTGGCGGTGGCGCTCGGCGCGGACGCCGAGGACGTCGAGGACGCGCTGCAGGACTTGCTGCGGGCCAGGTTGATCCAGGAGACCGGACCGGAGCGGTACCTCAGCTCCGGCCTGATCCGCAGGCACGCGGTGGCCAAGGCGGGGGAACACGGCACCGGCCTGCGGCGGCACCTGCTGGCCTACTACTGGGCCCGCGCCCTGGCCGCGGACGCGTTGCTGCTGCCGCACCGGGGCTGGCGGCAGCGGATCTGGCCGGAGCTGACCGTTCCCGAGGACGGCAGTGCGCGGCAGGCAAGGGACTGGCTGGAGGCCGAGCGGATCAACCTGCGCGAGGCGGTGACCCTGGCCTACGAGCTCGGCGAGTTCACCAGGGCCTGTCAGCTGTGTCTTGCCCTGTGGCCACTGCACGACCAGGGCAAGTACGCGCACGATATGGCGGCGACCAACCGGATCGGGGAGCTGGCGGCCGTCGAGCTCGGCGACTGGCTGGCCGCGGCCGTGCTGACGATGCAGCACGGTTTCGCTCACCGCGAGCTCGGCGATCCGGAACGGGCCGGGCAGCTGTTCGAGACCGCGCTGGGCTACGCCGAGCGGGCCGGGTCGCTGGAGGCGCAGGCCTCGGTGGTGGAGTCGCATGGCCTGGTGCGGCTGGACCAGGACCTGCTGCCCGAAGCCGCGGACCTGCTGCGCCGCAACCTCGCGCTGGCCGAGGAGCTTGCGGTGCCGAGGCGGCTCGCGCTGGCCCGGCTGCATTTGGCCAAGGTGGAGCCGCCGGAGGTCGCGCTGCCGTTGCTGGAGCTGTCCCGCGCCGAACTGGCCGCCGAGCCGTACAACCTGGTCAAGGTGGACCTGTGGCGGGGAAAGCAACTGCTGCGGGCAGGCAGGCTCGCCGAGGCCGCTGAGCTGCTGGCCGAGGCGGCCGCGACGGCGAACACCGGCAACTGGCACGCCGAGCGGGCGCAGCTGTGCGAGGCGCTGGCCGAGCTGGCCCTGGCCAGGGACGAACCCGAGGTCGCCCGGTCCTACCTGCGGGACGCGCTGGCCATTTACCGGCTCCGCGAGTTCACCCACCGCGGGCTGGCGGTGCAGGCCCGGCTGGATGAGCTCGGCTGAGCCGCGCCGAGTACTCCCGCCCCGCCACCCGCAGGCTCAGCCGTTCCGGCAGTTCGGCGAGCGAGCGTCCCGCCGCCAGCCAGGCGTACAGCACCGAGGCGAACAGTGCGGCCCGCCCGGTCACCTCGGTCAGCCGTACCGGCGAGCAGGCGGCGCCGCCCACCAGCCAGTCGCGCTCCCCGGCTGGGGCCATGGCGAGCGCGCAGCCGGGCAGCGCGGCCAGGGTGCCCTTGATCCACTCGGCCGCCTCCGCGGAACCCTCGTGCACGAGCACATCGGCCAGGTCGAGCAGCCGGGTGTTCGGCTCGCTGGTACTCACCACCAGATGGGCGTCCGCGGGTGCGTGCGCCGGTTCGGCCAGCGCCTCGGCGGGGTAGCGGCGCACGGTGGCGGTCAGGCCGCCCGCGCCGTCCGGGCGCGGTTCCGCCCGGACCAGTTGCGCCCCCGGTTCCGGCGGGGTGACCTCGGGTACCGGCAGCGCCGTGAGGTCCGGGCCGTCCGCCGGTTCCGGCAGGTCCAGCAGCCGGTAGATGGTCCGGCGCAGCACCGGCACCGAGGCCCCTGGCAGCGCGGTGGTCCGTTCGGTGATCGGGGCGTGGCACGCGGGGTCGTGCGCCGCGATCGTTTGCTCGATCTGGGTGCGCGGGTCCGCGCCCAGCCGGGGTGCCGTGGCCAGCAGCTGCCCGATCGGCGAGGCCGGGTCCACGGTGTGCTCGGGGGCGGCCGCCAGCAGTACCGGGGTGCCCAGCGCCGCCGAGTAGAAGGTGACCGAACCGTGGTCGCCGATGGTGAGGTCGGCCGCGACCAGCGCGGGCCGCCACAGGTCCTCCTGCGCCAGCACCAGCACGCCCGCGCGGGCGCAGGCCTCGGTCCACAGCCGGACCTGCCACGGCGAGTGGCCCGCGTGGATGTTCGGGTGCAGGGCGAGCGCGAGCCGGTAGTCGTCCAGCGGCAGCCGGGCGGCGAGCTCGCGGGCCAGCATCGGCTTGCTGCCGTACAGGGAGGGTTCGGCCCAGGTAGAGCTGAGCACGATCAGCCGCTGGCCGGGGGCGACGCCGAGGGCCTGCCGGTAGGTCTCGCGCAGCGGCAGGCTGGCCAGCATCCGGTCGAAACAGGGATCACCCGCCACCAGGGCCGCGTCCACCGCTTCCGGGCAGGCCGCGCGCAACCGCTCGAGTTGTTCGGGGTGGGAGAGAATGATGACCGAAGGAACGAGGCGACCTTCGTGCATGAGCCACGGCCTCGAGAGCCCGAAGACCGATTTTCGATTTTCGATTTTCGATTTTAAGTATTTATTGTACCCTATTCCGTGGGGAAGGACCATGAGCGGGGCGGGGATTCGGTGCAGTTCGCCGCCGTAGCTCGCGGCGATCGCCAGGTCGGCTCCGACCGTCAGCGCCCTTTCCCACGGCAGTTCGACGATTCCGTTGCGGTTCAGGAATTCCGTGGTGCCGGCGTCGAGCTCACTGGACCCGGTGCGGGTGAAGACGACCTGCACCCGCGGGTCGCAGGCCACGATCGGCAGCACATCGAGCAGCCGGGTGGCCGCGGTGACGTTGTGCACCACCGCGAGAATCGTGCGCCTGGTCGCGACGGTGCGCCATTCCGGACCCGGAAACAGGTGGTCAGAAACGGATGTCGCCGTGGAAGTCCCGTCCCTGGATGACATTGCCCTGCACGGTTCCGGAGACCTGGTTGGTGACGCCTTCGTCCTGGGCCTGCTGGCTGACGTTGATGCGGTCCCACTCCGCGCGCAGTGCCGAGGAGAACTCCGGGTCGGCCCGTTCGGCGGCCTCAAGCCGCTCCGCCAGTGCCTGGATGGGGGCCTGCTCGGTGTCGCCTTCCGGGACTTCGGCCGCGGCCTCCAGCTCGGCCGTGGCCGCCGGGTCCCCGGCGAACTGGCGCCGGACCAGGTCGTAGAGGCCGGTCGCCGCCTTGCCGGCCAGCGCAGCGGCAATGGAGATCAGGATGGGCTCAACCACCCCGCCACGGTAGCAGCGCCCACTGCTGTGAGTGTCCCTATTCACTGCGAAAAATGCAGCGAACACCGTGGCGCGTCAGCGCCTCCGTCTGGGTGGTGGTGGGAGACGGGTGGGAGGGACACTCACAGCAGGAAGCTGGGGCTAGCTCACGCTGACCAGGTCGACCACGAAGACGAGGGACTCGTCCGGGCCGATGGCGTCGCCCGCGCCCTCCTCACCGTAAGCAAGGTGGGAGGGGATGATCAGCTTGCGCCGCCCACCGACGCGCATCCCGGCGATCCCGCGGTCCCAGCCCGCGATGACCTGTCCGACACCGAGCTGGAAAGCCAGCGGCTCCCCGCGGCTCCAGGATGAGTCGAACTCCTCGCCGCTGGAGAAGGTGACACCGACGTAGTGCACCTCGATGTCCTGGCCGGGCAGGGCCTCGGGGCCCTCGCCTTCGACGAGTTCCTCGACTTCCAGCTCGCCGGGTGCGATGCCCTCGGGGCGGTCGATTTCCGGCTTCTCCAACGCCATGCGGGTATTCCTCCATGCGGGGGTCGGTCGCGGTGCCCCACCGTAACCAATCAGGTCATGGTGGTCCGATCGGCCCCTTTCCGCCGTAGCGGTGCGCCCGCTCGGTGCAGATGGCCGAGGGCCTCTGCCCAGGAACGTACCAGGCCCGTCTGGTGATAAGGGATACCGAGCTCGGCGCAGTAGGCGCGCACGATCGGCTGGGCCTTGCGCAGGTGCGGGGTGGGCATATGCGGGAAAAGGTGGTGCTCGATCTGGTAGTTCAGCCCGCCCATGGCGTTGTCCACGAACACGCCGCCGCGCACGTTCCTTGAGGTCAGCACCTGCCTGCGCAGGAAGTCGAGCTTCTCGCCCGGCCCGAGCATCGGCATGCCCTTGTGCCCCGGCGCGAAGATGGATCCCATGTACACACCCCACAGGCACTGGTGCACGGCGAAGAAGGCCAGCGCCTTGGCAGGCGAGAGCACCAGCAGCAGTGCGGCGAGGTACCCGCCGAAGTGGATGAACAGCAGCGTGCCCTCCAGCAGCGGCCGCCGCACCTTGCGCCGCAGCACCGACCGTACGGCCCCGTAGTGCAGGTTCAGGCCCTCCAGGGTGAGCAGCGGGAAGAACAGGAACGCCTGCCAGCGCCCGACGAACCGGGCGACGCCCCGGCTGGCCTCGGCCTGCCGGGTGGACCAGACCAGGACGTCCGGGTCCACATCCGGGTCGTGCTCCTCGTGATTGGGATTGGCGTGGTGCCGGGTGTGGTTGTCCATCCACCGGCCGTAGCTCATCCCGATACCCAGGTTTCCCACCAGCATGCCGGCGAGTTCGCTCGGCCCGCGGGTGCGGAACACCTGGCGATGCGCGAGATCGTGCGCGACCAGCGCGACCTGGCCGAAGATGATCGCGAACCCCGCCGCGAGCGCGAGCTGCCACCAGGAGTCGCCGAGCGCGAGGAAGCCGGCGAGGCCGGCCCCGTACAGGGTGAGGACCAGCCCGATCCGGACCAGGTAGTAGCCCGGCCGCCGGTCGAGCAGGCCCGCCCTGGCCACCCGTCGCGACAACTCCGCGTAGTCGCTGCCCGCTCTGGGCCGTACCGCGTCGTTGATCGTCATGGCGACCAGTGTGTTGAGCTGCGGCTTCGTCGGGAATCATGCCGGCACCCCGGTCCGTCCGGGGGCTGGCCCCACCGGGTCGTCGAGTAGCCCGATCCAGCGAGAAAACACGAATAGTCTTCACAAATTGTCGTACTCGCCGGTAGTGTGCGCCCGGTCACACCCCTGCGAGAGGAGCGGCGGATGCGCGCGCGGCTGGGAGTACTCCTCGGGACCATCGCTCTGGCCACCGGCCTGCTTGCGCCACCGGCCGCCCCGGCCGAGTCGGCCGAGTCGCAGCCTCCCCAGGTCGAGGACTTCTGCGGGGACCAGTGTGCGGACATCCTGCCGCCGGGGCAGAACGGCAACGCCACCCTCGCCGACATCCTGCTGCACCAGGCGTTCGGCAGCAGGCCGGCGCATGCCGACGACCAGCTCGGGCCGTACGCCGCGCTCGCCGACGGCTACCGCGGACTGACCACCGAGACCATCCAGGAATTCTTCAACGACGCCTCCTTCGGGGTGCCCGCCGACCAGGTGGCCAGCAGCATCAAGCCACGGTCGGACGTCACGATCGTCCGGGACAAGGCCACCGGCGTGCCGCATGTCTACGGAACCACCCGCTCCGGTACCGAGTTCGGCGCCGGCTACGCGGCCGCGCAAGACCGGCTGTGGCTGATGGACATCATGCGCAGAGTGGGCCGCGGCGAGCTGACCTCGTTCGCCGGCGGCGCGGAGGGCAACCGGGCGCTGGAACAGCAGTTCTTCGCCGCCGCCCCGTACACCGAGGCCGAGCTGCGGCAGCAGATCGACCAGGTCGCCGAGTCCGGCCCGCTCGGCAGGCGCGGGCTGGAAGACGCGAAGTCCTATCTGGACGGAATCAACGCCTACATCCAGGACGCGCACGACGGCCGGTACTTCCCCGGCGAGTACGTGCTGACCGGGCAGGTGGACGCGATCACCAATGCCGGGGAGATCGAGCCGTTCCGGCTGACCGACCTGGTGGTGCTCGCCTCGGTGGTGGGTGCCCAGTTCGGCGGCGGTGGTGGCGGCGAGGTGCGGGCCGCGATCGCCAAGCTGGCGATCCAGGAGCGGTACGGGCCGGTCGAGGCGGAGCGGGTCTGGCGCAGCCTGCGCGCCGAGGACGATCCGGAAACGGTGCGCACCCTGCACGACGGCCAGAGCTTCCCGTACGGCAAGGCCCCGGAGAACCCGCGCGGTGTGGCCATGCCGGAACCGGGCTCGGTGACCCCGCAGCAACTGGTGTTCGACCGCACCGGTTCCGCGAACTCACAGGACGACCTCGCGGTGCGGCCGGTGCAACGGCAGGGGATGTCCAATGCGCTGGTGGTGTCCGGCGCGCACACCGACAGCGGTAACCCGGTGGCCGTGTTCGGCCCGCAGACCGGCTACTTCGCGCCGCAGCTGCTGATGTTGCAGGAGTTGCAGGGCCCGGGGATCAGCGCCCGCGGGGCCTCCTTCGCCGGGCTGAGCTTCTATGTGCTGCTCGGCCGCGGCCAGGACTACGCCTGGAGCGCGACCACCTCGGCGCAGGACATCACCGACACCTACGCCGTCCAGCTGTGCGAACCGGACGGTTCCCCGCCCAGCAAGGAGTCGGACTTCTACCGCTTCCGCGGCGAGTGTCTGCCGATGGAGGTGGTGGAACGCAAGAACTCCTGGGAGCCGACCGTGGCGGACCCGACCCCTGCCGGGTCGTACACCCTGCGCGCCTTCCGGACCAGGTACGGACCGGTGACCCATCGTGCGGTGGTGGACGGCAAGCCGGTCGCCTACGCGGCGCTGCGCTCCACCTACTTCCACGAGGTCGAGTCGTTGCTCGGGTTCCAGCAGTTCAACGACCCTGGCGCGATCCGCTCCGCCGCGGACTTCCAGCGCGCGGCCGACCGGGTGAACTACACCTTCAACTGGTTCTATGTGGACTCCGGGGACACCGCGTACTACAACTCCGGCGCCAACCCAATGCGCAACTCCACAGTGGACCCCAGCCTGCCGATCCTCGGTAACGCCGGACTCGACTGGCAGGGCTGGGACCCGGAAGGCAACACCGCCGAGTACACCCCGTTCGCCGAGCATCCGAACTCGGTCAACCAGGACTACTACATCAGCTGGAACAACGCGCAGGCGCAGGACTACGCCGCCGCGGGCTACGGCAAGTCCGCGGTGCACCGCGGCGACCTGCTGGACACCAGGGTGCGTGCGCTGCTCGCCGCGGGCACCGGGGTCACCAGGGCGAACCTCACCAAGGCGATGGCCGAGGCCGGGCTGGCCGACCTGCGTGCGGAGCGGGTGCTGCCGGTGCTGCTGCGCGTGCTGGACCGCGCCCCGGTGCGGGATTCCGCGGCTGCGGCGGCGATCGAGAAGCTGCGTGCCTGGCTGGCCGACGGCGGGTTGCGCGCGCAGACCGAACCGGGTAGCCGCAGCTACCGGCACGCCGAGGCCATCAAGATCATGGATGCCTGGTGGCCGCTGCTGGTGCGGGCGCAGTTCGAACCGGCAATGGGTTCCGCGGCATTCACCGCGATGACCAGGGTGCTGCAGATCAACGAGTCGCCATCGGGATTCCAGAACGCCGAGCCGGGCAAGCGGGTCGGCCAGCCGCACCAGGGCTCCGCCTACCAGCGCGGCTGGTGGGGTTACGTGCACAAGGACCTGCGCGCCCTGCTCGGCGAGGACGTCCGTGGCCCGCTCGGGGACCGGTTCTGCGGTGGCGGGGATCTGGCAGAGTGCCACCGCGTGCTGGTGGACACGGTGGCGCGGGCGGCCGAGCAACCGATCGGGGAGGTCTATCCGGGGGACGGCTCCTGCGACGCCGGGGACCAGTGGTGCGCCGACTCGATCGTGCACCGCGCGCTGGGCGGGATCACGCACGACCCGATCAGCACCCAGAACCGGCCCACGTACCAGCAGGTCGTGGAGTTCCCGCGGAAACGCTGACCTGGCGTGGCAGGCTGGGCGGATGAGCACCGCCGACTGGTCACCACGTACCCGGGCGATCACCGCGGGCCGCCCGCAAGGCCCGAGCGCCCCGATGAACGTGCCGATCGCCCCGGCCAGCGCGCTGGGCCTCGGCTACTCCCGGGAGCACGGCACCGAGACCTGGGCGGCCTTCGAGGACGCGATCGGTCAGCTCGAGGGCGGTACGGCGGTGGCCTTCGCCTCGGGTATGGCAGCGATCTCGGCCGTGTTCGACCTGCTGCCCGCGGGCGCCGAGGTGGCCGTGCCCAGCTACAGCTACGTGGGCAGCCGTGATCTGCTCGGTTATGCCGAACGCAACGGAAGGCTGCGCGGCAGGCGGATCGAACCGGCCGACACCGCGGGCTGGGTGGCGGCGGCCGCGGAGGTCGATCTGCTGCTGGTGGAGTCGCCGACCAACCCCACCCTGGACCTGATGGACATCGCGGCGGTGGCCGAGGCGGCCAGGGCGCACGGTGCCCGGCTGGCGGTGGACAACACCTTCGCCACCCCGCTCGGGCAGCAACCCCTTGCCATGGGCGCCGACCTGGTGCTGCACAGCGCGACCAAGCTGATCGGTGGCCACAGCGACCTGCTGCTCGGGCTGGTGGTGAGCGGGGAAGCGGAACTCGCCGTGGCGCTGCGGGAAGCCAGGACCAGGGGCGGCGCGACCCCCGGGGTGCTGGAGTCCTGGCTCGCCCTGCGCGGCCTGCGCACCCTGCCGGTGCGGCTGGCCGCGGCGTCCGAGACGGCCACGCTGCTGGCCGGACGGTTGGCAGCGCATCCGGCCGTGCGGGCGGTGCGCCACCCGCCCGGCAACATGATCGCCTTCGAGCTGGCCGACGCGGCGACCGCGGACGCGTTCTGCGCCGCGCTGTCCCTGATCCAGCACGCGACCAGCCTCGGCGGGGTGGAGAGCAGCCTGGAACGGCGGGCGGCGCGGCCCGCCGAGGGTCATGTCCCCGCCGGGATGCTCCGGTTCAGCGTGGGCCTGGAGGATCCCGAGGATCTATGGCGGGAGCTGGAGTCCGCGCTGGACGAAGTGGACGGTGCGCGGAATTCGGGAAGCGTTGCCCGATCGTGATCCCACCCCGCACCCGGATACAGCTTCCGATGTGACCGGATCGCTGCTGGACACAGTGGACGATCGGGATGTGCACCGGACGGGGTCCGTGGTGGCTCGCCATGCCTCCGACTAGGGACGATCGCGTTCCGCTTGTGCCGACCTGACGCTTTGCGATCAGTTAATACGGTGAATCCCTACTCCTTTTGGACTAAATGGAGTGAAATCGGGGTGTACCGCTGGGGTGATGGCTGCCGTGTGTATGCTCCAGCCTCGCTGGCCCGGGTGACCTTCACCCAGAACGGTGGCAATTTCTCTGCTCAGGTCTCTGCGGGTAGCAGCACCGCGCGGCTCTTGGGATCGCAGTACCGCACTCGAAAAGGAGACCCATGCCAAGAACGTCAACGATTGTGCGTGCCGGCGCCGCCCTCGCCGGCGCTTCGATCGCCATGATGCTGGCGGCGCCGGCCGCCGGCGCGACCGAGGAAGCTCGGGGACGTGTCAAGTTCCACCTCGGTGCGGATGGTTACAAGGTCAATCTGCACGGCACCGACCGGAGCCAGCTGGAAACCTGGAACTACGTTATCCAGCTCGACGGTGGCGAGAAGCTCAATGTGTACTGCGTCGAGATCGAGACCGACATCGACACCGGCCAGGACATGGTCGAGCGGCCGTGGGACGAGTTCCCGAACCCGAACACGGACTTCCACGCCAACCGCGACAAGATCAACTGGGTGCTGCACCACGGTTACCCTGCCAAGGGCACCGAGGCGATCGAGCAGGCGCTGGACGGGACCGTCGAGTTCAATGACGGCCTGAGCACGAAGGAAGCCATCACCGCGACGCAGACCGCGGTGTGGCATTTCAGCGACGGCACCGACCTCGACAAGGACACCCCGCTGGTCGACGACAAGCGCAACCCGGACGCCGCGAACGCCGAGGACGTGCTGGCCCTCTACAGCTACCTGACGGGGGACAAGAACACCGGGATCAGCGAGCCGGACGCCGCGCTGGAGATCAGCCCCGCGGACGCCACCGGCGAGGCGGGTGACCGGATCGGGCCGTTCACCGTGTCCACCAGCGGCGAGATCGACGAGATCACCAACAAGCTGCCGGAGGGCGTCACCCTGACCGACGCCGATGGCAAGGAGCTGACCAAGGCCGACATCACCGACGGCACCGAGATCTTCGTGAACGTCCCGGAGGACGCCGAGGATGGCAAGGGCAGCTTCGGCCTGAAGGCCAGCGCCGCGGTGAACACCGGTCGGCTGTTCGTCGGGGAGAACTACGGCCCGAAGACGAAGGCCCAGTCGCTGATCGTCGCAACCTCGGACCAGCTGGAACTCTCCGATGAGGCGATGGTCCGCTGGTCGGCCGCTGGCGAGACCCCGCCGAGCAGCGAGACCAGCACCACGACCACCGCGCCGAGCACGAGCACCGAGGCCGCGCCTTCCACCACCGAGACCCCGGTGGCCCCGCAGTCCAACGAGGGTCCGCTGGCCCAGACCGGTTTCTCCGCGATGACCCCGCTGGTGATCGGCCTGGTGCTGCTCGGTGGCGGCGCCGTGACGTTGTTGCTGCTGCGCCGTCGTAAGGGCACTGCCTGAGCTGAGCTAGCCGACTCCGGCCTCCGGGTACGGAAAAGCTGACGGGGATGCGGCGCCGGGTTCCACCCAGCGCCGCATTCCCGCGTCACAGGCCGCGTAACCCCAGTTGATCAGCCGTTGCTGGACGGGTTCCGGCATGTGGTGCAGCCGGGTGGGCACCTCGGCCAGCCGCAGTGTCCGATGCGCCGGGGCAGGCAACGGGTCGGCCACCCCGAACTCGTCGATCTCGCTGTAGGTTCCCCAGTAGGCCCCGCCGAACTCCCCGCCGCGGTAGGACTCGCGGAGCCGGCGGGTACGCAGGCTCCGCACCTGGTTGTCCACCACGTCCATGGCGCGCAACAGCTGCCGGGGCCAGTCGGCTGGCACCCGCACCAGTCGCTCCATCCGCATCCCGCCGTCGCTGACCAGCACCGTGGCGCAGCGCTCGGTGACCGGTTCCAGCCCCAGGTTGTCGTATACCCCGCCGTCGGAGAGCACCACCTTGCGCGGGCGCGCGGTGCTGCCGTCGCCGGGAAGGTCCCACTCCCGGATCCGCAGGCGCGCGGGGGAGAGGAACGGCGGGAAGGCCGAGGAGGCCGCGACCGCGTTGGCCAGTGGGATCGCCGGTTCCCGCACCCCGCCCACCTTCGCGTCGCCCATCTGTTCCCTCGAGAACCGCCACAGCGCGCCGTTCTGCAGGTTCGTCGCGGTGAACACGAACCGAGGGGTGACCGGCAGCTCGCGCAGCAGCCGGTCGCCGTACAGCCTGCGGCGCAGCGAGGCAGCGACCTCCTCACCGACGCTGCGGCCCGGTTTCACCAGCCCGCGCAAGGTGGCCCAGACATCCACGTTCACCCGCGCCAGCGCGCGCAGCGGGCGCACCACGAGCTCGGTGAAGTTTCCCGCGGTCCCCCTGTCGAACTCCAGCTCGGGCCAGGCATGCGCGAGCGTTCCGGCCGCGATGGCTCCGCTGGACACGCTGGAGATCAACGACAGCCGCGGCAGGTAGCCGAGCTCGTTCAGCCGCCACAGCACACCGGTGTGGAACAGCATGGCGCGATAGCCGCCGCCGGAGAGGCACAGACCGATCCCGTCGCGCTGCACCCGCAGGATCATAGTCGCTCTATGTCAATGTTCGATCACAACTGGTCAGCTGGATCACGCTTCCCGGTGCCGCCCGGCCCTACCGCCGGGCAGTTTGAGGATGGTTCGGGTCCCTGCCGGCGGGTCGGCGTGGCCGATGACCACGGAATGCAGGATGCCGTTGTAGACCAGGTCCCACATGGCCTGGTTCTTCTGCAGGTCGTTCAGCGCAACGTGGACGTTCTGTCCTGATGCGTTGCGCATTCGCAGCATGGTCTTCGCTCCGGCGGCGCCGATCTCGATCTCGGTAAGCTCGTAGAGGTCCACCCACGCGGTCCGGTGCTGGAACCAGGTAGCCCCTGCGGCCAGCCAATCCTTGGACGCCTGCCGGTAGACGATTCCGGCGAAGAACAGCATCAAGGGCAGGGTCAGGTACCAGGTTCGCACGAGCCAGCTGACATCCCAGTTGATGAGCGAGAGCAGAACCACTGCCAGGCCGATCAACATGGCCGCCAACTGCAATGAGTAGCCCAAGGTGTGCTGACGCCATTCCAGTACCGGTCCCTGGCTCGCCGGTACGGGTGGATGTTTGCGGGGCTGTCGATCGGTAGGGGTCGACTCGTTTCCACCGAAGCTGCGTGGCGCTGTGGGCGGTCGTGGCTCGCCGGTAGCGGGGTCGGGCCGGGGAGGAAGCGATGGCTGTGCTGCTGGCGTTTCGGTCATGATCAGAACAGGTTTCCAGCCCAGCGGCCGAACTCTCCTGCTCGGTCGCCGACCCAGTCTGCGGCGTCGCCCGCGGCTTCGCCGACGTCCTCGGCCCTGCGTCCGAGCCACGCCATGGTACTCGGGTCAGCTTGATCCGCAGCGTGGTCGATCGACCATTCGTTGATCTCCGGCCAGTGGTTTACCAACTCGCCGACACCGAAGGCTACTGCGGTTCCAACGCCGACCGCGACAAGTGTGGCTGGTCCGCCCGCGAGGCCGAGCGATGCCGCAGTGGCAAGCGCGGCGTCGGTGGCGAGCGAGCCGACAACCGCGCCGCCGAGATTTGCACCCGCTGACTTCGCCCACTCATCGGCGTCCTTGCCCCAGCTTTCGATCGCCGTCTGGCCCCCGGCCAGCACGACACCGACAACGGGAACCTTGGAGCCGAGCTTCGCAAAGGCTCCCGAGCTCTCATCGACGGACCTGACCAGGTTTCGCGCCAACAGGTCGCCGAGCTTGGTGTCTTTGACGCCGATGGCGAGGTTGGCGTTGGCGCGGGCCATCCTTGCGGCATCATCGGCCGAGTTCTCGAAGACGCCCGCGGCGCGGGTGGCGGCGGCCCGGTGCCAGGGGTCGTCGACCTCGGAGAGGATCTTGGCGTAGGTGGCGGCTTGGGCATAGCGGGTCTGGGCGGTCAGGTTCCACTTGCCGGCCTGCTGGATGGCGGAGCCGATGGTGCCGGTGGCGGCTCCGGCGAGCTGCCACCACTTCTGTTTGCTGGCGTCGTTCAGCACGGTCTGCCAGGTGCTCATTTTCTGGCCGAGGGTGTCGTGGGCGGCCTTCTCGATTCCGCGGGCTTCGCTGGCGATGGTCTGCGCCTCCCGGTAGGCGGCCAGCTTGCGCTGGTAGTCGGCCTGCGCCGCGGCGGCGTCCGGGTGGTCGGCGGTCAGCATGCCGGGGGCCGGTGGGCCGGTGAAGTCGGCGGGGTAAACGGCGTTGTGTGGCTCCTCGATGATGTCCCCGTTGACCGTCAGGCCCGCGTCGGTGGCGACGCCTCGCGCATGTTCGAGCCTGGCCCGGACGGTGGCGATGTCATCGGCGAAGTCACCAAGGGCGCGGCCCGCGTCCCTGGTGCCCGCGGCGATGTCGTCGGAGCCCTTGCCCGCCGAGGCCATGTTGCTCCGGAACGCCTCTCCGGCCGTGCCGGTCCACATCGCCTCCGACTCCCCGCGCGCCCGGTGGAAGTTCGTCGCCACGGCCTCGACCCCGGCATCCAGCGTGGCCAGCTTCGCCGCGGTCTCCCGGCAGGACGCCTCCTCGGCCGCCACTCGCAGGTCCACGCCCATGTCAGCCGATCTCCCTGCACGGTACGGCCAGCTCGTCACCGGCGGCCTGGTCGGCGGCGTCGTAGGAGTTCTGCGCCGCCTGAGCATCGTCGGCCGAGTTGGCGGCGGCCATGGTCACTTTGCCGACCACCCCGCTGAGCACGACCAGCGCGCTGGCGACGATGCCGGTGGAATCGCCCGCGTTCGGGATCGTCGGCGCGTCGGTGGCCAGGTCGGCCAGATTCTGTGCGCCCTCGGCCAGTGGTTTGGCGAGCCGGTTCAGGTCGTCGACCCGAAATCCCTCAGCCATGTCGCATGTCCTCGGTGAGTTCGACGTTCAGCGCCAGGAGGTCGAATGCCCCGGCGTCGTAGAGCCGCTCCAGCTTGTGCGCGGGTACGGCGATCCAGGGCTGGTCCGGGCCACATCCCTGGACCAGCAGTTCCATCGAGGTGTAGCCCAGCAGCGCCGTCCTGCCGTCCTCGGTCCGGCGCAGTTCCAGGTTGGCCGCCGGCTCCCCGTGCCGCACCCGCTGGGTAGGCAGGTACACCAGCTCCGGTATGTCCCCCTCGGTCATCACGAACTCCCCGCCTGATGATGTCCATCCCCGGCGACAGGATAGATGGTGAACCCGATTCGGATACCACTCTTCGAGTGAAGATGACCACGTTCAGTCGTCGAGCAAGGGCTCGAGGAGGGCACGTTGCTCGGCGGGGACGTACTCCGCGTAGTACTCGTACAGGGCGCGCCTGCCAAGGCGGCAGGCCAGCGGGCCGTCCCCGTCCCGTACCGCGCGCAGTACCTCGGCGTGATGCCGCACCGAGGCGCGCATCAGCGCAGCCCGGTCCCCGGCCCTGGTGAGCTTGTCCTCGATGAGGTCCAGCACCACCCCGCGCACCACCTCGCCGCACACCACCAGCAGCGGATTCTGGGTGGCGCGGGCCACCGCGTCATGGAAGGCGATATCGGCCCTGGCGAACTCCGCGTGGTCCCGCTCGAGCTTCTCGGTCATGGTCGCCAGCGCCTGCTCCATCTCCGCCAGTTGCTCCTGCGTGCGCAGCCGGGCGGCCAGCAGGTAGGCCGAGCCCTCCAGCATCATCCGGAACTGCAGCAGCTCGCCGAGTCCGAGATGGGCCGCGCGGGCCAGCCGGTGCATGGACTTGTGCAGCGCGGCCGGGGAGGCCGACAGCACCTCGGGGCCGCGCGGATCGCCCGCGCGGGAACGGATCACCTCGGCCGCCTGCAACACCCGCAGCGCCTCGCGCACCGTGGAGCGGCTGACCCCGAACTGCTCCATCAGCTCGCGCTCGCTCGGCAGCCGGTCGCCGGGAGCGAGGCCGCCGGTGAGCACGGCCTGCTCGATCTGCTCGACCACCCGCTCGTACGCCCGCACCGGGGCGACCGGTTCGAACCTCATTCGCACCGACCCCTCTTGACCGTCCCGATGCCGAGTGCAAACCTAGGCTACTGGTCCGACCAGCATACTGGGGTTGCCAATGCGAGTACGGTTCCGCGTCGCGATCGCCGCGTTACTGCTGCTCGTGCCGGCCTGCTCGGCGGGTTCCACCGCCACGGTCGGCGGCGGGGAGTCCACCTTGGCGGTCGGGTTCAGCGCCGAGCCGAAGAACTTCGACTTCACCACCACCGACGGCTCCGCGATCCCGCAGGCCCTGCTCTACAACGTCTACGAGGGCCTGGTGAAACTGGACGGCTCGGGCCGGATCGTGCCGCTGCTGGCGAAGTCCTGGACGATCAGCCCGGACCGGCTCCGCTACGACTTCCGGCTGCACGAGGGCGTCAGCTTCAGCAATGGTGCGCCGTTCACCGCCGAGGACGTGAAGTTCTCCATCGAGCGGGTGCGCACCGAGTGGACGGTCTCGCTGAAGTCCGCGATGGACGTGGTGGACCACGTCGAGGTCGTCGGGCCGGCACACGCCAGGGTGGTACTGAACCGGCCGAGCAACTCCTGGCTGTTCAGCATGGCAGGCCGGGTCGGCGCGATGTTCAGCCGTACCGGGGTGTCCGACCTGGCCAGCAAGCCGGTGGGCACCGGGCCGTACCTGGTCGCCGACCGGCGCCGGGGCGAGGAGATCGTGCTGCGCGAGAACCCGGACTACTGGGGCGAGGATCCTGCGTACGACGCCGTGCACCTGAAGTACTACGCGGACCCCACCGCGCTGAACAACGCGCTGCTGAGCAACGGGATCGACGTCATCTCGGCGATCGCGGCACCGGACTCGGTCCCGCAGTTCGAGGCCGATGAGCGGTTCCAGGTCAGCCAGGGCACCACCAACGGCGAGGTGGTGCTGGCCTTCAACAACGCCCGCCCGCCGCTGGACGACCTCCGGGTGCGCCGCGCGCTGACCATGGCCATCGACCGGGAGGCGCTGCTGGCCACCGCGATGGCCGGGCGCGGCACGCTGATCGGCAGCATGGTGCCGCCGACCGACCCCTGGTACGAGGACCTCTCCGGGTACTACCCGCACGATCCGGACCGGGCGCGCGCCCTGCTCGCCGCGGCCGGGGCCACCGACCTGAGCCTGCGGCTGCGGATCCCGAACCTGCCGTACGCGATGTCCTCCGCCCAGGTGATCACCTCGCAGCTGGCCGAGGTGGGCGTCCAGGTCACCATCGAGCCGCTGGACTTCCCCGCCGTCTGGCTGCAAAGCGTGTTCACCGACCACGACTACGACCTCTCGATCATCCAGCACGTCGAGGCGCGGGACATCACCACCTTCGGCGACCCGGACTACTACTGGGGCTACGACAACCCACGGGTGCGGGAGCTGTTGACCGAGGCCGACAGCGGCACTCCGGAGCAGCGGATCGCGACCATGCGGGAGGTGGCCCGCACCATCACCGCGGACGCCGCCGCCTGCTGGTTGTTCCTGTTCCCGAACGTGGTGGCCGCCAAGAAGAAGGTCACCGGGCTGGTGCGCAATCAGGTCAGCGAGTCCTTCGACCTGACCGGCCTGACATGACACAGCGGCGCGGAGCGCCCCCGTTTGGGCGGTGGTGGGAGACGGGAGGGAGGGCACCATGATCGGCGCGGTGCTGCGCCGTGGCACGATCTTCCTGGCCAGCGTGCTGGCCGCCTCGATCGTGATCTTCCTGTGCATGGCGGTGCTGCCAGGCGACCCGGCACAGGTCGCGCTCGGGGTGAACGCCACCCCCGAGCTGGTCCAGCGGACCAGGCAGGAGTTCGGCCTCGACCGCCCGCTGCTCACCCAGTACCTGGACTGGATGGGCGGGCTGGCAGGCGGCGACTTCGGGCGTTCCTACGTCACCGGGCAACCGATCGGCCCGCAGCTGGCCGACCGGCTCGGCGTAACTCTCTGGCTGGTCGGGGCCGGGATGCTGGTGGCGCTCCTGCTCGCACTGCCGCTGGGCATCCTCGCCGCGGTGCGGCACCGCAGGCCCAGCGGGACGGTGGTGACCGGGCTGGCGCAGCTCGGCGTCGCGGTGCCTGCCTTCCTCGCCGGGATCATCCTGGTGCAGGTCTTCGCGGTGCGGCTGGGCTGGCTGCCGTCGGGCGGATGGACCCCGCCGGTGCGGGATCCGGTGGAGTGGCTGCGCGGCCTGGTGCTGCCCGCGATCTCGCTCGGCCTGGTGCAGGGTGCCGTGCTCACCCGCTACGTGCGCTCCGCGGTGCTGGACGTGCTCGGCGAGGACTACCTGCGCACCGCAAGGGCCAAGGGGCTGCGGCCGGGGCAGGCCCTGGTCCGGCACGGGCTGCGCAACGCCGCCGTGCCGGTGGTCACCGTGCTCGGCCTGCAACTGGCCACCCTGCTGGTCGGCGCCGTGGTGGTGGAGCGGGTGTTCGTACTGCCGGGGCTGGGCAGCATGCTGCTGGACGCGGTCTCCGCCCGCGACCTGCTGGCCGTGCAGGGCATCGTGCTCGTCCTCGTGGTGGGTGTGCTGCTGGTCAACTTCGCCGTGGACCTGCTGTACACCGTGCTCGACCCACGCCTGCGGAGGTCCTGATGCCACGCACCCTCCCGCTCGGCGCCTGCCTGATCGGCCTGGTGGTCCTCGCCGCGCTGGTGTCCTTCCTGTGGACCCCGCACGACCCCGAGCATGTGGACGCCACCGTGCGGCTGCTCGGGCCGACCGGGGAGTACCCGCTGGGCACCGACAAGTTCGGCCGGGACCTCGCCAGCCAGCTGATGGTCGGCGCCCGCACCACGCTGTACGTCGGGGTGGTGGCCGTCGGCGTGGCCGCGCTGCTCGGCACCCCGCTCGGGATCCTGGCCGGGATGTCCGGCTCCTGGCTCGGTGAGCTGGTCATGCGGGTGAACGACCTGGTACTGGCCTTTCCCGCGCTGCTGCTGGCGATCATGCTCGGCGCGATCTACGGGGCGTCCACGCTGACCGCCATGATCGCGATCGGCATCGCCACCGTGCCCTCCTTCGCCCGGATCGCCCGCTCCGGCACCCTGCGGGTGATGAGCACCGAGTACGTGCTCGCGGCCAGGGCCGCGGGCAGGCCCCGGTGGTGGATCGCGGTGCGGCACGTCTTCCCGAACATCTCCGGGCTGCTGCTGGTGCAGTCCTCGGTGTCCTTCGCGATCGCCGTGCTCGCCGAGGCGGCCCTTTCCTTCCTCGGCTTCGGTACCCGGCCACCCACCCCGTCCTGGGGCCGGATGTTGCAGGAGTCGCAGGAGCTGCTTGCCGTGGACGCCCGGCTCGCGCTGGTGCCTGGGGCGGCCATCGCGCTGGCCGTGCTCGGGTTCAACCTGCTCGGCGACGGCCTGCGGGACCGCTTCGACCCGAAGCTGGAGGCACGCCGATGACCCTGCGGGCGGCGGAGCTCGGCATCCACTCGCCGAGTGCGGCACTGGTCGAGGAGGTGTCCTTCACGGTCGAGCCCGGCGAGCGGGTCGGGCTGATCGGGGAGTCCGGTTCCGGCAAGTCGCTGCTCGCGGCCGCGATCATGGGCCTGCTCCCGCCGGGCCTCACCGCGACCGGCAGTGTGCGGCTGGCAGGCAGGGAACTGCTCGGCGCGGGGGAGCGCACCCTGTCCGGGCTGCGCGGCCGGTCGATGGCCATGGTGTTCCAAGAACCGATGTCGGCGCTCAACCCGGCGATGCGGGTGGGCCGCCAGGTCGCCGAGGCCATGCTGCTGCACGCCACCCAGCCGGGCAGGCGGGCCGCCCGGTCGGCCGCGGTGGACCTGCTGGACCGGGTGCGGCTGCCCGATCCGGAACGCATCGCGCGGGCCTACCCGCACCAGCTCTCCGGCGGGCAGCGGCAACGGGTGGTGCTGGCCATCGCGCTGGCCAACGACCCCGCGCTGCTGATCTGCGACGAGCCGACCACCGCGCTGGACGTCACCGTGCAGGCCAGCATCCTGGAACTGATCGTGGCCGCGAGCAGGGACCGGGACCGCTCCCTGCTGTTCATCACCCACGACCTGGCCGTGGTGGCCGAGGTCTGCGAGCGGGTGCTGGTGCTGTACCGGGGCCGGGTGGTCGAACAGGGCAGCACCGGGCAGGTGCTGCGCGCCCCGGAGCACGAGTACACCCGGCGGCTGCTCGCGGCGTCCAGCATGGAGGTCGGATGATCGAGGTACGCGACCTGCGGCGCGAGTACCGGCGCCGGTTCGCCCGCGCCGGGGTCACCGCGCTGCGCGGGGTGAGCCTTGACATCGAGCGGGGCGGCCGGTTCGGCATCGTCGGCGAGTCCGGCTCCGGTAAGTCCACCCTGGTCCGGCTGCTGGCCGGGCTGGACCGGCCGAGCGCGGGCACGGTCTCCTTCGGTGGCAGGCGGATCGACAACCTGCCGGAGCGCAAGCTCGGCTTCCTGCGCTCGGAGCTGCAGCTGGTGTTCCAGGATCCGATGGGTTCGCTGGACCCGCGGATGCGGGTGCGCGACATCATCAGCGAACCGCTCGGCAGGCACCGCGGGCACCGGGAACGGGTACGCGAGCTGCTGGCCGCCGTGGACCTGCCTGCCGACGCGGGTGCGCGGTACCCGCACCAGTTCTCCGGCGGGCAGCGGCAGCGGATCTCGATCGCCCGCGCGCTCGCCCCGCGGCCGTCGGTGCTGATCGCGGACGAGCCGGTCAGCGCACTGGACGTGCTGGTGCGGGCGCAGATCCTGGAGCTGCTGGCCGAACTGGTCGAGCGCTACCGGCTCACCCTGATCTTCGTCTCGCACGACCTGGCCGTGGTGCGCCAGGTGTGCGACACCGTCGCCGTGCTGCGGGCCGGTGAGCTGGTCGAGCTCGGCCCGGTCGAGCAGGTCTACGGCGCGCCCGCCCATCCCTACACCCGCGAACTGCTTGCGGCCGCGCCCAGCCTGCGCCGTGCGCTGGCCCGGTTGGAGGAACGGTGACCATGTTCGACCCGCCCTACCCGGACGGCCTTCCGGTCGGCGACCGCTGGGTACCGGTGCCGGAAACCGCCCCGGTGACCTTCCCCTACGACGGTGCCGTGGTCGCCGCCGCGCCGGTGGGCGGCACCGAGCACGTCCGGCTGGCCGTACGCGCGGCGACCGAGGTGCGGGCCGAGGTGGCGGCGCTGCCCTCGCACCGGCGCCGGGCGGTACTCACCGCGGTGGGCCAGGCGCTGGAGTCGCGGCGGGCGGAGCTCGAGCGGCTGCTGGTACTGGAGACCGGCAAGCCGCTGGTGGACTGCCGGGTCGAGGTCGCCCGCACCCTGGTCACCTGGCAGGCCGCCGCCGAGGAGGTGGCCCGGCTGCACGGCGAGACCGTTCCGCTGGACCTGCTGCCCTCCGGTGAGGGCCTGCTCGGGTTCTGGACCCGCAGGCCGATCGGGGTGGTGGCCGGGATCGCCGGATTCAACTACCCGCTGCTGCTCGCCTCGCACAAGATCGCACCGGCGCTCGCCGCCGGCTGCCCGGTGATCGGCAAACCGGCCCCGGCCACCCCGCTGACCACCCTCTGGCTGGTGCACCTCGTGCGCGAGGCCGCGGCGCTGGCCGGTGCCCCGCAAGCGCTTGCGCAGCTGGTCACCGGGGACGCCGAGGTGGGCGCGGCGCTGGTCGGCGACCCCGGGGTTGCCGCGGTGTCCTTCACCGGATCGGCCGCCGTCGGGCACCGCATCGCCAGGGCCGCCGCGCCGCGCAAGACCCTGCTCGAGCTCGGCTCGAACGCCGCGCTGGTGGTCGCCCCGGATGCCGAGTTGGACGCCGCGGTGGACGCCGTGCTGCGCGGCGGGTTCTACGCCTCCGGGCAGGCCTGCATCTCGGTGCAGCGGGTGCTGCTTACCGCGGAGATCGCCGCCGAGTTCGCCGCGCGGCTGCTGGCCCGGCTGGACGAGCTGGTCCTCGGGGACCCGCGTGCGGACACCACCAGGGTGTCCGCGCTGATCGACCGGCCCTCCACCGAACGGGTGCTGGGCTGGATCGAGGCGGCGGTGGCCGCCGGGGCGCGGGTGCTCGCGGGTGGCGACCTCGTGGGCGGGGTGCTGCGGCCGACCGTGCTCACCGAGGTCCCGGACGGCGCCGACTGCTGGGACGAGGAGGTGTTCGGCCCGGTGGTCTGCCTGCGCACGGTGCCCGATGTGGACACCGCGCTGGCGCAGGTGAACGCTTCCCGGTACGGCCTGCACGCCAGCGTGTTCACCGGCTCGCTGCGCACCGCGCTGCGGGCGGTGGAAGCACTGGAGGTCGGCGGGGTGGTGGTGAACGAGGTGCCGGGGTTCCGCTCGGACACCATGCCCTACGGCGGGGTGAAGGACTCCGGCATCGGCAGGGAGGGGCCGCGGTTCGCCGTAGCGGAGCTGACCGTGACCCGGATGGCGGTGATCCGGCCGTGAGCTACACCGGCTTGTTCCGGCTGGACGGCAGGCGCGCCGTGGTGCTGGGCGCGGGCAGCGGGATCGGCAGGGAGTCGGCGCGCGCACTGGCCGCGCATGGGGCGGCCGTGGTCTGCGCGGACCGGGACCTGGCGGGGGCCACCGAGACGGCCGACCTGGCCGGGGAACACGCCGAGGCCTACCGGCTGGACCTGCTGGATCCCGCCGCGGTCGAGCGGGCCGCCGCCGAGCTCAGGGACCTGGACATCGTGGTGCTCACCGCGGCGATGAACGTGCGCAAGCGTTTGCTGGACTACCGGCGGGAGGAGTTCGACCGGGTGGTCGCGCTGAACCTCGGGGCTTCCTTCGAGGTGGTACGGGCGTTCGGGGCGCGCCTGGTGGCCAGGGGCGGCGGCAGCATCATCGCCTTCTCCTCCATCCGGGCTAGCACCGTGGAGCCGGGGCAGGGGGTGTACGCGGCCACCAAGGCGGGGCTGGTGCAACTGCTGCGCACGGCGGCAGCCGAGTTCGGTCCGGCCGGGGTGCGGGTGAACGCCATCGCGCCCGGTGTCGTCGAGACCCCGCTGACCGAGCAGATCAAGGCCGATCCGGACTGGTACCGGGCCTACGCGAACAAGAGCGCGCTGGGCCGGTGGGCGCGGCCTGCCGAGCTGGCAGGCGCGGTGGTCTACCTGGCCTCGGACGCGGCCAGCTTCGTCACCGGCGCCGTGCTCCCGGTGGATGGCGGCTGGACGGCGGTGGACGGACGCTACGACCCGCCAGCAGGGTAGGTCTTTCTCGTGCGGAAGGAGTGCCGGTGAGCGACCTGATCGAGCTGAACGCGACCGAACTGGTCGAGGGCTATCGCGGTGGGACGGTCTCCCCGGTGCAGGTCATCGAGGCGGCCATCGCCAGGATCGAGGAGCTGGAGCCGACCCTGTGCGCGTTGTACGCCTTCGATCCGGAGGGGGCGCTGGCTGCGGCACGGGCCTCGGCGCGGCGCTGGCTGGCAGGCAGCCCGCTCGGCCCGGTGGACGGGGTGCCGTGCACGCTCAAGGAGAACATCGCCACCGCGGGCACCCCGATCCCGCTCGGCACGGCCGCGAGCGAGCTGGTGCCGGCTTCCGCCGACGGCCCTGCCGCGGCGCGGCTGCGCGAGTCCGGCGCCGTGCTGCTCGGCAAGACCACCATGCCCGACTACGGGATGCTCACCTCGGGCCTTTCCAGTTTCCACCCGCTCGCCCGCAACCCCTGGGACACCACCCGCACCCCCGGCGGATCCAGTGCGGGCGCGGCGGCCGCGGCGGCGGCCCGGTACGCGCCACTGCACGTCGGTACCGATATCGGCGGCTCGATCCGGCTGCCTGCCGGCTGGTGCGGGCTGGTCGGGCTGAAGCCCAGCTTCGGCAGGGTGCCGGTGGACCCGCCCTACCCCGGCCGGGTAGCCGGCCCGATGACCAGGACCGCCGCCGACGCCGGGCTGCTGATGCGGGTGCTGTCCCGGCCCGATTCCAGGGACCACCTGAGCCTGCCGCCTGCCGAGCTGGATTTCGCCGCCGACCCTGCCGAGGTCGCCGGGCTGCGGGTGGGCCTGCACCTGGACGCCGGGACCGGGCTCGCCGTGGCACCGGAGGTGGCGGCCGCGGTCCGCGCGGCCGCCATCGCCTTTGAACGGGCGGGCGCCGTGGTCGAACCGGTCGAGCCCTTCCTCACCAGGGAGATGCTGGACGGGCTGGACCTGTTCTGGCGCACCCGGTTCCTCGCCGACACCGCCGAGCTGCCGCCGCAGCGGTGGGAGCGGATCCTGCCCTATATCGCCGACTGGGTGCGCGGGGCGGAGGGTGCCTCCGGGGTGCAGGTGTACCGCGGGTTCGCCCAGATCGACGCGATCAGCGTGGCCGCCCTGCGCGCCTGCGCCCCGTTCGACGTGGTGCTTTCCCCTGTGTGCCCGGTGCAGCCGCCACCAGCGGACTGGGCCTCGCCGACCAACGACCCGGACGCGCCCTTCGAGCACATCGCCTTCACCGTGCCGTACAACATGTCCGGCCAGCCCTCGGTGACGGTGAACTGCGGCTACACCACGGGCGGGCAGCCGATCGGGCTACAGCTCACCGGCCGCCGGTTCGACGATCCCGGCCTGCTCAGGGTGGCCGCCGCCTACGAACGGCTACGCCCCGCCCAGCACCCCTGGCCGCTCTGACCGGTTCTGAACGTGGCTTTCCGGACGTCAGATGTCGCGAACGGCACTTTTGGGACATCTGACGTCCCTATCGCCACGTTCAGGGCATTTCGGGGGACGGTTGGTCAGGAGCGGTCCGCGATGGCCTCGGCGAGGGCGAGGATCCGGCGGGCGTTGTCCACGTGCAGGTTCTCGATCATCCGGCCGTCCACGGTCACCACGCCCTGCCCGGCGGCCTGCGCCTCGTCGAAGGCGGCGATGATCCGGCGGGACCGCTCCACCTCCTCCTCGGACGGCGCGAACACGCGGTTGCACGGTTCGAGCTGGCCCGGATGGATGAGCGTCTTGCCGTCGAAGCCGAACTGCCTGCCCTGCACGCATTCCGCCTCGAAACCCTCGAGATCCCGCACGTCGTTGTAGACCCCGTCCAGGATCACCTTGCCGGTGGCCCGTGCGGCGAGCAGGCACAGCGAGAGTCCGCCGAGCAGCGGCGCGCGGCCGGGGACGAACTCCGCATGCAGTTCCTTCGCAAGGTCGTTGGTGCCCAGCACCAGCACGGTCAGCCGGTCGCTCGCCGCGGCGATCTCCTCGGCGTGCAGCATGGCCACCGGGGTCTCCAGCATGGCCCAGATCCTGGTGTGCTCGGGCGCGCCGCCGAGTTCCAGGGCGCGCTCGATGTTGTGCACCTCGCGGGCCGAGTTCACCTTGGGCACCACGACGGCCGCCGGACCCGCCTTGGCCGCGGTGCGCAGGTCGGCGTCATGCCATTCGGTTTCCAGGCCGTTCACCCGGATGGTCAGCTCGCGTGGCCCGTACTCGCCGGAGGCCACGGCGGCGCACACCCGTTCCCGCGCGGACTCCTTGGCATCCGGGGCCACCGCGTCCTCGAGGTCGAGGATCAGCGCGTCGGCGGGCAGAGTCTTTGCCTTCTCCAGCGCACGTTCGTTCGCGCCCGGCATGTACAGCACCGACCGGCGCGGGGTCAGCTCGGTGCTTGTCTGGAAACGCGCGACACGATCGTCTCGGCGGGACTCGGTCTTGCTCACGCTCGCCACCTCCGCGAACGGGTCGCCCGGCCTCGCCGCTCGTGGGCTGACGCCGCGCGCGTTCGGCCGGTTACTTCCGGGAAGGTACTCATCTCGGACGCTCGGTCACTCATTCGGCCAGTGCCTCCTCGGTCGCCGCGGCGTAGGCCTCGGCCAGCTCCGGGTCCCGCGCGGCCAGCGCGTCGGCCAGCTCGGCGACCACCCGGCACTGCTTTACCGAGGCGTCGTCCTGCATCTTGCCGTCGATCATCACCGCGCCGGTGCCATCGCCCATCGCGGCGATCACCTTGCGGGCCCAGGCCACGTCCTCCGGCGCCGGGGAGAACACCTTCTTCGCGATCTCGATCTGCGCCGGGTGCAGGCTCCACGCGCCAACGCAGCCGAGCAGGAAGGCGTTGCGGAACTGGTCCTCGCAGGCCACCGTGTCCCGGATGTCCCCGAACGGCCCGTAGTACGGCAGGATCCCGTGCATCGCGCAGGCATCCACCATCCGCGCGACGGTGTAGTGCCACAGGTCCTGCTGGTAGGTGGTGCGGCCCTCGGTCAGTTCCGCACCGACCGGGTCGGTGCGCACCAGGTAGCCGGGATGGCCCCCGCCGACCCTGGTGGTCTTCATCCGGCGGCTGGCGGCGAGATCGGCCGGGCCCAGTGAGATGCCCTGCATCCGCGGACTCGCCCCGGCGATCTCCTCCACATTGGCCACGCCGCTCGCCGTCTCCAGGATCGCGTGCACCAGCAGCGGCCTTGTCAGCCCGGCCCGCGCCTCCAGCTGGGCGAGCAACCGGTCCACGTAGTGGATGTCCTGCGCGCCCTCCACCTTGGGCACCATGATCACGTCGAGCTTGTCGCCGATCTCGGTGACCAGCGTGATCAGGTCGTCCAGCACCCAGGGCGAGTCGAGGCTGTTCACTCTGGTCCACAGCTGGGTCCGGCCGAGGTCGGCCGATTTCGCGATCCGCACCAGGCCGGTGCGCGCCGCCTCCTTCCGGTCCGCCCGGACCGCGTCCTCCAGATTTCCGAGCAGCACGTCGACCTGCGGCGCGATATCGGGGACCTTGGCCGCCATCTTCTCGTTGCCAGGATCGACGAAGTGGATCATCCGGGAGGGCAGCACGGGGATCTGCCGCGGCGGATCGGGCGCCCCTACGGCGAGGGGCGCGAAGAAGTCCTTCGGCGAGCGCATCGAGCCTCCAACGTTACTGGCCAGTACCCAAGGGTGACCCTATCCCGGCGATCCGGGCCTCGCTGCGGTGTGGCTCACGCCGGGGGCGTCCTGGGTACGCCGCGCTGTCAAGCGCAAGATTGGTGCTCGCGCGGGTGAGTGAATACCTTGTGTTGCCGTTGCACGGCGTCGATACGCCGCTCGGCCAGCCCTCACCCGTACGGCGGCACGGTCGAGGTGAAGTCGGACGACCGCCCGTCGACCGGTCACCGACCGTTCAGCGCCGTCGATCGCAGTCGCCGCGGTTGCCCGGCGACCCGATCTTCGCGCACTGGTAATCAATTCATGTGCCTTTTTGCACGAGGCAGGTCAGGCGCAGCGCGAAGCAGAAGGAGGCGGACCTCATGGCGGTGACACCAGGTCAGACCACGGTGACCGGCGGAGCGAGCGACACCCGATCTCTGCACCGCCGTGCGGCGTCTGCGGTCGAGCTGCCCGCCCCCGCCGACGATCTCGCTGCCGAGGCCGCTGCCCAGCTGAACTGGGACGGGGTGGCGTTGCCGCAGTCGACCCTGCTCGGGCGCCGGGTCGTGCTGGTCGCCCGGCTGCGCACCGAGGTGCACGCCGAGCGGATCGCGATGGGCGCGGGCCCGATCCTGGACCGAGCCACCGTCGCCACCTGGACCTGGCCGGAGTTCGCGGCCACCGCGCCCGCCCCGGCCGCCGAGATCGTCGGTGTGCTCGCGGTGGCGCGGCACTGGCGCACCGGGATGGCGGCGACGGTCCCGTTCGCCCGTTACGGCGAGGCCGCGATGGTGCTGCCCTACTCGGCCGTGTTCAGCCAGGACTATGTGGACAACTGCCTGCCGAGGGCCCGCACCTACGGGCTGGCGGTGGTGACCGCGGACGAGGACGCCGTGGTCGACCTCGACCTCGCAGGCCGGTCCGAGCGTATGCTCGCCCCGGCCGACGCGGTGTCCCGCTGGGTGAACGAGGTGGCCTACGAGCAGCTGCTCGCCGTCGGCGAGGTGCCCGCGAACTGCGGCTGACCGGTCCCCGCGCCTAGGCTGGCGCCATGCGAGTAGTGATCGCGGGTGGACACGGCAAGATCGCGCAGCACTTGGAGAAGCTGCTGGCCGCGGGCGGCGACCACGCGGTGGGCATCGTCCGCAATCCGGACCATGCCGCCGACCTGCGGGAGCTCAGCGCCGAACCGGCGGTACTGGATCTCGAGACGGCCACCGTGGACGAGGTCGCCGAGGTGCTGGCCGGTGCGGACGCCGCGGTGTTCGCGGCCGGAGCCGGCCCGGGCAGCGGCGTGGCGCGTAAGGAGACCGTGGACCGGGCCGCCTCCGCCCTGTTCGCCGATGCCGCCGAGCGCGCGGGTGTACGCCGGTTCCTGCAGGTCAGTGCGATGGGGCTGGGCCGGGCGGACAACCCGGCCACGGAGGAGGTGTTCGCTGTCTACCTGCGGGCCAAGGCCGCCGCCGAGGATGACCTGCGGACCAGGGACCTGGACTGGACGATCCTGCGTCCCGGCAGGTTGACCGACGAACCCGGCACCGGCCAGGTCCACCTGGCCGAGGAGGTGCCACCCGGTGAGGTGTCCAGACAGGACGTGGCCGAGGTACTGGCCGGGCTGCTGGCCGAACCGATCGCCCTGCGCCGCACGCTGGAGCTGACCGGAGGGAACACCCCGGTCAGCGAGGCCCTCAGCCGGCTGTGACCGGGCCGAGTACCCGGTCGATGTAGGGGTTGCCGAACACGCCCTGCGGATCGACTTCGGCGCGTATACGCAGGAAGTCGTCGAACCGCGGGTAGCGTTCGCGCAACGTGGCCGCGTCCAGGTCGTGCATCTTCCCCCAGTGCGGCCTGCCGCCCACCGCGCCCACGATCGAGGCGAAGGCGGCGAAGTACTCGCGGTAGGGCATGCCGAGGAACTGGTGCGCGGCGATGTACACGGTGTCCCGGTCGTAGGCGGTGGACAGCCAGATGTCGTCCGCGGCGGCGACCCGCACCTCGACCGGGAAGGCCACCGGGCTCTCCAGCTTCGGCACCAGCGTGCGCAGCTCGGCAAGCACCTCATGCACGGCGGCACGCGGGATCGCGAACTCCGACTCGACGAACCGCACCGAACGCTTGGTGACGAACACCCGGTGCGAGAGGTCGGAGTACTCCCGGGTGGACAGCAGGGAGGAGGACAGCCTGCCCAGCGGCCGGACCAGTTTCGGCACCGTCCGGCCGAGTCTGCAGAGCGCGCCGAAGGCGAGGTTCTCGGTCAGCGTGTAGTCGACGAACCGGCGTGGCCCGGAAAGCGGTTCCCGCTCGGCCTCCGGCGGCCTGCGGTTGTTCCGCTTCACCAGCGCCCTGCTGCCGTAGGGGAACCAGTAGAACTCGAAGTGGTCCTCGGCCTCGGCCGAGGTGTCGAATCCCTCGAGCACCTCGTCCAGCGGCTCGGGCCGTTCGGTGGCGGCGAGCACGAAGGTGGGCTCGCAGCGCAGGGTCACGCTGCTGATCACGCCGAGCGCGCCGAGACCCACCCTGGCCGCGGCGAACAGCTCGGGCCTGCGGTCGGCCGAGCAGCTGACCACGGTGCCGTCGGCGAGGACGAGTTCCAGCGCGGCGATCTGGGTGGCCAGCCCGCCGAACCGGGCGCCGGTGCCGTGGGTTCCGGTGGAGACCGCGCCGGCGATGGTCTGCGCGTCGATGTCACCGAGGTTGGTCATCGCCAGGCCGAGGGCGTCGAGCTCGGCGTTCAGCCTGCGCAAGGTGGTACCCGAGCGCACGGTGACCAGCCCGGTCTCCAGATCGGCCGAGGCGATGCCCGCCCACTGCGTCAGGTCCAGCGCGTCGCAGTCGGCGACCGCCACCGGGGAGAAGGAGTGCCCGCTGCCCCATGCTCGGACCCGGCGCCCCTCCACGGCCGAGTCGGTGACCGCCCTGGCGATCTCCGCGACGCTGCGTGGTTTGTGCACCCGCTGCGGCGTAGCGGACGCGGTCCCGGCCCAGTTGGTCCAAGCTGCCATCAGCGCACCGCTCCTCCCGTGAGGATCGAAACAATAAGTGAATGGTATTCGCGTTTCAAGGGTGTTTGTCGTACGGTACGAATGTGCGAGCTGTGTCCCCGCGGGCCTACGACCTGGCCACGAAGGATCTCGATCCGCCACTGGCGATCGTGGACCTGAACGCGTTCGACGCGAACGCCGAGGACCTGGTGCGGCGCGCGGCCGGTCATCCGATCCGGCTGGTCAGCAAGTCGGTGCGCTGCCGCCACCTGCTGGAGCGGGCGCTCGCGAAGCCGGGCTTCACCGGCCTGATGTGCTACTCGCTGGCCGAGGCGCTGTGGCTGTGCGGGGAGGGGCTGAGCGAGGACATCGTGGTCGCGTACCCGACGGCCGACCACGCGGCGTTGCGCGCGCTGGCTGCCGATGAGCGGGCCAGGAACACCGTCACGATCATGGTCGACTCGCCGGAGCAGCTGGACCTGGTGGATGCCGCCATCGGCAGGGAGCACCCCGAGATCCGGGTCTGTCTCGAGCTGGACGCCTCCTGGCGGCCGCTGCCGGGGCTGCATGTGGGAACCCGGCGCTCGCCGGTGTTCCGCCCGCGGCAGGCGGCGGCACTGGCCAGGACGATCGGGGAGCGTCCCGGGTTCCGGCTGGTGGGAGTGATGGCATACGAGGGCCAGATCGCCGGGTTGCCGGACACGCCTGCCGGTGCGGTGCGGCGGGCGGCGGTGCGCTGGATGCAGCGGCGGTCGGCGGCCGAGCTGGCGCGGCGCCGCGCGGCGGCAGTGCGCGCGGTCCGCGCGGTGGCCGATCTGGAGTTCGTCAACGGCGGTGGAACCGGCAGCGTGGAGAGCACCCGCGCCGATGCCGCGGTGACCGAGATCGCCGCGGGCTCGGGGTTGCTGGGCCCGGCACTGTTCGACGGCTACAGCCGGTTCCGCCCGCGCCCCGCCGCGCTGTTCGCGCTGCCGGTGGTCCGGGTGCCGGGCAGCGGGACGGCCACCCTGTTCTCCGGCGGATACATCGCCTCCGGCCCGGCGAGCGGCTCGCGGCTGCCCGCGCCGTACCTTCCGGAAGGGCTGCGGCTGCTCGGCACCGAGGGCGCCGGGGAGGTGCAGACCCCGGTGACCGGCAAGGGCGCGCGTGACCTGCGGGTGGGTGACCGGGTGTGGCTGCGCCACGCGAAGGCGGGCGAGCTGGCCGAGCGGTTCGACGAGTACCACCTCGTCACCGGTGACCAGGTGGAACGCACCGTGCCCACCTACCGCGGCGAGGGCAAGAACTTCGGCTGATCCGGCCGGTTCGCATCCGCCGCCCCCAAGCTCAACCGATAGCAGGCAGGCCCCCACCCTTCCCGGGGGGCGAACCCCGCTCCAGCGTACCGGGGGCGGGGCTCGGGGTGGCCGGGAAAGCGCGAGTTATCCACAGGGTAGCGCGACTGTGGACAACCGAGAAGGTCAGTCGCCGAGCCTGCTGGCCAGGTAGCCCTTGAGCAGGTACTTGGTCTCGGCCACCACCTCGGGGTCGCCCTCGGCTTGGCGGCGGAAGGCGAGGTTGAGCAGGCCGTCGGCGGTCTCCACGGCGATCGCGATCGGCAGCGCGATCGACTCCGGTGTCAGGTCCAGCCGGGTGCCGAGCAGCCCGGTCAGCGAGTCGGCGATCACCCGGTTGTTGTCCCGCCGGTCGTCCAGCAACCGCTGGTCCACCACATCCCCGAAGTGCACCTTGGAGAACCCGGGCACCTCGCGGTGCATCTGCAGGTAGATGTCCAGCAGCGAGTCCACAATGTCCCACCAGTGCTGGTGGTCGACCCCGTCCAGCCGCTCACTCACCGCGGCCATGAACCGCTCCAGGTTCCGCTGGGTGAGCGCCTGCACCACCGCCCGTTTGTCCGGGAAGAACTGGTAGAGCGAGCCGACGGCCACGCCCGCCCGTTTGGCGATCAAGGTGGTGGTGAGCGCCTCGTACCCCAGTTCCTCGATCAACTCGGCGCTGGCGTCGAGCATGCGCTCCACCCGTTGCGCGCTACGTTGCTGCACGGGTTGACGACGCAACGGATTTGCCTCGGGCTGGGTCGCGCTGGTTGCCTTCGCGGCCTGGCGGTCGGACACGGCTTGCTCCCTCTGCTGCTGATCAGCGACTTTAGCGTGCCGGTAGACCTACCCACGGTCGAGGGAGTACGTAGAATACGAGAACTTTTCATATTGCTCGGAGGTGTTCGTGGAAAAGTCGCGATATCCGGCGGATTTCCTGTGGGGAGTTTCCACCTCGGCCTTCCAGATCGAGGGGGCCACCCGGGAGGGCGGACGGGGCCGGTCCATTTGGGACACCTTCACCGCGACCGCGGGCAAGGTCGCAGGCGGGGAGCACGCGGAGGTGGCCGCGGACCACTACCACCGCTACCCCGAGGACATCGCGCTGATGACCGAACTGGGGGTGGACGCCTACCGGATGTCCTTCGCCTGGCCCCGGATCCAGCCGGACGGAACCGGCAGGCCGAACCCCGACGGGCTCGACTTCTACGATCGGCTGCTGGACGCGGTCTGCGCGACCGGGATCTCCCCGGTCGGCACGCTGTATCACTGGGACACGCCGCAGGCCATCGAGGACGCGGGCGGCTGGCTGGCCAGGGACACCGCCGCACGGTTCGCCGAGTACGCGGCCATCCTGGGCGAACGCTTCGGCGACCGGGTGCGGATGTGGATCCCGCTGAACGAGCCGATGGTGATGACCGTCTACGGCTACGCCATCGGCGAGTACGCACCCGGCAAGGCGCTGCTGCTGGATGCCGTGCCCACCGCGCACAACCAGCTACTCGCGCACGGGCTCGCGGTGCGCGCCCTGCGAGCCGCCGGGGCCACCAGCATCGGCACCGCCAACAACCACAGCCCGGTCTGGCCCGCGAGCGCGGCCGCGGCCGACCAGGCGGCGGCGGACTGGCTGGACGCCCTGATCAACCGGCTGTTCGCCGACCCCGTGCTGCTCGGCCGCTACCCCGGCGAACTGCTCGAACATCTGCCCGAGCGGTACGCCGCGGACCTGCCGATCATCGCCGAACCGCTGGATTTCTACGGCGTCAACTACTACGAGCCGCAGGCCGCCGCGGCCCCTACACCGGGCAATCCGCTGCCGTTCGAGCTGCGGCCGGTGACCGGGTACCCGCGGACCACCAACGATTCCCCGATCGTGCCGGACGGCCTGCGTGAGCTGCTGGTCGGCCTGCGCCGGCGTTACGCGGAGGCGCTGCCGCCGGTGTACGTCACCGAGAACGGCTGCAGCTTCGCCGACGAGGTCGCCGCGGACGGTGGCGTGCACGATGCGCAGCGCATCGAATTTCTCGATCAGCATCTCCGCGCGCTGCGGGCCGCACTGGCCGAGGGAGTGGACGTGCGGGGTTACTTCGTCTGGTCCCTGCTGGACAACTTCGAGTGGTCAAAGGGATACGCGCCCCGGTTCGGCCTGGTGCACGTCGACTACGCGACCCAGCGCCGTACCCCCAAGGACTCCTTCGACTGGTACCGGAAGCTGATCCGCGATGCGTAGCGACGCGGGGGACGGCACCGCGGGCGCGCTCGCCGAACCGGTGACCCCGGTCCGGGCCGGGTGGATCGCACTGCTGTTCCTCGCCAACATCGGGCTCTGGTTCGCCCTGATCACGCCGATCCAGGTGTTGTTGCCACAACAGGCCGCGCTGCTCGACGCCGCGCACAAGGAGACGGTGTTCGGGGTGGTCACCGGGGTCGGTGCGCTGGTCTCGGCCCTGGTCAACCCGCTCGCCGGGATGGCTTCGGACCGCACGGCCTCCCGCTTCGGCCGGCGGCACCCGTGGACCGTGGGCGGGGCGCTGACCGCCATGGTCGGCTTCGTCCTGCTGGCAGGCGCCACCGACATCGTGCTGATGACCTTCGGCTGGTGCGTGGTGCAGGCCGGGCTGAACGCCACCCTCGCCGCGCTCACCGCCGCCCTGCCGGACCGGGTTCCGGTACGGCAGCGCGCCAGGGTCTCCGGGTTCGTCGGAATCACCCAGATCGGCGGCACCCTGCTCGGCACCATCGTGGTCACCACCATGGTGGCCGGGGTCGGGGCCGGATACCTGGTGTGCGGCGGGTTCGTGGTGCTGTGCGCGCTCGCCTTCGCAACCCGCACCCCGGACGCCGTGCTGCCCGCCCGGCCCGCCGAGCCGTTCACCCGCTCCCTGCGCCGCATCTGGGTCTCGCCGCGCCGCCATCCCGACTTCGGCTACGCCTGGCTCGGGCATTTCTGCACCCAGGTCGGCAACGCGCTCGGCGTGATGTACCTGCTGTTCTTCCTCACCGATGTGGTGCGGCTGCCCGATCCCGAGGCCGGGCTGCGTACCGCGATGGTGATCTACGCGGTCGCCGTGGTCTTCGGCGCGGTGCTCACCGGCAAGCTGTCCGACCGCACCGGGCGGCGCAAGCCGTATATATACGCCTCGGTGCTGCTGATGAGTGCCGCCGTCGGGCTGCTGGTGTGCTGGCAGACCTGGACCGCGACGATGATCGCGGCGGTGACCCTCGGCTTCGGGTTCGGCGTGTACGCCGCGGTCGGGCTGGCGCTGCTGACCCAGGTGCTGCCCACCGCCTCCGCCAGGGCGAAGGACCTGGGAATCGTGAACATCGCGAACTCGCTGCCGCAGGTCATCACCCCGCTGGTGGCCACCGTCGTGCTGGCCTACCTCGGCGGCTACCGGGGCCTGTACGCGGTCGCGGCGATCGTCACCCTCGCCGCCGGGGTCTTCATCAGCCGGGTCCGCTCTGTTTCCTAGGAAAACAGCGGGTTGGCCGTGCCTTGCGTATGGAACCGCGGGCTGTGTTTGATCGGCCTCGCTCGTTCCTCGCTCGGCGTGCTGGGCCCGCGAAGTGCGGCGGGCGGCCGTGCCTTGCGTATGGAACCGCGGGCCGGTGCCGGTCGGGGGGAGGGGAGTGCAACGGCACCGGCCCGCGGAGTATCGGGGCCGCACTGTGGGCGGGGACCACAGCTTGCTATCTGCAATTTTGGTTCGCGGCTGGTGATGATCAACCTAGCGGCAGATTGAGCGCTCCGCCAGCGGTTGAGCCGTTAATTTTTCGATTAATCGTGTACTTCCTGGTGGGGTACCGGCAGTTGGCTCGTCACGCTCGGGGGTACGGACGAGCCAACTGCCGGCGTCGGTGGGGAGGCTGGGGCCGACCTGACGGGGCCATTCGGTCGACCGGCCTCACCGGACCGGGGAGGTTATCCGGCCGGAGCCGGGGTCTGCGGCAGTAACGCATGCCGGCCGCGCGTATCGCCCGCAGCCTGGTGCGTGGCCTGGGCAGGCAACGGGGACCGCTTGCGGCCACGCCCGCGTGGGGTTTCCTGCGGGGCGAGGCCACCGGCGACCAGGTGCTCGTGCGCAACCTGCCAGACCGAGCAGGGAGCCTTGCACCGGTGCCAGCGGGTGGAGCAGGTGGGGCAGTCCCCGCGGGCGTCCGGCTCGTGAGCACGGAGGATGGCCCGCCACCCCTCGGTCAGCCGGGGCAGCTCGGAGCGTGCCACGGACACCAGGGACGGCGCGTCCGCGCGGTCGGCTAGGTCGGAGAGCATGTCGAGGCGTTCCCACACGGCGTTGCGGAGAACCTGCCCGAGGATCTGATCCACCTGAAACTCACCGTTACCTTTCCGCCAGTTTGGCGGCTTCGTTGAGCGCGGTCCTGAGTTCACCGAGCTGGCCCGCGGTCAGCCGTGCGGTCTCGCCGGGCGGCCCGACCAGGACGACCTCGTCCTCGTCGACGAACACCGTCACACACCGCTCCCGGCTGATCAGATCACCGCACTGCACCCGCCATACCGGCTGGCCGCCCTCGTGCTTGCGCGCGTTCGTGCCATTGGCCGTAGCGCGCGGATCGCTGTGGCGGATCGACGGTGGTGCCGACCGCGACTGCGAGACATGCCCGTTGGCGGCGGGCGGCCGCACGGAACTCGGGACGGTCGCAGCACGCCCGGCTGTGATCGAATCCACGAACTCCACGACTCCCTCCGCTGTTTCTCGGCGGCTGCGTGCCGCTCGGGGTGGTTCCTTCTCTGGTTGCTCTCCGTGACCGCTGTCCGTATCGGGTCGCTCACGGAGAACTGAGATCTACATTGCGACGAAACGAAGGCCGAAAGAAGGTCCGGTGGGCGTCATAGCGGCGACCGGCTCGAGTTCCACGTTAAGCGGTCGGCGGAGTTCGGCCCGGCCGATCAGCCCCGATAATCAGGGCTTCGCGCGGTTGAATAGCCATGCCTACGCTGACTACGACGCCCAACGGACTGTGAGGGTGCACCACATGGACGCAGACGCCGACCGGCACGGTCATCCGATTCCCCAGGAAACCTGGGACCACCCGGAGATGCGGGATGCGCTGGCCAGCAGAGAGATCAGCGCGATCTACCGGATACTGCGCCGGCACGGTGTCTCCCAGCGCCAGATCGCGGCGATGACCGGCCAGTCACAGTCCGAGGTGTCGGAGATCCTCAAGGGTCGCCAGGTCATGGCGTACGACGTGCTCGCCAGGATTGCCGTCGGCCTCGGCGTCCCTCGGGGGTACATGGGCCTCGCGTACGACGAGGCCACGGCGGTACAGGTCCGCAGCTCGGCTGCGGATCAGCAGGCTGAGGAGGACGAGTCGGTGAAACGGCGGAAGTTCCTCGCGCATGCTGCCCAGGTCACCATGGGTGCGGCCGTCTTCGGGCCGTCCTCCGACGCCTGGGCGGCGAACCCGGCGAGGACGCCCGCACCGGGGCGGATCGGAATGACCGACGTCCGGCAGGTGGAAGCGGCGACCAGAGCGCTACGCGCGCTCGACTACCAGTACGGCGGCGGCTTCTGCCGGGACGCCGTGGTGGCCCAGCTGTCATGGGGCCAGCAGATGCTGCAGGCCCAGGGCGCGGACGCGGTGAAGAACCGGCTGTACGTGGCGCTGGCCGACCTGCACAGCCTGGCCGGCTGGACCTCGTTCGACATCGGCCTGTTCGACTCCGCACGGGGCCACTTCGCCAACGCGCTCGAGCTGGCCAAGCAGGGCGACAGTCACCCGCTGGTGGCCAATGTGCTCTACCGGATGGGGCGGGTCTACCTGCACCAGGACGCGCCGAACGACGCGCTCAAGCTGTTCCAGCTCGGCCAGCTGGCCGCCCAGGAGTCCGGCTCCGACCTCGCGGTCGCCGTGCTCTGCGCGAACGAGGCATGGGCCTACGCGATGATGGGCAACGAGGAGCAGGCGATGAAGCTGCTCGGCTGGACCAAGGACGCCTTCTCCCGGTCCGACCTGAGCAGCGCGGAGTCCTGGGTGCGCTTCTTCAACGAGACCGACGTCTACGCCATGGTCGGCACCGTGCACACCGCGCTGGCCAGGCATGACACCGCACACACCAAGTTCGCCATCCCGGCGCTCACCAAGGCGATCGACTGCTATGGCGACGACATGGCCCGCAGCAAGACCTTCAACCTCAGCGCGCTGGCGACCAACCACCTGCTGGATGGGGACATCGACCAGGGCGCCAGGGTAGGCGGCAAGGCACTGGACCACGCCGAGGGACTGAAGTCCCAGCGGATCAAGGACCGGATGCAGCCGATGAAGGAGGAAGCGGAGCGCAGGAGCAACAATGCCGACGCCCGGGAGCTGTACGAGCGCTACAACGCGCTCTACTCCACGTAGCGAGCGGCCCGAAGGGGGACTGCGCGCACCGGGGGAAGGGCCCGTCTTGGACGGCCGGTTCACCAGGGAGAAGCTGCACGAGGCGCTGGTACACACCTGCGGGCGGCTCGGCCTGGACGCCAGGGGCGCGACCCTGCTGCGGTTCACCAACAACGCGGTGTACTCGCTGGCCGACGCCCCCGTCGTGGTACGCATCGTCGGCTCCCGCACGCTGCGGCACCGGGCGGACAAGGTGGTCCGGGTCGCCGAGTACTTCGCCGAGCGCGGGGTGCCCGCCATCCGGCTGCTCCCCGGGCTGGACCAACCGCTGCGCGTCGGTGAGCACGTAGTCACGGTGTGGTGGCGGGTGCCGCATACCGGGATACCGGCGGGTCCGGCCGACCTCGGCGGGCTGCTGCGCCGGGTACACGACCTGCCCCTGCCCGAGCGGGTCGGCCCGTGGTCCCCGCTGGACGACGTCCGGGCCAGGGTGGCCGACGCCGAGGAGCTGGACCCCGGCGACCGCCGCTTCCTGCTGGATCGCTGCGCCGAGGTGGCCGAGTCGCTGGACCGGCTGGACTTCGCCCTGCCGCCCGCGCTGGTGCACGGCGACGCCCACCCCGGCAACGTGATCGTGGGCCCGGACGGCCCGCTGCTGTGCGATTTCGATTCCTCCTGCATCGGGCCGCCGGAATGGGATCTCACCCCGCTGGCTGTCGGAAGGGAACGATTCGGGGATCCGGCGGGCCGGTACCAGGCACTCGCGGATGCCTATGGATTCGATGTAACGAAATGGTCTGGTTTCGCGGTACTCAAGGCAGCGCGTGAACTCAAGCTCACTACGAGTGTGCTGCCGATCCTGCGAAGCCACCCGCGGGTACGGGGCGAGCTGCACCGGCGGCTGGATGATTTACGCGCGGGTAGGAGGCTGGCCCACTGGCGGCGCTACCGCTGAGTGGGCGATCGATTGGCTGGGACCGGTGACGTTCGGCGACGGTAAAAGACCGTTCGCCGTATTGGTCTGCGATGTCACTGTCTGGTCACAAGTTCGGTACTGCTAGTCAGCCGATCTGTGGGAATCCACACCCCGAATGTGCAATTTGCGACTACGGAGTGCGACATCCTGCGCGGGCCGTCAGCCCACACCAGAGCTACGGAAAACCTCACGAGAAAGGTGGTAACGGACCGGCTCCGAAAAGCAGCGGTTTCCGGCCCGGAACGTCTAGGCTGCGCAACACGCCAAAGCCACCGACACCACAGCAGCCCTAGCCCTGGAGAGCCGCACCCGATGACCGTGTTCGAGTACGTGGCCGATCGATGGGATCGGCTCTACCTGCAAGGGCTGTTGCACGCCAGCGCCGTCGTCCAGTGCACGATCATCGCGGCGGTGCTCGGGGTGGGGATCGGGATCGCGGTGTACCGCAGCCCGCTCGGCTCGGCCCTGGCCACCGCGCTGGCCAGCAGCATCCTGACCATCCCCTCGTTCGCCCTGCTCGGCCTGCTGATCCCGGTGGTGGGGCTGGGCACCGAGCCCACGGTGATCGCGCTGGTGCTGTACGCCCTGCTGCCGATCGTGCGCAACACCATCGTGGGCCTCGGCGGGGTGGATCCCGCGATCACCGACGCGGCCAAGGGCATCGGGATGAGCAGGATCGGCGTGCTGAGCCGGATCGAGCTGCGGCTGGCCTGGCCGGCGATCCTGGCCGGGATGCGGGTGGCCACCCAGATGCTGATGGGTATCGCGGTGATCGCCGCCTACGCGAAGGGGCCGGGGCTCGGCTCCGAGGTGTTCTCCGGGCTGACCAGGGCGGGTAGCGCGAACTCGCTCAACCAGGCCCTCGCCGGGACCGTCGGGGTCGTACTGCTGGCGCTGGTGCTCGACGGCATCTATGTCCTGATCGCTCGCTTCACCGTCTCGAGGGGTATCCGTGCCTGAGAATGACGCCGTATCCGGGGTCGAACTGGAACTCGAACACGTCACCAAGCGGTACCCCGGTACGAAGGAACCCGCGGTGCACGACTTCTCCATGGTGGTGCCCGCCGGGAAGATCGTGATCTTCGTCGGGCCGTCCGGCTGCGGCAAGACCACCACCATGCGGATGATCAACCGGTTGATCGAGCCCACCTCGGGCCGGATCACCATCGGCGGGGAGGACGCGCTCGAGCTCAACCCGGACACCCTGCGCCGCCGGGTCGGCTACGCCATCCAGCAGGCCGGGCTGTTCCCGCACTTCACCGTGGCGCAGAACATCGCGGTGGTGCCCGGCCTGCTGAACTGGTCCAAGCAGCGGATCGCCGACCGGGTGGACGAGATGATGGACCTGGTCGGGCTGGATCCCGCGACCTACCGCGACCGCCATCCGCGGCAGCTGTCCGGCGGGCAGCAGCAGCGGGTCGGGGTGGCAAGGGCGCTGGCAGCCGATCCACCGGTACTGCTGATGGACGAGCCTTTCGGCGCGGTGGACCCGATCACCAGGGGAAACCTGCAGGACGAGCTGCTGCGGCTGCAGACCGAACTGCGCAAGACGATCGTCTTCGTCACGCACGACTTCGACGAGGCGGTCAAGCTGGGTGACCGGATCGCGGTGCTCGGCAACCAGTCCTCGATCCTGCAGTACGACACCCCGGAGGCGATCCTGGCCAACCCGGCCGACGACACCGTGGCCGGGTTCGTCGGCGCGGGCGCCTCACTCAAGCAGCTCACCCTGCTGCGGGTGCGCGATGTGGAGATCAAGAACGACGCGCTGACCGCGATCGCCGCCACGGATTCGCCTGCCGGGCTGCGGGAGAAGCTGGCCGGGCACAAGACGAAGTACGCGCTGGTGCTGGACGAGCGGCGCCGCCCGTTGCGCTGGGTGCACCTGCGCGAGCTGGCCGCGGCGGGCTCGCTGGCGACCGCGGGCAGGCCGATCGGTGACTCGGTGAGCACGCAGTCCACGCTGCAGGACGCGCTGGAGGCGATCATCACCGAGGGCGGGAACGCGGTGGTGACCGGCAGCCGCGGCGAGTACGTCGGGACCATCGACATCAAGACGGTGACCGACACCGTGCAGCAGTTGCGCGAGGAACACACCGAGAACACCGAGGGTGCGGACGTATGAGCACCGTCGCGGGCTTCTCCACCGAGTCGGGCTCGAAGCGCACCGAGCGGATCCGGCTGTTCGCCCAGCCTGCCGCCGTGGTCGTGATCGTCGCCGCCGTGCTCATCTGGGCGTTCAGCCGGAACAACGACGAGATCGAGGCGGAGTCGATCCAGCCGGGGGTGCTGCTCACCCGCACCTGGGAACACCTGCTGATCACCATCGTGGTGACCGCCATCGTGGTGGCCGTTGCGGTGCCGCTCGGGGTGATGCTGACCAGGAGCTGGGCCCGGCCTGCCACCCCGCTGTTCACCGGGATCGCGAACATCGGGCAGGCCGCGCCCGCGCTCGGCGTGATCGTGCTGTTCTTCCTGTGGACCGACTGGGAGGGCCTGTGGTGCGCGGCCCTTCCGCTGGCCTTCTACTCGCTGCTGCCGGTGCTGCGCAACACCATCGTCGGGATCCAGTCGGTGGACCCGGCCCTGGTCGACGCAGGCAGGGGGATCGGCATGTCCGGTCCGGGTGTGCTGCTGCGGATCGAGCTGCCACTGGCGATCCCGCTGATCCTGGCCGGGCTGCGCACCTCGCTGGTGCTCGCGGTCGGCACCGCCACGCTGGCGTTCTTCGTCAACGGCGGCGGGCTCGGTGAGCTGATCGACACCGGATACAAACTGAACCGGGTGCCGGTGCTGGTGGTCGGCGCGGTGCTGGCGGTCGGGCTGGCGCTGCTGGTCGACTGGGTGGGCGCCGTGCTGGAGGAATACCTCGGACCGAGGGGCTTGGCATGAGAAGGACTGTGATGAGGCACCGGATGCGAGCACTCGCGGCCGCGGCGCTGCTCACGCTGCCCCTGGCCGGGTGCGGGCTGAACGTGAACGCCGCGGTGCCGTTCAGCGTCGGCCCGGGGTCGATCCGGCCGGCGCCCACGCTCGAGGGCGTGGACATCACCGTGGGATCGAAGGACTTCACCGAGAACATCCTGCTCGGCTACCTCGCCGAACTGGCGCTGGAGGCCGCCGGGGCGGACGTGATCGACCTGACCAACATCAACGGATCGAACAGCGCGCGGTACGCCCTGCTGGACGGGCAGATCGACGTGCAGTGGGAGTACACCGGGACGGGATGGCTGTCCTACCTCGGCAACGACAACCCGATCCCCGGCGAGCAGGAGCAGTACCAGGCGGTGCGGGAGGCCGACGCCGAGCAGAACGGCATCGCCTGGCTGCAGTACTCGCCGCTGAACAACACCTACGCCTTCGCCACCACCGAGGCCTATGCCCAGCGGCATGGCCTGGAGTCCACCACGGACATGACGAACTTCCTGAAGGAGAACCCGCAGGAGGCGGTGTTCTGCGTGGAGACGGAGTTCGCCAGCAGGCCGGACGGTATGCCGGGGGTGCAGGCCACCTACGGCTTCCCGGTGACCACGACCAAGACCTTCGGCACCGGGGCGATCTACACCGCGATCGACAACGGGATCTGCAACTTCGGCGAGGTGTTCACCACCGACGGCCGGATCTCCGGGCTCGACCTGCGGGTGCTGGCCGACGACAAGCGGTTCTTCCCGCAGTACAACGCGGCGGTGACCACCAGGATCTCCTTCCTCGAGCAGTACCCGGTGCTGCGCGAGATCCTGGAACCGATCGCCACGGCCATCGACAACGAGCAGATCACCGAGCTGAACAAGCAGGTCGACGTGGACGGAAGGGATCCGGCCAAGGTGGCGCGGGACTGGATGGTGCGGAAGGGCTTCATCACCCTCCCCGACTAGCACCGCACTGGCGCAGGTCAGGCGGGTTCTGCCAGCATGGGCGCATGCCTGCTGTATGGGATCACGTCGGTGTCGTTGCCCTGCTGCTGCGGCGCGGCCGCCTCGGCTCCCCGCCGGGGCAGGGCTTTCCGCTGCCCTGATCCTGCTACAGCAAGGGAACGAATTCACATGTCCGTTGAATTGTCCGAGCGGTTCACCCTGCGCGAAGCAACCGTGCCGGGCGACGGGATCCTCGAGGGCACCCGCGTCCTGCGCAGGCTGCCCGAAGGGGTCGAGTCCCGGCCGTACGAGCTCTTCGACCTGCGCCCGCTCGGCCGGGTGATCGGGGCCGAGCTGCATGGGGTCGACCTCGGCAGGCCGCTGACGGCCGAGCTGCGCGCCGAGCTGAACCGGGCGCTGCTGGAGTGGAAGGTGCTGTTCTTCCGCGACCAGGACATCACCTGGCAGCAGCAGCGTGACTTCGCCCGCAACTGGGGCGAGCTGGAGACCAACCCGTTCATCCCGACCGGGGACTCCGGCGAGGTCACCCGGTTCTCCCGGGACGCCTCGATGCCCGCCTTCGAGAACATCTGGCACACCGATGTCACCTTCCGGCCGAACCCGGCGCTGGGCTCGGTGCTGCGACTGGTCAAGGTGCCGCCGGTGGGCGGGGACACCATGTGGGCGGATATGGCCGCCGCCTACGACAACCTGCCCGAGGAGATCAAGACCCGGATCGAGGGGCTGCGTGCGGTGCACGACTACATCCCCGGTTTCGCGCGGTTCTCCGACCATGAGCTGCTGCACCGCAAGCAGCAGGAGTTCCCGCCGGTCGAGCACCCGGTGGTGCGCAGGCATCCGGAGACCGGCAGGCGCACGCTGTTCGTGAACCAGGCCTTCACCACGCATATCGTCGGCATGGACCGCGCGGAGAGCGATCGCCTGCTGCACTTCCTGTTCACCCAGGCACACGTGCCGGAGTACCAGGTCCGGTTCCACTGGGCGGAGAACTCGGTGGCGTTCTGGGACAACCGGGCCACCCAGCACTACGCGGTGAACGACTACCAGCCGCAGGTACGGGTCGCCGAGCGGGTGGCGATCGTGGGCGATCGCCCGGTGTAGAACTCAGATGCCCAGGCGGTGCAGCAGCTGTGACTCGAGCCGTTCGAGTTCGCCCGCGACGGCCCGGTGCGCGGCCTTGCGCCGGGCCGCAGGCATCCGCTCCGCGGCCCGCACCGACGCGGTGAGCTGCTCCAGCGTGCCCTGGGCCTGATCGGCGAACGCCTGGTCGCCGACGGTCGCGCGCTGCGCCCTGCGCAGGTCGGCGAGGCCGTCGGCGACCCCGGCGATCCGGGCGTGCAGTGCCGCGCCCCGTCCGGTGAACTCGCTGAGCCGCGCCACCGGCACCCCGAGCTGCCGGGCGCGGTAGTGGTCATAGGCATCCCGCGCGACCCCGGCCGCGCGTACCGCGAACGGCGCCAGCACGGGCCCGACCGCGGGGCCGACCACCTTGGCCACTCCCACGGCGGTCCGCGCCCGCTTCACCACGTCCTTGCTTTCCTTGGCGGCTTCCTTCTCGGCCCGCTTCTCGGCCTTCTTGTCGGCTCTGCGCGTCATCGCTGGCACCTCCGGCACGTGTCGGGGTCGAACTTACTGGTCGCGTCCCGGCCGGGCATGTCCGCCCGTGTCGGTGGAGACTCTTAGAGTGAAGGCATGGATTCCGAGGTGCTGCTCGACGCCGCCGTGGTGACCCGGTGCCGGCGTCGGGTGCACCTCGAGCACGACCCGGCCATGCGTGAGGTCGAGCTGCCCCCGCCGGATCCGGCCATCGAGCAGCGGATCGCCGATGCCGCAACGCACCGGGTGGAGATCGCCCGGCGGCTGGCCGAGGCCACCGCGGCCGGGCCGGGCTGGGTCACCGTCCCCAGGGAGTGGAGCGCGGCCGAGCGGGTGCGGGCCACCACCGAGGCCATGGCCGCGCGGACGCCGTTCATCTGGGGTGCCCTGCTGCCTGCCGACCCCGCCGCGGGCCGGCGCGGCGGGGCGGAGCTGCTGGTGCGCACCGCGACCGGCTACCTGCCGGTGATCGTCGTCCGGCACCGGATCACCGATCGCGGGGCCGGGGCCCGCACCACCGCCGTGACCGATCTCGATCCGGGCAACGCGGTCACCGACGAGGAGCGCAGGGTGCGCGCGCAGCCGCGGGACCAGCTGCGGCTGGCGCATATCCGCAGGCTGCTGCAGGCCGCCGGGCAGGCCGAGCAGGCGAGGGCGGTCGGCGGGGTGATCGGGCTGGATGCCGATGTGGTGGTCTGGCACGACCTGGACGCGCCGACCTGGCCGGGCGGGCGCAGCGCGCTGACCGAGTACGACGCCCGGTTCGCCGACCGGCTGGCCATCGCCGAGGCCGCCGCCGCCCGGCGCGAGCCGCTGGCCGAGCCCTCGCGCATCCTGGAGTGCAGGCACTGCCCGTGGTGGCCGACCTGCGCCGCCGAGCTCACCCGCACCAGGGACGTGAGCCTGGTGGTGCGCGGCGAGGACGCGATGGAGCTGCGCCGGGTCGGGGTGACCACGGTGGACAAGCTGGCCGCGCTGGATCCGGCCGGGGAACCCCCGGTGCAGTGGACCGGCACCACGCACACCGACGCGGTCGCGCTGGCAAGGGCCTGGCTGGCGGACCTGACCATGGTGCGCAGGGTGGACGCGGTCACCGTGCCGCGCGCCGATGTCGAGGTGGACATCGACATGGAGAGCTTCGGCGACGCGGGCGCGTACCTGTGGGGCTGCCTGCTCAGCGGCCGGGACATCGGTATCGCGCCCGGCTACCACGCGTTCGCCACCTGGGAGCCGCTGCCGACCCCGGACGAGGCGCGGTCCTTCGCCGCGTTCTGGTCCTGGCTGACCGAGGTGCGCGCGCGGACCGCGGCGGCCGGGCTGACCTTCCGCGCCTACTGCTACAACGCGCTGGCGGAGAACCGCTGGCTGTTCGGCTCGGCGGAGCGGTTCGCCGGGGTGGACGGGGTGCCTGCGCGCTCGGCGGTGCGCGAGTTCGTGGAGTCGGCCGAGTGGGTCGACCTGTTCCGCAGCGTCACCGACCAGTTCCTGTGCTCACACGGCAAGGGGCTGAAGGTGATCGCGCCGGTCGCCGGGTTCCGGTGGCGGGATCCGGAGGCCAGCGGGGAGGCCTCGATGCGCTGGTACCGGGATGCCGTGGGGATGGACGGCGAGCTGCCGGACCTCCCGCAGCGGGACCGGCTCCTGCGCTACAACGAGGACGACGTGCGGGCCACGTGGGTCCTGCGCGAGTGGATGTCCGGCCCCGCCATGCGGGATATTCCGTTCATGGGTGACCTCTGACTAGCGAGGCGCCATCCGCAGCGAGCCGTCCAGCCGGATGACCTCGCCGTTCAGGTAGTCGTGCTCGACGATGTCCACCGCGAGCTGGGCGTACTCCTCCGGCCTCCCGAGCCGCTGTGGGAAGGGCACCCCCGCGGCCAGCCCGGCGCGGAACTCCTCGGTGACCCCGGCCATCATCGGGGTGTCGATGATGCCCGGCGCGATGGTCATCACCCGGATACCGTGCTTGGCGAGGTCGCGCGCGGCGGGCAGGGTCATGGCCGCGACGCCGCCCTTGGACGCGGCGTAGGCGATCTGCCCGATCTGCCCGTCGAAGGCGGCGACCGATGCGGTGTTCACCACCACCCCGCGCTGGCCGTCCTCGCCCAGCGGGTCGGTCTTCGCCACCGCCTCGGTGGCCAGCCGCAGCACGTTGAACGTGCCGAGCAGGTTGACCTCGAGCACCTTGCGGTACAGGTCGAGGTCGTGCGGACCGTTCTTGGACAGGATCCGGCCGGCCCAGCCGACCCCGGCGCAGTTGATCACAACCCGCAGCGGCACCCCGGCGCCTGCTGCCTGGTCCACGGCGGCCTGTACCTGCTCGGCGCTGGTCACGTCGGCCTCGACGTAGCTGATGCCCTCGACCTGCCCGGCCTTCTCGATCGAGGCGGCGAGGTCCAGCGCGAACACCTTCGCCCCCTTGCCGGCCAGCGCCTTCGCCGTCGCCCCGCCGAGCCCGGATGCCCCGCCGGTGACAATGGCCGCGGTGTCCTTGATCTCCATGTTTCCGCCGTTCCCTTCTGCTTCGAACTGGCCATCAGGTTAACGCTCGTTCGCGTCGGCACGGTCAGTGTGCCTCCTCACCCGTCGCACGGCGTACCCGGCGGCGCCCACTTCCGTTAGCACCGTGGTCAACTCCGGCTGCGACCGTCGAGGCGTGAATGGCGCGAACGCAGCTCGGATCGTGGTAGTGGGAACGGGATACGTAGGACTGACCACCGGAGCCTGCCTCGCCAGCCTCGGGCACCGGGTCACCTGCGTCGATGTGGACCAGGCCAAGGTGGCCAGGCTCGCCGCCGGCCGGGTGGACATCATGGAGCCGGGGCTGGCCGAACTGGTCTCCCGCGGCCTGACCATGCGGCGGCTGCGGTTCGTCAGTGGTGCCAGGGAGGCCGTCCGCGACGCCGAGGCGGTGTTCCTCTGTGTCCCGACCCCGATGGGTGCCGGTGGCGCGGCCGACCTGCGCGCGGTGGAGGCGGTGGCGGCCGAGATCGCCGAGGTGCTGCCGCCGGGCTGTGCGCTGGTGACCAAGTCGACCGTGCCGGTCGGTACCTCGGGGCGGATCCGGGACCTGCTCGGCAGGGAGGACCTGCCGGTGGTGTCCAACCCGGAGTTCCTGCGCGAGGGCACCGCGGTGGCCGACTTCCTCGGTCCGGACCGGATCGTGGTCGGTTCGGACGACGCCGGGGCCGCGCGCTGGGTGGCCGGGCTGTACCGGGATCTTTCCGCGCCGAGCGTGGTCACCGACGCGGCGAGCGCGGAGCTGATGAAGTACGCGGCCAACTGCTTCCTCGCGATGAAACTCTCCTACGTGAACTCGGTTGCCGAGCTGTGCGAGCGGCTGGGCGCGGATATCGACGCGGTGACCGAGGGCATGGGTTACGACCGGCGGATCGGCCGCTCCTTCCTGAAGCCGGGGCCGGGCTGGGGCGGGTCCTGCCTGCCCAAGGACACCCAGGCGCTGCTGCGGATCGCCGAGTCGGCGCGGTTCGACTTCGGCCTGCTCACCGCCGCGGTGGAGGAGAACATCGCGCAGCGGGACCGGGTGATCGCCAAGATCGCCGGTGCGGCAGGCGGCGACCTCGCCGGGGCACGGATCGGCCTGCTCGGGCTGGCCTTCAAGGCGGGGACCAACGACCTGCGGGACTCGCCCGCGCTCTCGGTGGCCTCCGTGCTGTGCGCGCACGGGGCGGAGGTGACCGCATACGACCCCGCGGTCGGCGGCGAGCTGCCCGGGATGACCGTGGTGGACGACGCCTACCAGGTGGCCAAGGGCGCCGATGTGGTGGTGGTGCTCACCGAGTGGGACGAGTTCCGCAGGCTGGACTGGAGCTACCTTGCCGAGCTGATGGTCGGCGACGCCGTGGTGGACACCCGTAACCTGCTGGACCCGCAGCAGATCCTCGGCGCCGGTCTGAGCTGGCAGGGCATCGGCCGCCCCCGCCAGCGCCGCCTCACCACCGCCTGAGCCCAGCGCTGTGGAGTCCGTTAGTTGAGCGAACGAACTTTGCGGCCCTAGAGTTGGGGTGTGTTCACCACGCGGCCGGAGCTCGCCGGCACTCATGGCATGGTCGCCTCCACGCACTGGCTGGCCTCGGCCACCGGAATGGCGGTGCTGGAGGACGGTGGCAACGCCTTCGACGCCGCCGTGGCGGCGGGGTTCGTGTTGCAGGTCGCCGAGCCGCACCTGAACGGCCCGGCCGGGCAGGTGCCCGCCCTCTTCGCGACCGCGGCCGAGCGCAGGCCGCGGGTGCTCTGCGGCCAGGGCGTGGCGCCCGCGGCTGCCACCCCGGAGCGGTTCGCCGACCTCGGGCTGAACCTGATCCCTGGCAGCGGGCTGCTGCCTGCCACCGTGCCCGGCGCGTGGGATGCCTGGTTGCTGCTGCTGCGGGACTACGGAACCAAACCGCTGGAGGACATTCTCGGCTACGCGATCTCCTACGCCTGGCAGGGAGTTCCGGTGGTGCCGCGGATGACCGAGACGATCGAGACGGTCTCCGGGCTGTTCGCGACGCACTGGCCGACCTCGGCGCAGCTGTGGCTGCCCGACGGGCTGCCGCCAGCACCCGGCTCGCTGCACCGCAACCGGGCGCTGGCCCGGACCTGGCAACGGCTGCTGACCGAGGCCGAGTCCGCGGGTGACCGGGAGGCGCGAATCGAGGCCGCCCGCAGGGCGTGGTCGCAGGGATTCGTGGCGGAGGCGGTGGAGGCGTTCAGCCGCAAGGCCTTCCTGGACGACTCCGGCCGCGAGCATGCCGGGCTGCTCACCGGGCAGGACCTTGCGGACTGGTCGGCCAGCTACGAGGACCCGCTGGTCACCGACCTGGGCGAGTGGGGTCTTGTCAAGTGCGGCGCCTGGACCCAGGGGCCGGTGCTGGCGCAACAGCTGCTGATGCTGCGCGAGTTCGCCGACGAGCTGTCCTATGTGGATGGCGTGCCCACGGCGCGGACCGTGCACCTTGCGACCGAGTGTGCCAAGCTCGCCTTCGCCGACCGGGAGGCCTGGTACGGGGACGCCGGGGTGCCGATCCGCGCGCTGCTCTCGGCCGAGTACGCGGCGCAGCGGGCCGCGCTGGTCGATCCGCAGGCCAGCGCCGAGCTGCGGCCGGGCTCGCCGGGTGGGCTCGCGCCGAGGCTGCCCGTGATCCTGGAGCAGACCCGTGGCCTGGTGGCCGGGGCAGGCGCGACCGGCGAGCCCACGGTGTCGCCGACCGGTCAGGTGCGGGGCGACACCGTGCACATCGACGTGGTGGACGCCGAGGGGAACATGGTCTCGGCGACCCCGTCCGGGGGCTGGTTGCAGTCCAGCCCGACCATTCCGGAGCTCGGTTTCTGCCTGGACTCCCGGGCCCAGATGTTCTGGCTGGAGCAGGGGCTGCCGAACTCGCTGCGGCCGGGACGGCGCCCGCGGATCACGCTGTCGCCCTCGATGGCGCTGCGCGACGGCGAACCGGTGCTGGCCTTCGGCACCCCCGGCGGGGACCAGCAGGATCAGTGGCAGCTGTGCTTCTGGCTGGCGCATATGCTCGGCGGGCTGAACCTGCAGGAGTCGATCGACGCGCCTGCCTGGCACACCACGGCCTTCCCCGGCTCGTTCTACCCCCGCTCCTGGCACCCGCGCGAGCTGGTGGTGGAGTCCAGGCTCGGCGAGTCCACAATGGACGAATTGCGCGAGCGGGGGCACCGGGTGGTGGACGCCGGGCCCTGGGCGCTCGGCAGGCTCTCCGCCGTCGCCAGGGACCCGGCCACCGGCATCCTGCGCGCGGCGGCCAACGCCCGCGGGATGCAGGGTTACGCCGTCGGCCGCTGACCCCCAGCCCACCCGGCGTGTTTGCCGCCCACGCGCGCGTGTTTGCCCTCCACGTACCCGAGTTTGCCGTTCCGGTAGCCGGGTTTGCCGCTTACGCGGCGCGGACGCTCCGGTCCAGCGCCGCGACCGCGCCCTCGGCCGCCCGCAGCGCGCTGTTCATCGAGATCTCGCCGCGCATCCCTGGCGCGGCCACCATGTCCCCGGCGAGGAACACGTCATCGCCGCGTTCGACGGCCGGGCGGTCCCGCCAGGTGAACCCGGGCAGATCCAGCGCGCCGCTGCGGCCCCTGGCCCGCCCGGTCCGCTGCCAGGTGGTGCGGTCCCGCCAGCCGGGGACCGCCAGCTCGGTGAGCTGCTCCAGCCTGCGGTGTGCGTCCGCGGTCCGTTCCCCCGCCCGCACCGGCATGTCGATCTGGAACAGCGACTCCCCGGCCGGCGCCACGCTCGGGTCCGGCATCGAGTAGCACTCGTGGAAACCGCCCTCGTCCAGGTCGAAGACCACAAAGGCGTCCCCGCGGTGCTTGGTCACCGCGAGATCCAGCATGACGCAGTCCCCGCTCTCCCAGGTCAGCGAGTCGTCCCCGAGCAGAACGCGGGCCGAGGACAGCTCGGTGGCCACGATCGTCGGCCCGCCAGGCAGCTCGGTGAGCCGCGACTTCAGCTCGATCCGCACCCCGAGTTCGCGTGCCCGGCTGGCCATCCGGTCGAGCACAGCCTGCCAGCCGCCGACGACCCACCGCACGGCGATGACCGGGTTGAGCGCGCGTAGCAGCAGGTCCTGCACGAACGCGGCGGACAGCCGCCCGGTGTCGGCGTCATAGGTGATCACGCTGATCGCGTTCGCCGCCGCCTCGGCCGCGCGCTCGCCGTACCGCGCGCTCGCCCAGGTGCGGAAGTCCTGGTCCACCGGCGCCCGCCTGCGGCCGGCGACCAGCCGCAGCAGCCCGGCGGGCATCCCCCGGCGGAACCGGCCACGATCCCGGAAGCCGACGCGCAGTGCGGCGGGCGGGGACGGCCAGCCCACCTTGCCGATCAGGTCGCGCTCCTTCAGCCAGGTCCAGTGTGGACCGTCGGCGTAGAACACGTGCGGGCCCTCGTGCGCCACGTACGGCGGCGCGGTGGCCCGCCCGCGCCCGCCCAGCGATGCGTGCGCCTCGTGCAGGGTCACCGTCGCGCCGGCCTCGGCGCAGGTGATCGCCGCGACCAGCCCGGCAAGCCCACCACCGACGACCGTGATCTCACCCTTCATCGACTGCCTCCCATCATCCGTTCCTGCTATCCCCTGGACGGGGCGGGCGCGGGGAACGTGACAGCGCGCCGTTACGGCCTCGTTGTGATCCAGGTCGTAGCGGCGGTGGCGAAGCGGCCGATGTCCCGGAAACAGACATCGCGAGGAGGACGACCCATGAACGACGGAGCAACCCCGCCCCCGAAGAAGGGCGGTGCGGCGCCCTTCGTACTCGGCGGGGTGGTCCTGCTGGCCGTGATCGGCTTCGCGGCCATGGACGGCGAGGACGGTCCGGAGGGCGGCACCGGGCCGTCCCCGACCGCGCCGCCCCCGCCGGTGACGGCCATCGAGCGGGTGGAGGACTCGGGAACGGCCGCGCTCGCCGTGCCGAACGTGGTCGGGATGAACCACCAGCAGGCCCAGGACACCCTGCAGGCGGCCGGGTTCTACCGGTTGCAGGAGGTGGACGCGACCGGGCAGGGCCGGATGTTGCTGTGGGACCGGAACTGGCGGGTGGTCTCGCAGACACCCGCGGCCGGGAGCGCGGCCGCCCCGGACACCACCGTCACCCTGCGCTCGAAGAAGGCGAACGAGTAGCCGGATCCGGCGTCAGCGGGTGAGGTGCCAGAGGATCACGTTGTGTGCGTGCCCGATGAAGCCCGTGCCCGCCCCGATCGCGTCGTAGACCGCCAGCACCCGCTCGCCGTCGAGCAGCCCGCTGACCACCTGCTCGTACTGGTCGCGCTTGTCGAAAACCGGTTCGGCGCCCTGGGACATGCCGTCGAGGCTACCGGTTTCAGCGGTCGACGAGGACGTGCGCGCGGCGGACGGCGGACTCGGTGGCGAGTTCGGCGCGCATGCCCGGGTTGGCAAGGTAGAGACCCAGCAGGTAGTAGACGAGCGTGGGGTCCACGGCCAGGAACTTCCCTGGCACCGCGATCATCGGCACCAGCCCCTTGCCGTCCTTGCGCCGCACCTCCGGCAGCCGGTCCGGTCGCCACAGCTGGGTGACCTGCCGCCGTTGCCAGGGGGCGTCCTCCTCGGCGACGACCACGATGATCGGGCAGTCCGCGTAGCGCGGGGCGACCCCGAGCACGGCGGACCACGGCAGGTAGGACTCAAAGGTCCACCCGCGCTGGTGCAGGCCGTCCGGGGAGAGCCGCAGGTAGCCACGCCGGAACCGGCCCAGCGCCATCAGCGCGGGCAGCGAGCCCGCCACCAGCGCCAGCACCCCGAACACGTACGCCCCACCGGGGGCGCCACCGGTTGCCGAGTCCACTACGGCCATCCCGAACAGCGCCGTCAGCCCGCCCATGACCAGCCCGTACCCGGCGTAGATCCGTGCCGAGTAGGGAATCTCCAGCGCGCCGCCGCCGTCCGGATGGTGGGTGATCGGGCTGGTGGCGGTGTGCCTGCGCAACCTGGTCTCGTAGCCCACCCACACGAGCAGACCGCCGATGACGGCGATGGCGAGGCAGTATCGCCCGGTGCCGAACCGCCCGGCACCGAGGCTGTGCACGGCAACCGCCAACGGCGCGAGCACCAGCACTACGGTGAGCGACACGATCGTCGCGACAACCCACCCGTTGGCCGGACGGCGCCACTCCGCCGGTGGCGGCAAGGTCTCAGCAGCTGGCATACCCGGCGTCCCCCACGCTCACCTGCGTCATCGTAGATCACGGCACCGGGGCCGAGCACGGTCGGAGCCGGGGGACGGGCGCTAACCGAACGCGCCGGAGCGGGCGCGCTGCACCGCGGACTCCGACGCCAGCTCCGGCCGCGCAGCCGGGTTGGTCAGGTAGTAGCCGACCAGGTGGTAGACGAGCGTGGGGTCCACGGCGAGGAACTTCCCCGGGATGTCGAGCATCGGCACCAGCCCGTTCCCGTCCGCACGCCTGACCTTCGGCAGCCGGTCCTGCCGCCACAGCCGGGTGATCTGGCGCCGTTGCCAGGGGGCGTCCTCCTCGGCCACGACCACGATCCTGGGGCAGTCGGTGTATTTCGGGATCACCGTGCGGAGGTCCGACCATCGCAGGAACGATTCGAAGGTCCAGCCACGCTGGTAGATGCCCTCCGGGGTGAGCCGCAGGTAGCCCCTGGCCAACCGGCCGGTGGCCATCAGAGCGGGCAGCGAGGCGAAGATCAGCACCACGGCACCGAACACGACGGCCGCGCCACCGAAGCCGTCTGTGGTCACCGAGTCCACCGTCGCCAGCACGAACACCAGCGCGATCGCGCCGAACAACAGCCCGTAGCCGGCATGCAGCCGGGACGAGTACGGGATCTCCAGCGCGCTCCGGTGGTTCCTGACCACCTCGGTCGAGGTGTGCTTGCGCAACCTCGTCTCGTAGCCCACCCACAGGATCAGCGCGCCGAGCACGGCGAAGGCGAGCGCGTACCTGCCCATGCCGGGGCGGTCGTGCTGGAAGCCGTAGATCGAGATGGCCACCGGTGCCATGACGAGCACGATGGCCCCGAACGCGAAGGCGAGGACGACCTGCACCGGGGTGGAACGTGCCCATTCCGATGGCTGCCGCAGGTGGTCAGAAGACGGCATCCCAGGCGTCCTTCACCCCACCCGCGACCGCGCCCGCGGCGTCGCCGACGCCGTCCGCGATCGCCTTGCCGGTGTCCACGACCGCCTGCCCACCGTCCTCGATGGCCTGCCCGACCTCTCCGATGCCGTTCTCATACAGGGAGTCGACCATGCCGGAGGTGAACACGCCCACTCCGGCCCCCACCACGGCGCCGACTGCGGTGCCGACCGGGCCGCCGATGACGGTGCCGACGGCGGCACCCGCGGCGACCGAGGCGCCGAATCCGACGCCGCCGGAGACCACGGCCTGGTCCACCGGCTTGCCGTTGGCGATGTCGTAGGCGATGCCGCCGATGGCGAGTGCCCCACCGAGCTTGAGCCCGGTGAGCTTGGCCTTGCTGGTGGCCTTGGCCGCGTCGTCGGTGAGCGCGCCGGCCGCCCTGGTGCTCGCCTGGGCGCGGTCGACCTGGGCGTAGAAGTTCTTGTGGTCGAGCACGACGTCGCCGAACGCCTTGACATGCCTGGTGGCCTGGGCCGCGTCGTCCAGGTAGTGCTGGGCGCCCTTGAGCAGGAACGAGCTGTACTTCGCGCCCGCGGCAGCGGCGATGGTGTCGCCCGCGACCGCGCCGACGGTCAGCCACGGCTTCGGGCCCTGGCTGTTGGCTTCCTTCGCGATGCCCTCGACGGCCCCTTTCCACCTGGTGCGCACGTCCTTCGCATCGGCCTTGGCCTTCTCGTAGGCCGCCACCTGCTTGGCATGGGCGTTCTGCGCGTCGACGGCGTCGCCGTGCGCCTGCAGCGCCTGCGGGGTGGCGGCATCGCCGGTGGGCTTCGGGCCGGGGGCCGCGGGGGCCGGACCGGGATCGGCGATCACCTCGCCGTTCACCGCCAGCCCGGCCGAGGACGCCTGGGTGCGGATGTTCTCCATGTCCGACTGGGCCCGCTTGAGGTCGGCGGCGATGTCGTCGAACTTCTGCGCCATGGTCTTGGCGGTGCCCGCGAACTCGTCGGTCGTCCTGGCACCCTGGGTCATCCGGTCCCGGAAGGCCTCGGCGGCCGTGCCCCGCCAGCCCGCGTCGGCGCTGTTGCGGGCCCGGTAGATCTGGCTCGCGGTGTCGGTGACCGTGCTGGCCAGTGAGTCCCGGACCCAGGTTGCCGCCGAGGTGATGCTGCCGGGGTCGCCTTCGATCTTCGTGTCGATGGGCATCTCACTCGCCCCCGGAAGCGGTGACCGTCTCGTGTGCCTGGTCCTCGGTCTCCGCGTACGCCCGGCCGCCTTCGGCCACCGTGTCACCGGCGGCCTGGGTGCCGATGACCAGCTGGCCCGCGCTGTCGGTCAGCTTGGCGAGGATGGCCGCCAGCGCGGCGCTGGCATCACCCGCGTCCGGTGTGTCCGGGACGCTGTTGCCCAGCCCGTCCAGCTTGTCCGCTGCGTTGCGCAGGGTGCTGGCGATGCCGTCGAGCACCCCGGGGTCCGCGTGGTAACCGCCGTCAGGCATCGCTCGCCCCCTCGGCTCCGTGCCGGTGCTCCGGCGGAATGATCACGTCGAGCAGTACCAGCTCGAACGGCTGCACCTGCTGGATGTTGTCCAGCTGCGCCGTCGGCACCACCATCCACGGCTGCTGGTCACCACAGCAGTACTTCAGCCGGTCGAGTGCGGAGTAGGCCATCAGGGCCATCCGGCCGTCCCGGGTGCGGCGCAGCTCGACCACGGCCTCGGACGGGTCGCTGGCGTGCGCGGCGCATGGCAGATAGACGACCGGCGGGAACTCCGGCGGGATCGGTTTGACGTTGTCCTGGTCGACGGCGGTGTCGTTCACGGTTGCGCCACCCTCGTAGGCGTCAAGGTCAACAGTGTCGACGCACCGAAGTGTCACCCGGTTCCACGAATGGAGCAACCCCCGAGGGTCAGCCGGTGGGGTCCTCGGCGATCACCCAGTACTCGGTGAACCCCTCGGGTCCGGAACGCAGCAGGTCGTGCCCGCGGAACTCGCAGGCCGAGCCCTGGTGGACGCCGCGGGCCAGCCAGCGGGCCGCGGTCAGGTCACCCTGCGTGATCGGGCCGACCTCGACCTCGAACCGCAGCTCTTCGAACATCTCCCTGCCCTGCCGGATCACCGCGGCCAGCTCGTCCGGCCCGTGCACCAGCCCGGGACGCCCCGGCCAGTTGCCGACGAAGTCCGGTGACACCACCCCGCGCGCCAGCGTCTCCAGCCGGTCCGGCTCACCGTTCCACAGCTCGTGCAGCCAGCGGTCGTAGCTCACTGTTGCCATAGCCAGAACTCGATTCCCTGGTTGTCGACGCAGTCCGCGGTGCGCCCGTAGGGCTGCTGCCCGACCTCGCGCACCTGCCCGCCCTGGGCGCCGACCCGCTCCACGGCGGCGTCCAGGTCGTCCACCGCGTACATCATCTTCCAGCCGGGGTAGGGCTGCCCGCCCCACATCCCGGCGTCCGGCAGCCCGGAACCCTCGATCCGCCAGGCCCGGTCCACGCGCCCGGCGCTGAACTGCCAGCCGAGTACCGCACCGTAGAAAGCCTTGGCCGCCTCGTCGTCCGGGACGGTGAAGGTGAAGTACCCGGCGTTGCCGTGCCGCGGGGCGGCCACCCCTGCCGAAGACCGCTGCGGTGCCTGCACCACCAGCCAGCGCTGCCGGAACGGGTCCACGATCGTGCCCTTGCGCCCGTGCTCGTCGCTGGTCACCTCGCGCTGCACGGTGGCGCCGAGCTGCACGGCCCTGGCCACGGCGGCGTCCGCGTCCGGCACCTCCACCCGGATCGCCGCGCCCCCGCCGGATGACTCGAAATGCCCGATCTCCGGGAACTCCTCGGCCAGCATCAGCACGGAGTCCCCGATGGCCAGTTCGGCGTGCCCGATCCGGCCGTCGTCCATCACGATCGGGTCGGCCCTGCGGGTGGCGCCGAAGGCCTGTTCGTAGAACTCCAGCGCCCGCCGGGCGTCGGAAACGGCCAGGTAGGCGCCGAGCGAGTGGTAGTCGGCCAGGGCCGGGCTCTGGGTGCTCTCGGTGGTGGTCATCTCTGCTCCATCGGCTGGCGGGTCCAGGATCGCGCGGCGTAGCGACAGACGCAGCGCGTCGGCGAACCGGGGGTCCGGGTCGACCGGCTGGTACGGGTCACGGAGGGCGTCCAGCGGATCAGACGGTTCGGTCATCACGGCCCTCCTTCCCCTGGTAGACGGCACGGAACGCGGCGCGGGCGCGGACCAGCAGCGCCTCGGTGGCGTGCACGGTGCGGCCGAGGTGTTCGGCGACCTCGGGCACGCCGAGGCCGTCCAGGTAACGCAGGGTGAGTGCGGCCCGGTGGTGCGCGCCCAGCTCGGCCAGGGTCTGCCGGGCCAGCATGGCGTCCAGTTCGGCGTCCCACGGGTCGGCCGGCTCCGGTTCGGACTCGTGCACCAGCCGCAGCCCGCGTTCCTCGCGTTCGCGGCGGCGCCAGTGGTCGGCCAGCTTGTGCCGCGCCACCCCGATCAGCCACGGGATGCTGACCGGGGCCGCCCCGGGTTCGCGGGCCGCGCGCACCGCGCCGAGGAAGGTCTCCGAGGTCAGCTCCTCGGCCAGCGTGCGGTTGCCGCAACGGGACAGCAGGTAGCCATAGACCTCCGGCAGCGCCGCGTCGTAGAGGTCGAGCAGCGCGAAAGCCGGGTCCGGTCGCACCCGAGGTTCCGTCACACCCTCATCGTCGTCCGGGGGCCGGGTTCTCCGACGGGTGATCCCGGGATTTTTTCGGCGGCCAGGTCATCCGGATGGTGACCAGGTGCACCCGATCGGAATCCAGCAGCCGGTACACGCTCACCACCCAGGTCCCGCGGCGCGGCCGGACCCGCTGGAAGTAGTCCACCGCACAGGCACAGGTGTAGCGGGCCAGCCAGGCCTCCCGCCGGTCCTTGTGGTGCTCGAGGCAGAACCCCATGTCGTCCACCCGCTCGGTGTAGACGTGCTCGCGGTAGCCCCTGGCGCGTTCGTGCCGGTACTCGATCTCGTGCGGATATCCCGGGTCGGGCATGGGGGGATGGTTGGAGTCGAGACCAGCTGTCGAGATCTCGACTGTCGCCGCTCCGACTTACGATTCGTGATCACGCGGTACCGAGGGGTGATAGTCGATGGGCGTGCCGAGGAAGCCGAACCACGCGCGGCGCCAGCTCGGCCGGACCCTGCGCAAGCTGCGCGAGCGGGCCCGGATGAGCCAGGACGAGGTCGCCAGGGAGATGCACTTCTCCAAGGCGAAGGTGAGCAGGCTGGAGCTGGGGCAGCTGCCGAACCGCTACGAGCTGATGGCCCTGCTGGACCTCTACGGCGTGATCGTCTCGGACTACACCCCGTATCTGGAAATGCTGGAACGTGCCCAGGAACGCGGCTGGTGGCATATCTACGGCCTGGACGACCGAGGTTATGTGCCGCTGGAGGACGAGGCCTGCCTGGTGCGCGAGTTCCAGCTCGGCTATATCCCCGGACTCCTGCAGACCGAGGCATATATGCGAGCGGGCTTCAACGATCTCCGTGAACAGGAGCGGGCCGACAACGACGTGGCGGTCCGGCTGCACCGGCAGCGGCGGCTGACCGAGGAGCCCACCCTGCGCCTGCACGCGATCCTGGATGAGACCGTGCTGCGCAGGCCGGTGCTGCCGCCAGCGGAACAACGTGCCCAGCTGGAGCACCTGATCGCGGTGACCGCGCTGCCCACGGTGACCGTGCAGGTGATCCCGCTGGCGTTCGGTGCGCACAACGGCCGGTCCGGCACATTCGTCATCCTGAGCTACCCGGACCCGAAGGACCCGGACATCGCCTACCTTGAGCACGGCTTCGGGGCCTGGCAAACGGAGAAGGAGTCGCAGGTCCGCGCTGCTAGGCTGGCCTTCGAGCACCTCGCCGACCTGGCGCTGGACGAGCCGGACTCGATCGCGCTGATCCGGCGGGTGATCGCCGAGACCTGAGCCGGGAGGGCACCGTGGAGTGGCGCACGAGTAGCTACAGCGCGACCGATGGTCACAACAGCAACTGCGTCGAGGTGGCGTTCCGCGGTGTGGCTGTGGCGGTGCGGGACTCGAAGTCGCCGGATACCGGCACGCTGAGCTTCCCGGCCGCGGCCTGGCGGGCGTTCCTGGCCGCCGGTCAGCGCGGCAGCCGGTAGGCGCGGCGCAGCGCGAACTCGAACAGGCGTTGCGGCAGCAGGGTCTTCAGCCGCGGCACCCAGCAGGCCCCGCGCCCGGCGCCGTACCGCCCGCGCGGTGACCTGCTCGCCGCGATCCGCCGGATCAGCTCCGCCACCTTGCCAGGGTCCTCGCCGCGCCGCAGTGCGCGGTGCAGGGTGTGGTGGGCGCTCTCCCGCGGGCCGTCGTAGTCCGCGATCCGGCTCTCGACCGCGGGTGCGGCGGCCAGCACCCCGGTGCGGAACGCGCCCGGCTCGACCAGGGAGACCGCGATCCCCAGATGCCACACCTCCTGGCGCAGCGCCTCGGTGTAGCGGGCCAGCGCGGCCTTGCTCGCCGCGTAGAAGCCCTCGCCCGGCTCGCCGACCCACGCCGCCAGCGAACCGACGTTGACGATCCGGCCCGCCCGGCGGGCGCGCATCCCGGGCAGCACGGCGTTGGTGACCCGTACCGTGCCGAGGAAGTTGGCCTCCAGCACCTCCTGCGCCTGGGCGGGGGTGACCTCCTCCGCGAACCCCTCGCACATCACCCCGGCGTTGTTCACCAGCACGTCGATCCGGCCGACTCTCTCGACGCAGCGGCGAACCGACTCCGCGGACCGGACGTCCAGCTCCAGCATCTCCACCCCGTCCCCGGCCGGGCGCGGGTGGCGGGAGGTGCCGAACACCCTGGCGCCGTGCTCGGCGAAGGCCAGTGCGGTGGCCCGGCCGATCCCGGAGGAGGCTCCGGTGACCAGCACGGTGATCGGCATGGGTTACTCCCGTCCTTGCGGTCAGCCGCCGCGCGGCGCGTACATGATGATCGCCATCCCGGCCAGGCAGACCAGGGCACCGATGATGTCGAAGCGGTCCGGGCGGTAGCCGTCGGCGACCATCCCCCAGGCGATCGAACCGGCGACGAAGATGCCCCCGTAGGCGGCGAGGATGCGGCCGAAGTGGGCGTCCGGCTGGAAGGTGGCGACCACCCCGTACAGGCCCAGCGCGATCATTCCGGCGCCGATCCAGATCCAGCCCCGGTGCTCGCGGATGCCCTGCCAGACCAGCCAGGCGCCGCCGATCTCCAGTACCGCGGCGACCAGGAACAGCGCGATGGATCGAAGGACGAGCATGGGAGCCGGATCCTATCCGCCAAGCTCCGCGTACCGGCGCAGGTACGCGCGGCATTCGACAATGCCGAGATCCGGCACTGGCACCGGCGGCGATTCGATTCCACCGCAGAGGCCGCGGAGTGGATCGAGGGCTGGCCCGCACAGTGGGTGGCCGAGACGGGGCCAGCTGGGCGATCACCGATGACGCGTTGGTGGGCCAGGTCGGGCTGCGGAACATCGACCTGGCGACCGGCTGTGCCGCCCTGTCCTACTGGGTGGTTCCTGCCGCGCGGGGCGGCAAGGTCGCCACCCGCGCGGTGCGGGCGCTCACCGGGTGGTGCTTCGGGGAGCTCGGCCTGCGGCGTCTGGAGATACCGCATTCCGCCGAAAACGAGGCGTCCTTGCCGGGTGGCAACCGCACTCGGCTTCCCGCTGGAGGGGATCCCGCGGGGCGCGCTGCCGCACCAGGACGGCTGGCACGACATGCACCTGCACGCGAGGGTAACGGGTGCCCCGGCCGGAGAGCCGACCTGAATTCGTCGGGGTGGGCGGCTATCGTGTCGAGTATGACCGCAGCGGCCGGAAACCCGTTCGAGGAGTCTCCGGTGCCCGACCTGCCTCCGGAGACAACACCTACCGCCATCCGCGACGCCCTGATCGACGAGGAGCGCGCACAGTTCGAGGTGGCCTACCGGGAGGCGCTGGCTGAGGCCGCCGAAACACTGGATCTGACCCGGGTACTGGATGTGCTGCGCAACTACCATCGCATTGCCTGGCTGACCCAGCGGCAAGGTCCGGACGCCCACCGGCGCATGCTGGACAAGGCCGCGCACATCGTGCGTACCGGTAACAACCCGGGCGCACGGTCGTTCGAAGACATGCGCGCGGTGATCGACAGACGTCTCGGCAGCTAGGTGTACCGAATCGTTCCGGACGACCAGGCGGTCGACCAGGTCGAAGCCCTACCCGACGACGCCCTGCCGGCCTTTGCCGAAGCTCTGGCCGTACTCGAACTGACACCGGGCAACGGTCGCCCCTACAACGCCGAGCTTCCGGACGGTCCGATGCGCGAGCTGGTATTCGGCCAGGATGCACAGGGCACGGTCACCTACCTGGTACTTGAGGAACAGCGGGAGGTGCACATCCTGCTCGTCCAATGGCTCGGGTAAAGGGCTCGGGTAGGGAACTGTCGCCCCACCTCGCTCGAACGCGTTAGGTTCGATGGCGTGACGAGCACGCACCAGCACACCTGCACGCTGTGCGAGGCGACCTGCGGGATCACGGTCACGGTGGACGGCGACCGGGTCACCGGCATCCGCGGCGACGAGCACGATCCCTTCTCCCGCGGCTACATCTGCCCCAAGGCCACCGCGCTCGCCGATGTGCACCACGACCCGGACCGGCTGCGCCACCCGCTGATCAAGCAGGGCGATGGCTGGCGCGAGGCGAGCTGGGAAGAGGCATTCGACCTGGTGGCGCGGCGGCTGAAGGAGATCCGGCGCGCACATGGCAAGGACGCCGTGGCCACCCACCTCGGCAACCCTGGTGCGCATAACCTCGGCATCCTGCTGTACGGACTGCCGTTCCTGCGCGGGCTGGGCAGCCGCAACGCCTACTCCAGCCACTCGGTGGACGGGCTGCCGCATCTGCTCGCCGCCCAGCAGCTGTTCGGCCACCAGCTGCTCATCCCGGTACCCGACCTGGACCGCACCGACCTGCTGATCTGCCTGGGGGCCAACCCGGCGGTCTCGCACGGCAGCTTCCTGACCGCGCCGAACATCAAGGCCCGGCTGAAGGGGATCCGGGAACGCGGTGGCCGGGTGGTGCTGATCGACCCCCGGCGGACCGAGAGCGCCGCGCACGCCAGCGAGCACCTGTTCATCCGGCCCGGTACCGACGCGATCCTGCTGCTGGCCATGATGCGGGTGCTGTTCGCCGAGGATCTGGTGCGTCCCGGCAGGCTGGCGGCCCGGCTGGACGGCATCGCCGAGCTGCGCGCGGCCGCCGAGGACTATCCCCCGGAGGTCGCCGCCGAGGTCACCGGCGTCCCCGCCGAGCGCATCCGCGAGCTGGCCCGCGAGCTGGCGCGCACCCCGCGGGCGGTGGTCTACGGCCGGATCGGGGTGACCACCCAGGAGTTCGGCGGCCTGGCGGCCTGGCTGCTGGTGGTGCTGAACGCGCTCACCGGGCATCTGGACGAACCCGGCGGCTCGATGTTCGGCACCCCCGCGGTGGACCTGATCGGCCTGGCCAAACCCGGTAGCTTCGGCACCTTCCGCAGCCGGGTGCGCGGGCTGCCCGAGTTCGGCGGGGAGCTACCGGTGGCCGCGCTGGCCGAGGAGATCGACACTCCGGGCGCGGGGCGGGTGCGCGCGCTGCTCACCGTCGCGGGCAACCCGGTGCTGTCCGCGCCGAACGGCGCCCGGCTGGACGAGGCACTGCCGAAGCTGGACTTCATGGTCGCGATCGACTTCTACCTGAACGAGACCACCCGGCACGCCGACGTGATCCTGCCGCCGACCGCGCACCTCGAGCGTTCGCACTACGAGCTGGCGCTGGCCGCGCTGTCCGTGCGGAATGTGGCCAAGTACGCCCCGCCGATCTTCCGGCGCGGCCGGGACCAGCGGCACGACTGGGAGATCTGCCTCGAGCTGGCCAGCCGCATCCTCGGCGGCGGTAAGCTGCTGCGCCTGCTCGGCCGGGGCGGGCCGGAGGCCATGCTGGCGCTCGGGCTGCGCGCGGGCCCATACGGCCTGCGCCGCGGGCTGGGTGGCCTTTCCCTGCGGAAGCTGCGCGGGTGGCCGCACGGCGTGGACCTCGGCCCGCTGCGCCGGATGCTGCCAGGGCGCCTGCCAGGCAAGGGCGGGCGGATCGACCTCGCCCCGCGTACCTATCTTGACGACCTGCCGCGGTTGCGGGAACGGCTTGCCGCCGCGCGGCAGACCGACGAGCTGGTGCTGATCGGCAGGCGGCAGCTGCGCAGCAACAACTCCTGGATGCACAACAGCAGGCGGCTGGTGAAGGGCAAACCCCGGTGCACCCTGCTGGTGCATCCGGAGGACGCGCGCAGCCGGGGGCTCGCCGAGGGTGACCTGGCCACGCTGTCCTCGGCGGTCGGCGAGATCACGGTGCCGGTCGAGCTCACCGACTCGGTGATGCGCGGGGTGGTCAGCCTGCCGCACGGCTGGGGGCACGGCCGGGAGGGCACCCGGCTGCGGGTGGCCGCCGAGCACGCCGGGGTCAGCGTCAACGACGTCACCGACGACGCCTTCGTGGACGGGCTGACCGGCACCGCCGCCTTCTCCGGGGTCCGGGTACGGCTGCGCGCCGGTACCGACTCCCGGCGGTAGCGGGCAGCGGACCGGGATACCGCACGCGTCGTAACGGAAGAGTCGCCTGGCGACGGATACGCGTGGCGGCGTTCGAAGGGTAACTTTCAGGGGTGTTCCCTGGCAGACGGCAGCTCGGCGACGTGCTCCGCACGCTCGTGCTGGCGGGCTTCGTGCTCGGTGCCACCACCATGGCCGCCCGGCAGCAGCCGGACGCGCGGGCGCTGGACCTGGTCGGGTACGGCTGGCTGGTGGCCACCGCGCTGCCGCTGCTGGCCTGCCGCCGGTACCCGTTGCTGGCGTTCGCGGTCAGTTCGGTGCTCGCGCTGACCTACTACTGGTCCGGTTATCCCGGTGGCCCCGCGATCGTGCTGCCTGGGGCCGCGCTGTTCGTGCTGACCAGGGTGCGCGGTCCGGCCACCGCCAGCATCGCGGGCGCTGCCCTGCTGGTCGCCCTGTACCTGGTGCACGCGGGCAGCAGCGGGGACTGGCTGCCACCGCTGCCCGCGGCCGGGCTGGTCGCCGGGGTCGCCGCGGTGGTCGGGATCGGCACCGCGCTGCGGCACCGCAGGGCCGCCCAGCGAGCCACCCGCGAGCAGCAGGCCGAGCATGCGCAGCGGCTCGCCGAGCAGGACCGGTTGCGGGTCGCCCGCGAGGTGCACGATGTGGTCGCGCACAGCCTCGCGATGATCAACGTGCAGGCCGGAGTGGCCGCGCATGTCGCCGACCGCAGGCCGGAGGAGGCCCGTAAGGCGTTGCAGCACATCAAGGAGGCGAGTGCGGAGGCACTGACCGACCTGCGCGCCACGCTGGAGGTGCTGCGCGGCGGCGACCGCAAGGAGGGAACGGCCGAACCCTCGGCCAGCCTGCGGCATATCGCCGAACTGATCGACCACGCGCAGGCCGTCGGGATCGATGTCTACGTGCGCGGCGAGCCGGGGGAGCTGCCACCGGACGTGGACGGCGCGGCCTACCGCATCCTGCAGGAGTCGCTGACCAACGTGATCCGGCACGCCAACCAGCCCAGCTCGGTCACCGTCCAGTTCGGACGCCGGGACGGGTCGCTGGAGATGGTGGTGCGGGACGACGGGATGGGTGCCACCGCGCCCCGGCAGGGTAACGGGCTGCGCGGGATGCGGGAGCGCTCCGAGGCGCTTGGTGGGCGGTTCACCGCGAGCGCGACCGTGGAGGGTGGCTTCGAGGTGCGCGCAGTGCTCCCGGTTCCGGCGACCGGATCCTGAATTCACTGCCAATCCGGCCGGAATTCGGCGAGAATGGGGTGATGCGTCTTTCTCGGGAGACGGCTGGGGCATCTGTGACAACTACCGAAACACCGGCGCGGCGCCCGTGCACCCGGGTGCTGCTGCTGGCCGGGCTGGTGCTGCGGCGAAGGGCGGACCGGGCATGAGCCCGCTGATCTCCGCGCATCGCGGCGGCGGCGAGGAGGCACCGGCCGCCACCCTGGACGCCTACAAGAAGTCGGTGGAGACCGGGGCGGAGTACGTGGAGTTCGACGTGCGCCGCACCCGGCACGGGGAACTGGTGATCTTCCACGACGAGCGGGTCGGCCGCGGGCCGCGGGTGGACTCGATCGGCTACCGCGAGCTGTGCGAACGCGCCGGTTACCACGTGCCGGAGCTGGGCGAGGTGCTGGAACTGATCGCCGGGGATGCCGCCGGTCACCTCGATCTGAAGGAGACCGGCTACGAGCACGAGGTGCTGGGTCTCGCGGTGGAGGTGCTCGGCGCGGACGGGTTCGTGGTCACCTCACTGGAGGACGTCTCGATCGCCCGGATCAAGCGCGAGCATCCGGGGGTGCGCACGGCGCTGTCGCTTGGCAGGCAGCTCGGTGGCCACGGCTGGCACCGGCAGCTGGGGCTGCGGCACGGGGAACTGTTCCCGTTGCGCAGGATCCGCGCCTGCGGGGCAGACTGGGTCGCGGTCCAGCACCTGCTGGCCCGGCTCACCGTGCTTGGGCTGTGTGCCCGGCACGGGATCGGGACGATGGTGTGGACGGTGAACGACGACCGGGGGATCGGCAGGCTGCTCGCCGACCCGCGGGTGGACGTCCTGGTGACCGACCGGCCGCGGCGCGCGGTCGAGCTACGGGAGATGGCGGCATGATCTCGGTAGTCCTTGCCGACGACCAGGCGCTGGTGCGTGCCGGTTTCCGGGTGCTGCTGGAGACCGAGGAGGGTTTCCAGGTGTGCGGGGAGGCCGCGGACGGGGAGCAGGCGGTCGCGCTGGCCCGGCGGCACCGGCCGGACATCGTGGTGATGGACGTGCGGATGCCAGGAACCGACGGGATCGAGGCGACACGGCGGATCACCGGCGACCCCGAGCTGGCTGAGGTCAAGGTGCTGGTGCTGACCACCTTCGACGTGGACGAGTACGTCTACGAGGCGCTGCGCGCGGGGGCCAGCGGGTTCCTGCTCAAGGACACCGACCCGGTGGAGCTGCTGCGTGCCCTGCGGGTGGTGGCCGCGGGGGAGGCGCTGCTGGCGCCGACGGTCACCCGCAGGCTGATCGCCGAGTTCGTGGACCGCCCGGAGAACCGCCGGGTGCACACCGGGGCGGTGCGGGAGGTCACCGAACGGGAGCGGGAGGTGCTGGCCCTGGTGGCTGGCGGGCTTTCCAACGAGGAGATCGCGGGCCAGCTGGTGATCTCCACCGCGACCGCCCGCACCCACGTCAGCCGGATCATGACCAAGGTCGGGGCGCGGGACCGGGCGCAGCTGGTGGTGCTCGCCTACGAGTCCGGGCTGGTCCGGCCCCGCGACCTCTAGCGGTCAGCCGACGACGGCGGGCTCCCCGCACTCGTCGTCCTCGTCCGTGTGGTGCTGTTCCGGCGCCGCTGCCTGGCTGCCCTTGCGCAGCAGCGCGGCCACCGCGACGGTGACCCCGGTCAACAACACCGCCAGCACGATCGTGGTCAGCGTCATCCCGTGCACGAAGGCGTCCCTGGTCACCGCGAGCAACCGCGCCCCGAGCCCGGAAGGCAGGTCGGCCGCGGCGGCCACCGCGCCGCCGAGGGTGTCCCGCGCGGCATCGGCCACCCCGGCCGGCAGGCCCGCGGGCAGGGCGTCCCCGGCCAGCCTGCCCTGGTAGACGGCGGCCCCGATGCTGCCCGCGATCGCCACCCCGAGTGCGATGCCCAGCTCGTTGCCGGTCTCCGCGGTCCCGGATGCGGTGCCTGCCCGCTCGGCGGGTGCGCTGCCGATGATTAGGTCGTAGGTGAGCACCATCGTGGGGTTCAGGCTGAGGTTGAGCAGGATGAACCCGGTCAGCGCCAGCCCGGCCCCGGAGGAACCGGCCCCGGCGATGATCCCGAGACCGGCCACGGCCAGCAGCATGGCGGCGACGATCAGCCGCGGCGGGCTGATCCGCTGGGCCAGCGAGGGGACCAGCAGGCTGGCGAGCACCCCGGCCACCATCGCCGGGATGGTCCACAGTCCCGCGGCCAGCGGGGAGAACCCGAGCACCAGTTGCAGGTACTGCATGAGGAAGAACTGCATGGCGGCCAGCACGAACAGCGAGGTGGTCTGCGCCCCGATGGAGGCGTTGAACGAGCGGTTGCCGAACAGGGCCAGGTCCAGCAGCGGGTTGCTCAGCCCGCGCTGCCGCCGCAGGAACACCCAGCCGACCAGCGCCCCGGCGGCAAGGGACAGCAGCGCGGTCGCCGAGGGCCCGCCCTTGGCGAGTTCCTTCACCCCGTAGACGATCGGCAGGATCGAGGCCATCGCCAGTGCGATGCTGGCCAGGTCCACCCGGCCGGCGGCGGCCGTGCGGTACTCCGGCAGCACGACCGGGCCGAGGCCGATCAGCAGCAGCATCACCGGCACCGCGGGCAGGAAGACCGAGCCCCACCAGAATGCCTCCAGCAGGACGCCGCTGACCAGCGGCCCGATCGCCCCGCCGAGCATGAAGCTGGTCGACCACACCGCGATCGCGCGCCTGCGTTGCGTCCCGTCCCGGAACATGTTGCTGATCAGCGCCAGGGTGGATGGCAGCAGGGTGGCCCCGGTGACGCCGAGCAGGGCCCGGCCCGCGATCAGCAGTTCGGCGCTGCCGGCGAAGGCGGTGAGCATGGAGGCCGCGCCGAACGCGGCCCCGCCGATCATGAGCAGCCTGCGCCTGCCGATCCGGTCGCCGAGCGTGCCCATCACCACCAGCAGCCCGGCGATCAGGAAGCCGTAGATGTCCACGATCCACAGCATCTGGGTGCTGGTCGGTTGCAGGTCGGCGCTGAGTTTCGGCACCGCGAGGTGCAGTGCGGTGAAATCCATGGCGATGACCAGCGCGGGCAGGGTGAGCACGACCAGCCCCACCCACTCGCGCAGCCCCGCCTTCGGCGTGGTTTCGGACATTGGCTCCAGCCTCCCGTGCAGATCCCGGTACTGATCACGAGGCTAGAAGTTGAAGTTGTGTTGAGGTCAACGCTCGGGTCTGTGAGCGCGGCCTCAGCGATGGCGCAGGTCCCGGACCAGCCGCACCACGAAGACCACCGCGAGCACGGCGACGATGGCGATCTCCAGCAGCATGCCGCCTCCTCTCCCCGGTGATGCTGCTCCCGGCCTTCCCGGTGTGGTGGGAGGGTGCCCCGCGACGCGGCCGATCTCACCCGTACGAGGGGCAGATGGTCACCCGGTTGACAGAAACACCTGCGCATGCTGTCGTGTAAACATACCGGTCGGTTTACTTCGTGGGAGGCGAGACATGCGTGCGGTACTGCTCACCGGGTTCGGCGGGCCGGAGCGGCTGGTGTACCGGGAGGACGTGCCGGACCCGCGGGCGGCGGCCGGTGAGGTGCGGGTGCGGGTCGGCGCCGCCGGGCTGAACAACACCGACCTCTGGACCAGGCAGGGTGCCTACGGTTCGGCCGGGGACCCGTCCGCGACCACCGGCTGGCGCCGCGAACCGTTGCGTTTCCCGCGGATCCAGGGTGCCGATGTGGCCGGCCGGATCGACCAGGTCGGCCCGGGAGTCACCGCGGACCGGATCGGCCAGCGGGTGCTGGTGGACCCGATGCTCTACCACGGTGGCGAGCGGGAACTGGTGACCACCGACTACCTCGGCAGCGAGCGCGACGGCGGGTTCGCCGAGCTGGTCACGGTGCCAGCCGAGCTGGCGCATCCGGTGCGCAGCCCGCTGTCGGACGCCGAACTGGCCACCTTCCCCACCGCGTACACCACCGCGTTGCGGATGCTGGGCAGGGCAGGTCTTGCCGAGGGGGAGACCGTGGTGGTCACCGGGGCCTCCGGCGGGGTCGGCTCGGCGCTGGTCCAGCTCGCGCGTGCCCGGGGCGCCAGGGTGGTGGCGGTGGCCGGTGCTGGCAAGCACAAGGCGGTACGCGAGCTGGGCGCGGAGGCGGTGGTGGACCGGGCGGCGCCCGACCTGGCCGCCGCGCTGGCCGATGCGCTGGGCGGGCGCGAGGCCGAGGTGGTCGCCGATGTGGTGGCCGGACCCTCGTTCTCGGCGCTGCTCGGCGTGCTAGCCCCGCTCGGCCGCTACGTGGTCGCTGGCGGGATCGCGGGTCCCGTCGTGCAGACCGACCTGCGCACGGTGTACCTGCGGCAGCTCCAGCTGATCGGCTCCTCCTTCGGCACCCACGCCGACTTCGCCCGGCTGCTCGCGCATATCGAGGCCGGCGAGCTGCGCCCGCTGCTGGCGGGCAGCTACCCGCTGGCCGAGCTGGCCACGGCACAGGCGGAGTTCGAGCGGAAGAACTTCTTCGGCAAGCTGGTCGTGCTGCCCGGCGAACACCGGACCGGCGCCTGAACCGGCGCGAACCGGGACCGCGCCCGCTCAGGCACCGGCGAGATTCGCCGCGGCCCACGCCTTCCGCGGGTCGAGGTCGAGCGGGCGCGGCGCCGGATCCGGACGCATCCGTTGCAGCAGCACCTGCTGCACCAGCGTGCTCTGCTGCCCGCCCGCGGCCACCTGGCGCCAGAACACGTGGTCCTCCAGCCCGTCCAGCAGCGGATCCTCGGTCCAGCCGCCCACCGCGTCCAGCACCGAGCGGTGCACGAGGTACCCGCTGCCGAGGTAGGGCAGCCGGTCCAGCCTGCGCCGCTCCGGCGGCAGCGCCCCGACCAGGCCTGCCACCGGATCGGCCACCGGGCAGTGTGCCACCCCTTCCTCCGGCCCGTGTTGCAGCAACCGCTCCAGCAGGTGCTTTGCGGCCCGCATCCCCGCGTCCAGCACCAGCAACCGTGGCGCGGTGGAGGCTTCGGCCAGGGCGTTGCGGGCGTAGCCACGGCCGAGGGGCAGTTCGTGCCGCAGCATCCGGTAGGGCCGCGACACCTGGTGCGGTACGACCCCGTCCTCGGCGACGAGGATCTGCCCCGGCAGCACGGTCCCGCACAGCAGGTCCCGTACCAGCTCGTCCGGATCGGGCTCGCCCGGCCTGCGCACCACCAGCACGTCGGCGTCCACCCTCTGCACCTCAGGGAACAGCTCGGCACCGCTGGACTCGACCCAGCAACGGCCGGAGGTACGCCGGGCCGCGACCGTGCGCTGGGCCAGCCGGACCGCCTCAGCCGTGCTCATGGGGTGCACCGGCGCTTCCGGTTCGGGCAGCGTGGGCTCCCCGCCGAACCGGACGTCCACCGAGGGGGTGTCGATCGCCAGCGCCTGCGCGGGTGAGCGCAGGGCCCCGGCCAGCCTGCGCGCCTCGGTCAGATCCGGCGGCGGCGACTGCGGGCCGGTCAGCAGCGAGCTCGCCAAGGCGGTGAGCATGCGGGCGGAACCGGGCAGGTCGAGGCCGCGCACGAACTCGTAGGCTGCGGCGCGCAGCTGGCGTTCCCGCTCCGGTTGCGCACACAGCGCAGCGACGGCGCTGCCCAGCGACTCGGGCCTACTCACCACCAGGTGGCGACCTGGGACAAGCGGTTCGAGATTGAGGCATGGCTCGGTCACCACCACACACCCGTTGGACATGGCCTCCAGCGTGCGCACCCATTCCAGGGTTCTGGCCTGCTCCCGGTGCACGTTCAGCAGGAACCGGGACCGGGCGAGGTGGGCCAGCTTCTCCGTGCCGGGAAGGAAGTCGGGCCGCTTGGCCGTCATCATCTCGTGCGGCGGGGTGAGCAGCCGGACCCGCAGGTCCTGCAGGTCCGGCCAGTACGAGCCGAGCAGCAAGGACCGGCGTCGCTGTGCGGTGCCAAGGTAGGTGACGTCGATGTCCCGGACGGCGTCCAGGTCGCCACCCCAGCTGTCCCAGCGAGGGCTGTAGCCGAGCTGGAAGTACTCCGCCTGGATACCCCGGCGACCCAGTTCGGCGGTCGCCTCCCGGTTGATGTCCACGGCCGCGGCCAGGCTGCGCACCAGCGCGGCGTTGCGTTCGAAGGTGTCGGTTCCGGGGTTCTCGACGCAGAAGCCGATCGTGCGCCGGCACAGGTCCGCGGCAGGCAGTTGCTCGTCCGGGGTGACCACGAAGTACTCGTGCGGCACCACCACGTAGACGGTGTTCGGCCCGGGCTCGGGGAAGCGCCCGGTGGCCGTGCGTGCCTGGCCGCCGACCGCGCGGACGGCGTCGGCGACGACCTCGAGGAGCTCCGCCATGAAGGCCGAACCCCCCTCCGCCGAGACCAGGCAGAGATCGGCTTCGCGGCTCATGGCTCGACTCCTTCTCGCTGCGCTCCACGGCCCACTGGCCGGACCTGCCATGCTCGCGAGGCGTCGTCTTCGCGGATCACGGCCTCTGCGTCCTCCTGCGGACCGCGCGCAGCGGCGCGGTGACGCGCCAGCTGACCGTTTGCCGGGTTGCCTCCAGCTCCCTGGCGATCTCGGCGGCCCGCCGCTCGGCGGCCACCGAACGGCCCCGGTCGGCCTCGACCTCGGCCGCCGGGCCGCTTCCGGCGACCTCACCCGCGGCCAGTGCGAGTTCGGCGTCCAGCAGCCGGAGCCGGATCTCGTCCCGCTCCTTGCGACAGTTGGCGAGTTCGGCGCGCAGGCTGTCCCGCTCGGACCGGACGGTGGCCACATCCGATTCCACCGCTCGCAGCCGCGCCGCCAGCTCCCCGGCTTCCTGCTCGGCCCGTTCCGCTTGCTGGCGCAGCTCGTGGGCGCGCTGTTCGCCTTTCCGCAACTCCTCGTGGTCCGCACGGGCTATCCGGAGCTGCTCCTCGGTCTCGGCGAGCAGGTTCTTCAACCGGTCCTGCTCGGCGACGAACGTTTCTCGCTCGGCCCGCAGGCGCGTGAGTTCCGCGCGCACACGTCCCGGCAGTTCGGTCAGGTCCTCGAGCACAGTCGCCTCTCAGGTCGGTTGCTCGCCACCGTTGGCGAGTTCGGTCAGGATCTCGGAGTACTCCCGTGCGTAACCGCTCGGCTGGAGCCAGTCCGCCAGGTGGCGGTAGGCGTTGTTCGCCATCTCCTGCCGCCGGGCCGCGGTGGTGTCCAATGCGCGTAGCAGCGCGACGGTGAGTGCGTCGACATCGTTGGTCTCGAACAGCCAGCCCGTCTCGCCGTCGATGACCATCTCGCGGGAGCCGAACACGTCTGCGGCGACTACCGGGATCCCGCAACACACAGCTTCCAGGATCGAGCGGGGTAGCGACTCGATGTCGGAGCTGTTCACGAAGATGTCCGCGGCCTGCAGCCACGGGGTCGGGTCCCGCTGTACTGGCACCAGCTGCACCCAGTCCTCGATCCCGGTGCGCTCGACGGTCTCCGCGAGCGCGAGCCCGTACGGCGAGGCATGTTGACCGACGATGATGAGCCGGGCCGAGGGGTGGCTCCTGCGGACCTTCTCCATGGCCGAGATGAGCGGCCCCTGGCCCTTGCGCGACTCCACAACGCCGACGTTGAGCAGCACGATGTCTTCCGGATCGATACCCAGCGTGTGCCGGGCCTGCCAACGGGTTTCCGCCCTGGTCCGGCCGCCGTACTTCACCATCGGCGTGCCGTACCGCACCGTCCGGCACCGCTCCGGGGTGCTGTACGGCAGGAACATCTCCCGCGTCGCGTCGGCGACGAACAGCAACTTGTCGGTGTTGGAGATGGTGCGTTCCCAGCGTTGCCACACTGCCCGCGGTGGGGTGTGCGGCCCCCAGTTCTGGTAGGCGAAGTCCGGCAGCGAGAAGCTTTCGTGGATGACCCACGCCGTCGGCAGGCCGGCCCGCTGGGCAGCGTCCGCGGCGGGGAACCCGCCCAGAGTGTTGATCAGCGCTACCGAGGCGCCGGAGCATTTCGCGAGGTACGCCAGCTCCGCGACATGGCCCTCGTAGTACGGCACACTCGAGTTCCGATAGTGCGTCGTCAGGTGCACCGGGATGCCGAGCTCCTCGCAGTCGGTACGCAGCGGCCCATCCATCTCGGTGGCCAGGGTGATGGTCCACCCGTGGTCCCGGACCAGCCTGCCGAGCAACTCCTGCAGCCACAGTTGCCCGCCCCCGAGGCCGAGGCTGTGCGTGAGCACCAGCAGATGCCGGGGATCAGTGCGCACCTGAACCCGCGCCAGGGCCCGCTCGGTGTTCTCGGCGAGCTCGGCGGAGAGGGCGGCATCGTCGGCGTCCGGGACGGGGTTGCTCAGCGTGAATCGTCGTGCCGGGGAGATCCACTCGCCGGCCCCGGCGGTGTAGTACCGGACCCGGACGGTCAGCTCCCGGTCCTGCCCCGGCGGCAGGTTGACCGGCACCCGGGCCTCGAAGCCCGCGACGGCCGCGTCTGGGAACTCGGGCAGTTCGGCCGCTGCGTCCGGCCGTGGTAGCCGGGTACGGGCCCGCACCGGGCGCCCGCCGTCCACGATCACTTCCACAATGCTCGGTGCGCGGCTGTCCAGTAGCGCCCAGCCGCAGACGAAGACGACGTTGCCAGGAGCCTTGCGATCGGTTTTCGGCGATTCCAGCTCGCCCAGCCACATCGGCGCCTCGCCGGGGCGTTGCCGCACCGTCACCGGCGTGCTGGTGAGTTCCGCGCCGTCCGGGCCGAGTACGAGCAGCTCATGCGTACCCTTCGGAACCGGCCTCGTCGGCTCCGCGCGCCAGCCGATGGCACCTTCCGGGGCCTCGGTCAGGTGGTCGGGCACCAGCACCGCGGGAACGTCGCCGATCCGCACGCTGAACTCGCCGAGGCCGGTCACCCCGGTGATCCAGCCGCGGGCCGCGAAGTGGTGGCCAACCTCCTGCGGCAGCGGTAGCACCCCGGCCGTGCACATCGCGGTGACCGGCATCATCGCCCTTCCCCCTTCTCGGTGACCTGCGCACGCCGCAGCACGATCACATCCAGCAACTCGCCCAGCGCAGCCTCGTGGTATCCGGCAAGGCGCAGCGACGGCTGGGCCAGCACCTGGCGGACCGTCCAGTCCGGCGTGCTCAGTGAGAATCCCTCCCAATGGCCGAAACCGCGAGTACGGTAGTCGATCAGTGCCTGCCACGCGGGCGATACCGGGTAATCGTCACCCTTTTCTTGCTCGATCTCGAATCGCTCGGCGGCCCGCCTGCCGGGGATTCCGAGGAACGCCAGGCCATCCGGGGCAAGCCGGGCGGCGACGTCTTGCAGCGCGGGCCGCCAGGCCGCGGCGTCGAGGGTGCGAAACCGCGTTCCGCACCAGAGCAGCTCCACCTGGCCGGGCCCTTCGAGCTCGGTGGCGCCGAGTTCGGCCACGCAGAACCGCACGGCATCCGGATCCTCGTCCTCCGCCAGCACGATGGCCTCCGGGAAGGCCGCACGCAGTGCACGCAGCTCGCGGCCGTACCCGCAGCCGAGATCGAGGATCCGGGTCGGAGCCGCGGTACGTTCCATGGTCAGCGTCGTCCGTACCAGATGGGCAGCGTCCCGTGCCCAGCCGAAGTAATCTCGAAGGTCGCCGTCGAAGGCCGGGTCGGCTGGCGCGATCGTGCGATTCATCGGCCGCGGCTCGTGCTCGGCCGCCGCGTCGATCCGCTGTGCCAGCCGGTCCAGCCAGATCGCGCGGATCTCCTCGCGCAGCTCGCGGGTTCCCAGCACCGAGGCGCTGGCGCCGATCGCGGCGAAGTGGCTTTCCCGCTCCACCGCACGCTCGACGAAGCCCGGCTTGAGCCCGATCAGCACGCCGAGCCAGCCGGCCGTCTCCCGCGTGGTGCTGCCCGGCGCGGCACCACTCCAGCCGGCCGCACACAGGTGGTGCGCCAGGACGAGCACCCCGCGCTCGGCGACCTCTTCCGGACCGGCACGCGCGTTCTCCCACTCCAGGTCGATCGGCCGCAGCCGATCCCCGTCAACCAGCACGTTGTGCGGCAGCAGGTCCCACAGCGCGGGACCGACCAGCGGCTCCTGCATGTCCAGCAGGGCCCGCCACTCGGCGAGCAGCGGGTCGACCCGCCAGGGCTGCTCCAGCAGCAGAGACGTGATGGTCGGCGCGTCGTACACCGGCTCGGTGCACTCGCGGACGGCGATGCCCTCCACCGAAGGGTGGGCTGGTTGCAGCGGTGTCCGCCGGACCTCGGCGCCTTCGCCCACCCGAGTGACATCGGCCTTGGTGCACCAGGCCGCGGCGCGCTCGGCGGTGTTGAAGTACGTGGCCAGCCGCTCTGGCGGCCACAGCGGCCGAACCGGCTCGGCCGCCGTGCCGTTGGTCGCGAGCACCAGGAAGCTGTCCACCCGGTCGTCCCGGCGAGGTCCAGTGCTCGCAGGCTCAGCCTGGAGGGCTTCCGCCAGGCGCGGGTGCCGGGCGCGCAGCTGCGCGGTGAGCATGGTCCGGACGATCCGATGATGCGGGAAGCAGTCCAGCAGTAGCGGGTCGTCGAACCCGGCCTGGCGCAGTGCGGCGGTGCAGGTCGACCGGTTCGTTGCCGGTCGACCCGGTTCGCCGAGCGCCAGGCAGAGCGTGCCGCCGGCGCGCAGCCGCTGCCGGAGGCGGTACAGGAAGCCCGGGTTGCTCGCGGCAGGCTCGGCGAACTCACCGGCCACCAGGGCCAGGTCGTACTGCCGGTCGGCAGGCAGGTCGGCGAGGGCGCCGTGGAGGACCCGGACCGAGTCCAGCCCTTCGGTCCGCTCCCTGGTCGCCTGCACGAGGTCCGCGGTGGGCTCCACCGCGTCCACGGCTGTCACGGTCTCGCCGAGGTACCGGGTCAGCTCCCCGTGACCGCTGCCGACCTCCAGCACGCTCGCACTCGGCGACACGTCGAGGCCGCGCAGCAGGTTGGCCCGGCCATGGTCCAGGATGGCGCGCTCGGCCTCGCCGCGAGCCGCGAAGTGCAGCTCATCGCTCAGGGCACTGCGGTCTGCGGCGTGCCGGACGATCGTCGGTATCAGCTCCACGGGGGCCCGCTAGCCGTCGGCCGGGAAGCTCTCCAGCATGGTCTTGACCGCTCGCTGGTAGCTCCCGCTGAGCGAGGCCTCGTCGGTGAGCGGGTCCTGCACCACGTTGACCCGGATGAGGTTGTCACCGGAAATCCAGGTGCCGCGGTAGTGCCCCACCCCGCTGAATGTCTCCTTCTGGAAAACCACTTCCTTCGGCATGTCCGGAAGCGGTTCCTCGATTCGGACGAAGCTGTTGTCCTTGGCGTATTCGCGAAGTTTCTCCGCCAGGTTAGTCGCGCTCTCCTGGCTTTCCGTGGGAATCACCATCACGGAGAAGACATCGGCGGTCGGGCCAGTGTCGTCCGGCTGCTTCTGTGAGCCACGCCAGGCCACCTCGGTCACCGACTCGGTGGTGAGCAGCTCCATCTCCTCGGTGGAGAGGATGTCCAGCTGTGCCAGTTCGCCGACCGGCAGCACACCGTTGTTGGTGTCGGCCTGCCCCGGCGGTTTCGGCATCTTGTCGAACAGTTGCTGGTTCGGGCTGGGGGGCGCCGTGCTGGTGGGGGTTTGCGGCGCATTTTGCTCGCTGGTCTGCTCGGCGGCTGGTTGGTTGGAGTCGCCACCGGAGAACAGGAAGATCCCTCCGGTCACGAGGCCGCCGACCACCAGCACGCTGACCAGCACGATGACGGCGATCTTGCCGCCCTTGCCCTTCTCCTCGGTGAAGAACTCGGGCCCCTGGCGGACCCAGTCCTGACTGCCGGGGTCGGCTGGCGGGAGGTCGGTGCCGCCCCACGGCGGGCTCATGTCCTGTTCGGGGGTGTTCCACGGTTGGCCGGGCTGGGCAGGCTGCGAAAAACCACCCGCTGGTGAGCCGGGATGCCCGTACTGGCCCTGCTGGGGTGGCGTCTGCTGCGGTCCGGGCTGCTGTGGCTGTGGCGGCTGGGCCTGCCATGCGGGTGTCTGCTGGGCCTGGTGCTGCTGGTGACCGGGATTCGCCACGAACTGGGTGGCCTCGGACGAGCTCTGCCCAGAGTTGGCCTGCGGCTGTACCGGCGAGATGACCTGGGTCGAGTCGGCGTTTGAGCCCGGTGCCCCGGATGGCTGTTCCGTCGGAGCCTGCTGGTTACCGCCCGGTTCGCCCTGCGTCACCGCGGACGACAGCACTTGGTCACGACGAACCCGGTAGTCGTCAGCAGAGAGTCGCCCGGCGGCAAGCTCCTCGTCCAGCTTGCGCAACTCTTCCTGCCAGGACACCCGTCGGCCCCCTATCTGTTCAACGTTGGTCGGCAACCCGCGGCTGCCCGGCACCGTCGGCTCGGTGACGTGGCATATTCTGCACGGTTACCGGGACCAATCGTGGTCAGGGTCAAATCGTGATCCGGCCGTTTCATGCACCGGGGAGTACGTCACGGACGGACTCGACGGTTCGTTGTGACCGGGCACGAAGGTCGGTCGCGTCCGAGTTCAACGCCTGCGAGACCCAGACACTGACGACCATGCTGCCAGACGTGTACCACGAGCCGAGCATCCGGCCGTTCTCGTTGCTGCCGGTGACAGCGCGCTCACTCGCCTGCGTCTCGGTGAATCCGGAGGTCAACGCCGACCGGTAGAGGTAGTCCAGCACCGCCTGTGCGTTCTCCGGTCCCGCGGTCGGGATGATCAGTACCAGGTAGCCGTCGTCCCCTTCGGCCGAACGCTGATAGATGACCTGGTCGGCACCGTTCTCGGTGAACTGCACGGCCGCCTCGGCGGAGTAGAGGCCGAGTTGCCTGCCCTTCTCCACCGACATCGTGGAGTTGTTCGTGTCGGCCTCGCCCGGGAGCGCGGGCAACCGGTCGGCCAGCGGTACCTGCGTCGGGGCGACCCGGGTGGTGGTCGCGGTCGGCGCGGTACCTTCCGTGCCGCCCGGGTTGCCCTGGCTACTCTGCGCCGCCGGCTGGTCGGTGTCCGCGCCCAGCCACCATGCCCCTGCGATCACCAGCATCAGCGCGATCAGCACGCCGCAGGCGATGAGCAGCCATGTCGGCAGGCCACGGTGCCGGGGTTCGGCAGGGACGGGCCAGGAACCGGGAGGCGTATCGGGCTCAGGTGAGCGCAGGTCGAGTGGGGGTGCTGGCGCTGCAGGTGGCCGGGCGGGCTGCCGCTGCTGCCGGAACGGGTTCGGGATCACCTCGGTCGGCCGGTTGTCGGCCGGGCTGGGGGCCGTGGTGGGTCGCTCGGTCGCCCGTAGCCGGGCCGAGAAGGACATCCGTTCGCCGGGTGGCTCGGTGCCCTCGGGCGCCCGGGTGGGCTCGGGCGCCGGTGGCGTGGAGGCGGGGTTGGTAGCCGCCCAGGCCGTTCCAGCGGACTCCGTCTGCCGGGGGGCGACCTTGGGCGATGGCACGGTGCCGCCGGAGACGGAGGCCAGCAGCTCGTCACGGAGCCGACGATGCTGGCTGTGGGTGATAGCACCGCTGGCCAGTTCGGCATCCAAGCGCCGTAGCTCTTCCTGCCAACCCATCGTGGACTCCCGCTCGCTCGGCAGCTTGCGGCTGCCGGACCCGATGTTAGTTGCTCCCGAGGCGGCGCCGAGCGCGTCTCGCGCAGGCTCAGTGTGCCGCAGCGGTGCCCCGAAGGTCCCGCTGACCGGTCCCGTCGGCGTACAGTTGATATATGTCCTGGTTCGGTAGAGGCAAGAGTCGTCCGACATCGGCGGAGGAGGCGCTGCCAGGGCGGACTACCCCGCTGGCCGGTGCGGAACTTCACGCGGTACACCGGGATCGGCGAATCCGTCCGCCCTTCCCAGCTGGCATGCGCACGGCCGTGTTCGGCCTGGGGTGTTTCTGGGGGGCCGAGCGCACGTTCTGGCGGACACCGGGCGTGTACTCCACCGCTGTCGGTTATGCCGGTGGCTTCACTCCGAACCCCACCTACGAGGAAGTGTGCACCGAGCTCACCGGGCATGCCGAGGTGGTCCTCGTGGTGTACGAACCGGATCGGATCGGCTTCCCCGAGCTGCTCAAGGTGTTCTGGGAGGGGCACGACCCGACGCAGGGCATGCGTCAGGGCAACGACATCGGTGCCCAGTACCGCTCCTGCGTATACTACACCGACGAGCAGCAACGTGCCGAGACGGAAGCTTCCCGCGCGGCCTATCAGGAGGTGCTGCGCGCGGCCGGGCACGGCGAGATCACCACGGAGATCGCGCCGCTGGCCGAGTTCTACTACGCGGAGGACTACCACCAGCAGTATCTTTCGGACGCTAAGAATCCGAACGGCTACTGCGGCCTTGGCGGAACCGGTGTGAGCTGCCCCGTGGGGCTGGGCAGCTCACCCGTCACCGAGTGACCGGGGCCGCGTTACTCGGGCGGCTTTCCGGCGAGGGCGACCCGGTAGGTCTTACCGTCCTTCATGACCAGCACCGTGCCGTTCTCGACATCGGGCGCGGCGACGGCGCGGAAACCGGACCGGCCGCTGGCGTTGGTGAAGGTGGTGACGTCCTGCCGGGGCACGCCGACCGTGCCGCCGCCGACCACCGTGCCGCTCCCGTCCACGACGAGTACGCAGTCGGCTCGCCTGCCTTCGATGATGGCCCACCCGTTGAGCTGCCGGTCTCCGACCACCGCGTCCTCGTCGACGGCGCCCATCGTCTTGCGGTCGGGCGAGACCTCGGGCAATGCCGGGACGCTCGCCATATCGATCCGGTCGTCCAGCTCGGGCCCGCCACAGCCGAGCGTGAAGTCCTCGGTGAACGGGTAGACGCTCATTCGTCGTAACCGTTCATTCAGGTTGGGATACCCGTACAGCTCCGAGATGACCGAAGTCGCGTCCACCCGCATGGCGACCGCGAGTACCGGCTGGTCTGGGTACCTGGACCGGGCCGCGGAAGCCGAGGTGGAGCCAACCGCATAGGTGACCAGAGCGATCACCAGCGCAACCGGGACCATCCTGGCACGAATCGCCCGCGGACCGCGCCCGGAAAGCAGCACTACCAGCGCCGCCGCGCCGAGCAGGGCGATTCCGGCATAACGTGGGGCGAGTCCGCCGTTGTTGGCCATCCCACCACGGCTGATCCCGATCATGATCGAGGCGAGTACGAGGTGTACCACCAGGCCGACCCACCCGGCGTCCTCCGCTGAGCTCATGGTGCCGGGAGCAGCGGTGCCCAGCCGTTCCCGCACCGACCGTGCGCTCAGCACCCCGTACGCTCCGATCACCAGTGCGCCGGTGAGTAACGCCAGGTCCACCGAGGAATAGGACCAGATCTGGCCGAACGTGGTCAGCGCGGCACCGAGGTGGGTATCCGGACCCGCGATCCCGGCCTGCGCGTACCCCACCTGTTGCGGCACCAGCCGCCAAACGGCGAACACCGCCACCCCGATGCCGAGCGGAAGCAGGATCCGCCATCGGCCGTCCCGGCGCAGCCAGGCGACGACGGCGAGGGCGATCCAGACCGGGAAGGCGACGCCGTGCCCGAGCGAGGCGATGCCAGCGAACAAAATCGCCGGAATCGTACGCCCGTGGTGCGCGAAGGCCAGTGCTGTCACCGCGGGTGCGAGGGCGATGAGCCACTGCACGCCCATCATGCCGAAGCCGAAGTACTCGGTGGCCGCCGAGGAGAACACCAGTGCGGACAGCGCGCCGATCACGGCCAGCCGAGCGTTTCCGGTCAGGCGGGCGGGCAGCATGCGCCACAGCGCGGCCAGCATCGCACCGGCGAGTAGGAGGCTGAGCACGCCGAGCGGCTGGTTGGTGCCGTCGAACAACTTCGCGTCCAACCAGAAGAGCACGGCGACCAGCAGCACCGGATGCTCGTGATAAAGCTCGAACAGCTTGTCCACCTGCAGCGCGCCGTCCGAGGTCGTCATGCCGAGCACGACCCAGTAGTCAACGGAGTTGAGCTTCGGCGAGCGGGCGACTTCGAGCACCGCGAACAGGGCGGGTGCCGCGATGACGGCCCAGAGCAGGATCTTCGCGAGTAGATCGCGGGACCATCGCCGCGGGCGCGGTCCCGGTTGCGGGACGGTACCTTGCTCCTCGGCCCGCTCCTCGCGTTCCTGTTGCTGTGCCATGTCCACCGACGCTCCCCACCGTCCCGATACCGGTGAGCCAACGTACCCAAGCAGTTTTCGGATCAGCACACCGGACGGGCGGGGTCGGGTTTACCCTTCCGCGGGTGAGTTACGACCTGCTGTTCCTCCATTGCGAACCGGGGCAGTCGCTGGCCGAGGTGGTCGAGGCCGTCGAGGTGCTGGACGAGGGCGGCGAGGCGGAGGGGCCGCTGCCCGCCGAGTTGGCCGAGGCATGGGACCGGGTGCTGCCACAGGCCCGCGAGCTGCTCGGCGAACTGGACGAGCAACTCGCCGAGGACTACCGGGAGCTCTCGCACGGCCCCAGTGGCGTCCAGCTGAGCTTCGCCGAGGGGGAGGTGGCCCTCACCGTGCCGTACTGGCACCACGGGCAGGCGGCCGTCCGGGTCATCGAGGATCTCTATGCGCTCGCCGTGATCGTGCAGAAGGAGACCGGGATGACCGGGTACGACCCGCAGCTGGACCAGTCGCTGGACGAGGCCAGGGTGACCCAGTCGGCTGCCGTGGCCGTGCTCGACGAGACCACCAGGATGTTGCCCGGCATCTGGCGCGAGGGCGAACGCTGACCCCGTGAGGACCACCCCGCCGCGCGGTGTGCGGCGCGAACGGGGTGGCCGTCACGGCAGGGGCACACAAATCGGCTCGGGTCCGCGGCCGGCGTCCGGGGTGGTGCGCCGCTCGCGGAGTATGACTACTCCTGCTGCACGTGCCATAACCGAGTGTCAATCATTCCCGTAATGGTGTAGACCACCGACCGGCCCAATCGAGCACGCGGTGATCTTCGCCACTTCGGGGCAGGGTGTGGGCCGAATGGAGCAGGGTGGCTCGGACGGAGACAGCAGCCCAGGTTGCACCAACCGCAACAGTCCGGGCCCTCGCCCGGCCGGGGGATTTTTGCCAGCAGAATCCTGGCTTCCGAGATGTGCTGAGCGGGTCCCGCGGAGGCGGGATCCGGCTGGAGCGGACGACGGGACTCGAACCCGCGACCCTCACCTTGGCAAGGTGATGCGCTACCAACTGCGCTACGTCCGCACTGGCACCGTTCGACCGGTGTGCGGCACAGTCTATACCTGACCGCTCGGCGGCTTACGAGCCACCCGGGTGGTCGGCTTTCGGTTACTCCTGGCGCACAGGGGGTGACGCCACCTGCTGCGCTCCGTATGGTGTCAACATTCAACCGAAAGGGTTACTGCCCGAAGGGGGTGCCTGGCTGGGATGAGCGAGCAGGTGACGGTGCCGCGCCAGGTGGTCGCGGGAGGCGAGCCGAACGCCGAGACGGAGCTGCTCCAGCGGCTCCGGGACGGCGAGGACGCAGCGTTCGGTGAGCTCTTCGAGTCCCACGCGGCGGCCGTGCGACGGCTCGCGCTGGGTCTGGCCTCGGATCGCTCCGAGGCCGAGGACATCACCGCGGAAACCTTCTTCCGGGTCCTGCAGGCACTGCGCAGGGGTTCGGGGCCGCGGGACAACGTGCGGGCCTACCTGCTCACCGTCGCCAGGCGGGTTTCCTGGGAGTGGCACGGTGCCCGCAGGGACGTCCCGGTCACCGATGACGAGCTCACCACCCGCGCGGGCGCGGGCACCGACGCGCAGTCCCGCTCCGCCGAGCACACCCTGATCACCAGGGCCTTCTCCAGCCTGCCCGAGCGCTGGCGCTCGGTGCTGTGGCAGACCGAGGTCGAGGGTGAGCAGCCCGCCGTGGTCGCCCCGCACTTCGGGCTGAGCGCGAATGCCACCGCGGCGCTGGCCCGGCGCGCCCGGCTCGGGCTGCGCGCGGCGTACCTGCAGGCGCATCTCGCGGTACACCGCAGCTCGGACGGCTGCCGCACGGTGATGGAGAAGCTCGGCGGCTACACCGCTGGCAGCGTCACCGGCTCCGAGGCACGCAAGATCCGCGCGCACCTGATCATCTGCTCCTCCTGCCGCTCCACCCAGGCCGAGCTGCGGGATGTCTGCTCCTCGCTGCGCGCGCACGCCGGGCTGGTCGCACTGCTGGTGCCAGCGTCCGCGCTGACCGTCGCCGGTTCCGGGGCGGGAGCCGGTGCGGCGAGCGCCGCCGGGTCGGCGGTGGCCGCGAGCGCGGGCGGGGTCGGCACCGTGGCCGCAGGCGGCACCGGCGGGCTGGCCGCTGCCATCGGCACCAAGGTCAAGGTCGGTGTGGCACTCGCCTCCACCGCGGCGGCCGGTGCCCTCGGCGTCACGGTGGGCCCCGGGCTCGATCCGGACACCGCCACCCAGCTGGTCGGGCTGCCGGGCGGCGGCGCGGAGCTGCGGATCGCGCAGTCGGCTTCGCAGCCGACCCTCACCCAGCCGCCCGGCGGCAGCGCGGCGACCGAGGTCCCGGAGCCAGGGCATCTGGATGCGGGCGGGAACGCCTCGGCCCAGGAACCGGCGCACGAGTACAAGCCGGTGCGCGGCATCGAGATCCCCGGCGAGACCCGCGAGCACGACGCGCGCCCCGGCGACCTGGGCCCGGAACGCGGTCAGCGGCCCGCGGGCGACAGCGGTTCCGACGGCGACGGCGGCACCGGCGGGGATGACGGCACCGGCGAGGACGGCGGGAAACCCCGGTCCGACCTCGGCGAGGATGATCCGGTCGACGGCAGCACCGTGCTGGGTACCAGCGGCAACACCTCCAGCGAGCAGCCGAGCTCGACGCCGGGGCAGCCGAACGGAACGCGCAGCACCCCCGCGCGGCCGGCCTCCGAGCTGACGCACAAGCCGCGGAAGACTCCGGACCGCGCACCCCGGACCAGGACCCGCACCGCGGTCGGGACGGTCACCTGCTACTCCTACACCGCGACGATCATCCGCGGTTCGGTCACCGAACGTAAGCACTTCAGCCGTTGCCTTGGCTCGTCCGGGTAGCGCCCGTTCTGCCCTCGCGCCCGCGGTAGTGCTCCCGGTACCGTTGGAGCGGCTTGGACGTGGCGCACCAGGAGGAGAACGATGACCCGGCTGACCCAGGGTTCTGATGGCCGGGAATGGGTGATTCGGGCCCAGATGGAGTGGCGCAAGCCCGCCACGGCCGACGACTTCGAGCACGACGTCGCGGCCAGCTACGGTCCGGGGATCGCGATGCTGCTGGTGACCATCACGCTGGCGCTGGTGCTGATCGTGTGGATGCCGGAGGACGTCCTGGTGCCCAGCTGGATCCCGCTGGCCCTGCTGGTGCTCGCGCTGTTCTTCCCGCTGCGCTGGATGCTGCGCAGGCCGTGGACCGTGGTCGCGGAGACCGAGGGCGACGCCAGTGGTGAGCGCCCCTCCGAGCGGTGGGTCGGGACCGTCCGCGGCATGTTCGCGGTACGCGGCGAGATGGCCAGGATCGCCAAGAGCATCCAGCGACAGGACCTTCCGGACTTCGACGGTCCGCTGCACCCGGTCGAGTAGCCGGATGCCCGAACTGCCAGAGGTCGAAGCGCTCGCGTACCACCTGCGCGAGCATGCCGTCGGCCGCACGGTGACCAGAGTGGACGTCGCCTCGCTGAGCGTGCTGAAGACCTTCGATCCACAGTGGACCGCCCTGCACGGGCTCGAGGTGACCACCGCGGGCAGGTATGGCAAGCATCTGGACATCGGCGTCGGCGACGAGCTGCATCTGGTGGTGCACCTCGCCCGCGCGGGCTGGCTGCGCTGGTCGGACTCGCTCTCCCCGACCCCGCCCAAGCAGGGCAGGGGCCCGCTGGCGCTGCGGGTGCATCTGGGCGGGCCGGGCTTCGACCTGACCGAGGCAGGCACGAAGAAGGGGCTCGCGGTGTGGATCGTGCGCGATCCCACCGAGGTGTCCAGCATCGCCCGGCTCGGGCCGGACGCGCTCGAGCTGGACCGGGACGGCCTGGCTGCGGCGCTGGCGGGCCGGACCACCCGGCTGAAGAACGCGCTGACCGACCAGTCGATCATCGCGGGGATCGGCAACGCCTACTCCGACGAGATCCTGCACCTCGCTCGGCTCTCGCCGTACGCCAGCCCGGCCAAGCTGCCCGCGGAGGCACTCGACCGGCTCGCCGAGGCCATGCACACGGTGCTCACCGACGCCACCGACCGCTCGGTGGGCCAGGACGCCGCCCGGCTGAAGGGGGAGAAGCGCTCCGGCCTGCGGGTGCACGGCAGGGCCGGGCTGCCCTGCCCGGTCTGTGCCGACACCGTCCGGGAGATCTCCTTCGCGGACAAGGCGTTCCAGTACTGCGCCACCTGCCAGACCGGCGGCAAGCCACTTGCCGACCGCCGGATGTCCAAGCTACTGAAGTAGCCCTACCCGCACAGGGCGGCCAGCACCGGCGCCATCGGGGAGACCGGCCACGGCTGCCGTCCCGCCTCGCCTCCCACGTCCACAGCCAGGTCGAACACGGTCGCCGCCAGCACGAGCTGCCGCTTGCCGTCCGCCGTGCTCAGCGCGATGCTGGTGTATCCTGGCCCGCCACCGGTACCCCCGACGGCGATCACCGGCCGGTCCTGCCCGCACGGCAGCCGCACGATCTCCACTCCGAGGCCGTAGCCCTCGCCGCCGGATTCGAGCAGACGCTGTTGCTCCGGCTCCAGCAGCTCACCGTTGAGCAGGGCGCGCTGGAACCGGGCCAGATCGTCCACTGTGGAGATCATGGCGCCTGCGGTCCAGTCGTAGGAAGGGCTGAACACCGTGAGGTCCTCCCCGGCCAGGTCGTAGCCGTGCAGGTGCGGCCCGGCGATCCGCGGATCGTTGACCGGGAACGTGGTGCGGTGCAGCCCGAGCGGCCACAGGATCCGGTCGCGGATCTCGGTGACCACGTCGTTGCCGGTGACCCTTTCGATGATCATCCCGGCCAGCAGGTAGTTGGTGTTGGAGTATCCGGTCCGCTCACCGGGGGCGAAGGCGGGGCCATGCGCACCCGCCCTGCGCACGACCTCGCGCGGCGGGATCACGTGCCCACGGTCGCCGTGCTCGAGGTACGGCGCGAAGAACTCCGGCGTGCTCGCCGGGTCGTACACCCCGCTGGTGTGGTTCAGCAGCTGCCGCAGCGTGATCCGTCCCGGCCGGTATCCGTTGCCCCGCAGCACTCCCGGCAGCAGCTCGTGCACAGTGTCCACAAGCGAGAGCTTGCCCTCGCCGACCAGTTGCAACAGGACCGTCGCGGTGAACGCCTTGGTGTTGCTGGCGATCCGGAAGCGGTGCCAGACGGTTGCCGGTTCACCCGTGGCGGTGTCCGCTGTCCCTGCGCTGAGCCTGCGCTGCCGCGTGCCGTCGCGGGCATAGGCGACGACTGCGGGGAAACCCGCCCGGACGAGCCCGTCGACCGACTCGCGCAGTGGGTCCGCCCGCTGGCCGGCCACGGCCGGGATGGTCGCGCCGAGCAGCGCGGCCAGTGCGGTGGCGAGGGCAGCGGTGAGGGTGCGGGTGATCCGGCGTGATCTCATACCGGCCAGCCTGCATAGGCGGTGCCGCGGGAACCAGGTGGCCTGCGGGTGAATGCGGGGTGGGGCCGTCCCCACCCGCGCGGTGCCGGTAAACCTGTGCACGTGACCTTGCACCTGGCGCGTGTAGCGCAGAGCATTGACGGCGTGTCCGGTCTGCCTGTCGCGCAACTCCTCGCCTGGGGGTTCAACGCGCTGCTGGTCGTCGTCGTGGGGTTCCTGCTGGTCCGCAACCGCAAGCCACGGGGCGTGATCGAGGACGCAGTGCTGGAAGCGGTGTACCTGCTCTCCCGGGCCACGCCTGACCTGCGCGAAGGCCTGGACCAGGTGGCCGCCGACCGGATCACCAGCAGGCTGCTGGAGCTGCTCAAGTGCGTGGCGGTGGGGATCACCGACCGGGAGGGCACGCTGCTGTCCTGGGACGGCGAGGCCAACGACCACTACGTCGACCTGGTGGACGCCATCGGGGTGACCATCCGCAGGCATCGCCGTGAGGTGGTCGCGCACGACAAGCTGCCGTGCAACCACCGCGGCACCTGCCGGATGCGGACCGCGGTGATCGTCCCGCTGATCGTGGAGGACCGGACCGAGTCGGCGCTGATCGTGGTCGGCCGGACCAAGGGCAAGCGGCTGGTGCAGATGGCCGACGCGGTCGCCCAGTTCGTCTGCACCCAGTTCGAGGCCGCGAAGCTGGAGGAGACCAAGCATCAGCTACAGCAGGCCGAGATCAAGGCGTTGCGCGCGCAGATCTCCCCGCACTTCGTCTACAACGCGCTGAACACCATCTCCTCGCTGATCCGGACCGACCCGGAGGAAGCCCGCGAGATGTTGCAGGAGTTCGCGGACTTCACCCGCTACTGCTTCCGTACCGAGGGCATGTTCACCACGCTCTCCGACGAGCTGCGCAATATCGACCGGTACCTGACCATCGAGGGGGCACGGTACGGCGAACGGCTGAACGTGCGGCTGAAGATCGCCCCCGAGGTGCTGTCGGTGGTGGTGCCCTTCCTGCTGATCCAGCCGCTGGTGGAGAACGCGGTGCAGCACGGGCTGGCGAACAAGCCCGGCGGCGGCACGGTCACCGTCACCGCGCAGGACTACGGCGCCGAGGCGATGATCAGCGTGGAGGACGACGGCATCGGGATGGACCCTGCGCTGCTGGACGGCATGCGCGACTCGCGCAGCAGCGCGCATATCGGCCTGACCGGGATCAACCGGCGGATGCGCCAGGTGTTCGGCACCGAGTACGCGCTGATGGTGGAGACCGCGCCCGGCGCTGGCATGAAGGTCACCATGCGGGTGCCCAAGTTCGCCCCCGGGGTGCGGCCGACCCTGCACAACTTCTCCTCCTCGGCGCAGGCCGAGGTCCCGGCCCAGGAGGAGCGCGCGGACCGGCCGGAGGGTGGCAGGCCTGGGGTGCACCCGCGGGGCCGGACCGCGCCGAACGGCACCGCTCGGCCCCGGTGACCCGAGTGGAGCACACGTAGGCTGGGAAGATGAGCGTGCCTGACAAGCTGATATCCCGTATCCCGAAGATCGGCGAGCAGCGCGACCGCGGCGAGGTGGTGGCCGTGCTCAAGCTGAACGGGGTGATCACCCCGCAGCCCTCGCCGCTGGCCAGGGGAGCGATCAACCTCGCCACCCTGGAATCGGCGCTGACCAGGGCATTCGAGCATGACAAGCTGCGCGCCGTCGCGCTGCAGATCAACTCGCCAGGGGGCGCGCCCACCCAGTCCGGGCTGGTCGCCGAGCGGATCCGGCAACTCGCGGAGAAGAAGAACGTGCCGGTGCTGGCGTTCGCCGAGGACGTGGCTGCCTCCGGCGGTTACTGGCTGGCCTGCGCAGCCGACGAGATCTACGCGCACCGCACCTCGCTGGTCGGCTCGATCGGGGTGGTCAGCGGCGGGTTCGGTTTCCCGGGGCTGCTCGAGCGCTTCGGCATCGAGCGCAGGCTGCACACGGCGGGGGAGAACAAGGCCAGGCTGGACCCGTTCAGCCCGGAAAAGGACGAGGACCTGGAATGGCTGCACAAGCTGCAGACCCAGCTGCACGAGCAGTTCGTGGACTGGGTGCGGCAGCGCCGTGGCGACCGGCTTTCCGCGGCCGAGGACCTGTTCACCGGGGATGTCTGGCTGGGAAGCAAGGCTGCCGAACTCGGACTGGTGGATGAGGTCGGCAACCTGCGCGAAGTGCTCGCGCGACGTTATCCTGAGGCCGCGATCGTGGTCGCCGAGCCGAAGAAGCCCTTGCTGGCGCGGCTCGGGCTCGGTGCGCCCGCGGCCGGTCTGGTGGAAGCCGTGGAGCACCGGCTGCTGTGGTCGCGGTTCGGGGTGTAGCCCGAACGGAGCAAGCAAACTGGCCCGCTTCCGGTGTGGACATCGGAAGCGACAAACGGCAGGATAACTGTCACTGTGAGTGCTCAGGAAGACACCCGAAGGCTGCTCGTCCTCGCCGTGGACGACGAGCCACACGGACTCGACAACCTGGTCCACTGCCTGCAGTCGAACCCGCATGTGGACCGGGTCTTCACGGCGGTCGATGCCTCGGAGGCACTGCGCGTACTCGGTTCCGAGGACGAGCAGGTCCGGATGCGGCGGGACCGCGGCCTGCCGCCGATCGACGCCGTGTTCGCCGACCTGAACATGCCCGGCCTCTCCGGGATGGAGATGTCCAGGGTCTTCGCCTCGCTGAACGCCGCCCCGGTGCTGGTGTTCGTCACCGGCCACGCGGAGGAGGCGGTGAACGCCTTCGAGCTCGGCGCGGTGGACTACGTGCTCAAGCCGTGCCGGCAGGACCGGCTGGACAAGGCCGTGCTGCGGGTGCTGGAGAAGATGCAGTCCGCGCCAGCCCCTGAGCTGGCCAGGGAGCAGTCGGTGAAGACCGATGACGAGGTGATCCCGGTCGAGCTTGCCGGCACCACCAAGCTGATCCCGCGGTCCTCGGTGCGCTGGGTGGAGGCACAGGGTGACTACGCCCGGCTGTACACCACCGAGGGCAGCCACCTGGTCCGCATCCCGCTGGCGCAGCTGGAGGAACGCTGGGGCAAGGCCGGTTTCGTGCGAATCCACCGTTCCTTCCTGGTCGCGCTGCCGTTGATCACCGAGCTGCGCATGGGACAGGGCGGCTACCAGGTGGTCATCGGCAACGAGGAGAAGGTGCTGCCGGTCAGCAGGCGCCACACTCGGGAGCTCAAGGACAGGCTGGTCGGCGCCCCCCGTAACGGGTAGGCCGCCATGCCCGACGACGACTTCTACGCCCGCGTGGACGGCGTCCGGCAGCCGGATCCCACGCTGGGCAGAAGCGTCCGGCGCAGGGCGGAACGGGCGGCGGTGGAGCCGGTTCCCCCGGAGCCGGAATCCGGCCAGGGCGCGCACCGGGCGGGCAGGCAGCCCGCGCACGCGGCCGAGCCGGAGCAGCAGAAGGTCCGGCGCAAGCGGGTGGTGCTCGCCGACCCGCGCCAGGAGTCGCACACCCTGCGCGCCAGGGTCGAGCTCGAGGAGCAGACGAGCTGGGGCGAGCTGCTGATCAAGGATCTGATGAAGGCGCAGCTGCGTACCGGGCTGCTGCTCGCCCTGCTGGTGCTGCTGGTGCTCGGCGCGATGCCGCTGGCTTTCTACCTGGTGCCAACGCTGTCCGACCTCTCGGTGATCGGCGTGCCGCTGCCATGGCTGCTGCTGGGGATCGCGCCGTTTCCGCTGCTGTTCGGGGTCGGCCTGTGGTACAACCGGCTCGCCGAGCGCCACGAACGGGACTTCGTCGACATGATCGAGAGCTGACCGACCGAGCCATATTCCGGCTCGGGGTGCGAGGATTCATCCGTGCAGTCGAATCCGTGGGCATTGGCCGGTGTGGTGCTGGTCGCCGCGCTGACCTTCTATCTAGGACACCGCTCGTCCCGGTTCGCGCACAGTACACACGACTTCCTGGTCGCAAGGCGCACGGTGCGTTCCCGGCGCAATGCCGCGGCGATTTCCGGGGAGTACCTTTCCGCGGCCTCGTTCCTCGGGGTGGCGGGCATTGTGCTCAAGGACGGCGCCGACGCCCTGTGGTTCCCGATCGGATTCACCGCGGGTTATCTCGCGCTGATGCTGTTCGTCGCCGCCCCGCTGCGCCGCTCCGGCGCCTACACCCTGCCGGACTTCCTCGAGGCCAGGCTCGGCTCCACCCAGCTGCGCAAGTTCTCCACCGCGTTCGTGGCCTTCATCGGGATCCTCTACATGGTCCCGCAGCTACAGGGCGCCGGGCTGGCCCTCACCTCGATCATGCCAGCCCCGGCCTGGGTCGGCGCGGTCGTGGTGACCTGCATCGTCGGGTTCAACGTGATCGCGGGCGGGATGCGGGCGATCACCATCGTGCAGGCCTTCCAGTACTGGCTGAAACTGTTCGCCATCGCCGCGCCCACCTTCGTGCTGTGCGTGGTGTTCTTCACCGGCGGCGCGGGCGGCACGGCGGGTTCGCTCGGCTCGGTCACCCCGCCGATGTTCCAGCAGGAGACCTCGGTCGCCATCGAGACCGATGTGGTGCTCGAGGTCGGGGAGCCCACCCCACTGCGGGTCTCGCATCAGGACGACGCCGAGCTGGTGTGGATCCCCGGAAACGAGTACCGGGTCGACGCGGGCGCCACCCTGATCTTCCCAGCCGGGGCCGCCGTCCCGGTGGTGAGCGGGACGCCCGCGGACAACGCCACCTGGCTGCGGGCGGGCTCGGGTGGCACGGAGGGACTGCTCGGCACCTACTCGCTGATCTTCGCGACCTTCCTCGGCACCATGGGGCTGCCGCATGTGCTGGTGCGCTTCTACACCAACCCGGACGGCAAGGCGGCCCGGCGCACCACCGTGCACGTGCTGCTGCTGCTCGGGTTGTTCTACCTGTTCCCGGTGATGCTCGGCGCACTGTCCCGGATGTACGTCCCGGAACTACTGGTCACCGGTAAGACGGACGCGGCGGTGCTGTTGCTGCCCTCGGCCATGCTGCCCGGGATCGCCGGGCAGATCATCGGCGCGGTGACCGCGGCGGGGGCGTTCGCCGCCTTCCTCTCCACCTCCTCCGGCCTGCTGGTCAGCGTGGCCGGCGTGCTGTCCACCGACATGCTGCCCGGCAGGGTGCGGGACTTCCGGGTGGCCACCGGGCTGGTGGCGCTGGTGCCGATGCTGCTGGCGGTGTTCCTGCGTACCGAGGATCTCTCGCTGAGCATCGGGATGTCCTTCGCGCTGGCGGCGTCGACCTTCTGCCCGCTGCTGGTGCTCGGTATCTGGTGGCGCAGGCTCACCTGGGTCGGCGCGACCGCGGGGATGGCCGTCGGCGGATTCCTGGTGCTGGTCGCGCTGGTGTCCAATATCGTCAGCCGCTACACCGGGGAATGGGCACCCTGGTTCGTCGAGCAACCCGCGCTGATCACCGTGCCCGCCGCCTTCCTCAGCACCATTGTGGTCAGCCTTGGCACCAAGGACCGCACCCCGGACGATCTGAACGCGGTGATGCTGCGGCTGCATGCCCCGGATCCGCTCGGTTTCATGCGGGACCGGGCGGTGGCGCGGTTCGGTCGGGCCGAGGAGAAGGCGCGGATGGGTCGCGGACGTCACCGGAAATAACCCGGGTATTCAACTTTCCGGGGATTGCGCGCCGAGGGACGCCCACCCTGGGTCATTCGTATCACTCGAATAGATTAGGTGCGAGCTGGGCTGGGCCGGGCATCATCATGCGTGGCAGTAGAGCTCAGTAGACCTACCGTTCGTTTCGGTGCCAAGGAGGGGTCAGGTGGCACAGTCCGAGCACGGGACCGGCGCCCGGCCGCAGCCGGCCTGGACCGAGGTCCAGGCCGGCCCGGAGTTCACCGAGCTGCGCCGCCGGTTACGCCGCTTCGTTTTTCCGATGACGGGTTTCTTTTTGGTGTGGTATTTGCTGTATGTGTTGCTGGCGGATTATGCGCCGGGTTTCATGGCCACGCCGGTGTGGGGGAATATCAATGTGGGGTTGATTTTCGGGTTGTTGCAGTTCGTGTCCACGTTTGTGATCACGGGGTTGTATGTGCGGTATGCCAACCGCAGGCTGGACCCGATCGCGGACCGGATCCGGGGCGAGATCGAGGGGGAGGCGTGATGAGCGTGCAGGGTATGCCGCTGGCCCAGGGTGTCCAGGGTGGTAACCCGGCCCTGAACATCAGCATTTTCGGGGCGTTCGTGCTGGTGACGCTGGTGGTGGTGTTCCGGGCCTCGCGTAACACCCGCACCGCCTCGGACTACTACGCCGCGGGGCGGTCCTTCACCGGCCCGCAGAACGGCACCGCCATCGCCGGGGACTACCTCTCGGCGGCCTCGTTCCTGGGCATCACCGGCGCGATCGCCCTGACCGGCTACGACGGGTTCCTGTACTCCATCGGGTTCCTGGTGGCCTGGCTGGTGGCGCTGCTGCTGGTGGCCGAGCTGATGCGCAACACCGGCAAGTTCACCATGGGCGACGTGCTGGCCTTCCGCATGCGCCAGCGCCCCGTGCGCGCCGCCGCGGCCACCTCCACCCTCGCGGTGTCCTTCTTCTACCTGCTGGCCCAGATGGCCGGCGCCGGCATCCTGGTCTCCCTGCTGCTGGGCATCTCCGGCGAAGCGGGCCAATCCCTGGTCATCGCCGTGGTCGGCATCATCATGATCATCTACGTGCTGGTCGGCGGCATGAAAGGCACCACCTGGGTCCAGATCATCAAAGCCGCCCTGCTCATCTTCGGCGCCGCCCTGATGACCCTGTGGGTCCTGGGCCGCTACGGCCTCAACCTCTCCACCCTGCTCGGCGCCGCCGTGGAGCGCGCCGGCACCGACGGCGCCAGCCTCCTGGGCCCGGGCGCCAAATACGGCGCCACCGACACCAGCAAAATCGACTTCCTCTCCCTCGGCCTGGCCCTCGTCCTGGGCACCGCCGGCCTGCCGCACGTCCTCATGCGCTTCTACACCGTGCCCACCGCCCGCGACGCCCGCCGCTCCGTCGTCTGGGCCATCGCCTGGATCGGCCTGTTCTACCTCTTCAGCCTCATCCTCGGCTACGGCGCCGCCGCCCTCGTCGGCCCCGACACCATCGCAGGCGCCCCCGGCGGCGCCAACGCCGCCGCCCCCCTGCTGGCCCTCGAACTCGGCGGACCCCTCCTACTCGGATTCATCGCCGCCGTCGCCTTCGCCACCATCCTCGCCGTCGTCGCCGGCCTCACCATCACCGCCTCCGCCAGCTTCGCCCACGACGTCTACGCAGGCGTCATCAAAAAAGGCCGCGTCGACTCCAAACACACCGAAGTCCGCGTCGCCCGCATCACCGCCTGCATCATCGGCGCCCTCGCCATCGTCGGCGGCATCGGCGCCAAAGACCAAAACGTCGCCTTCCTCGTCGCCCTCGCCTTCGCCGTCGCCGCCTCCGCCAACCTCCCCACCATCCTCTACAGCCTCTTCTGGAAACGCTTCAACACCACCGGCGCCCTCTGCTCCATCTACGGCGGCCTGGCCACCAGCCTCCTGCTCATCATCTTCTCCCCCGCCGTCTCCGGCACCCCCACCTCCATGCTCAAAAACATCGACTTCGCCTGGTTCCCCCTCTCCAACCCCGGCCTCATCTCCATCCCCCTCTCCTTCCTCCTCGGCTGGGCAGGCACCCACCTCTCCCACGAACACCTCGAACACAAATACGCCGAGATGGAAGTCCGCTCCCTCACCGGAGCCCACGCCGAAAAAGCCACCCAACACTGAACAGGCACCGGTCAGGCCGGTGCGGGCACTCACACGCGTCCAACGGCGAGCCGTGCGACGATGGGAGGGTGGTGAACCTTGCCGACGTACCGACCGCCTCCGTCGCCGACCTGCCCACGGAGGGGTGTGTGCTGCTCGACGTACGGGAACACGACGAGTGGTCAGCGGGCCACGCCCCGGGCGCGGTGCACATCCCGCTGGGCGACCTGCCCGCGCGGGTGGCCGAGCTGGCCGAGTTCCCGGATGACCGGCCGGTTTATGTGGTCTGCCGTACCGGTGGACGCTCCGCGCAGGCGGCCGCCTGGTTGAACGCGGCCGGCTGGGACGCGGTGAACGTGGCCGGCGGCATGAAGTCCTGGCAGACCGAGGGACGCCCGCTGGTGGGCGAGCACGAGGGCGCCGCCCCCGAGGTGCTGTAACCGTCATGTACCCCGGCCAGCCACCGCAGCGACCCAGGGTGCGCTGGGTCGCCAGCGTGCCACCCGGGGTAGCGCCACGGCGCCGCCCGGTTCGTGCCGAGCCCTATACCGGGCCGCCCGCCTACCCCGCGGTGCCGCGCTGGGGTTTCCCGAACCTCACCTGGCGGGTGTCCACCGCCGTGCCCGGCACGCCCTCCGGGGTTCCGCACCCGTTGCAGCGGCTGCGGCTGCTGGCCAGGAACGCGACCACGGTGCTGTGGACCCTGGCCGGCCTGGCGCTGGTCGCCGCCGGTGCCGAGGTCTGGCGGTACGTACTGCTGGTGATCAGCAGGGACAGCGCGCTGAGCGCCGAGGTGGTCGGCACCTCCGACGCGCTGGTGCTGGCGGGCTCCCTGCTGACCTTCGTGATGGCGCTGTTCGCGATGGCCGCCGCGGTCTGGTGGCTGTTCGTGGCGCGGGCCGCCGCCGCGGAGGAGGCGGGTGCGGACCCGCCCCGCCCCGCCTGGCAGGTGGTGCTGGGCACCCTCGTCCCGGGGCCGAACCTGGTGCTGTCCGGGCCGATCGTGGCCGAGTTGGAGCATGCCGTGCTGCGCAGGCCGGCCACCATGCGCCCGCGCCCCTCCCGGCTGGTGCTGGGCTGGTGGGCCGCGTTCGTGGCCAACGGACTGCTGCTGGCCGTCACCGTGGCCGTGCGGTTCCGCGAGGGGGTGCAGGCGCAGGCCGACGGCGTGCTGCTGAACGCGCTGCTGGACCTTGCCGCCGCCACCCTCGCCGTGCTCACCGCGCTGCTGGTGCGCAGGCTCACCCTGCTACTCGCCCCGATCGACGAGTCGGTAGCCGGATCCCGCCCGTGGCGCGTGCTGAAGGTGACCGGCGCCCCCGATCCGGAGCGCCCCGAACGCCCGGCAACCGCCACCCGCTGACCCAGCTCACCCGGCGTGTTTGCCGCCCACGTACGCGTGTTTGCTCCCCACGTACCTGAGTTGGCCGTTCAGGTGCTGACCGGAAGGGTGCGCAGGCCGCGGATGACGAACTCCGGGCGCCGTTGCGGGCTGCCCGCGAGCCGCAGCGCGGGCAGCCGCAGGGCCAGCGCCTGCAGCGCCGCGGCGATCTCCACCCTGGCCAGCGGGGCGCCGACGCAGTAGTGGATGCCGCCGCCGAACCCCAGGTGCGGGTTGGGGGTGCGGGTGAGGTCCAGTACCCGCGGGTCGGGGAACACCGCGGGATCGTGCGCGGCGGCGCCGAGCAAGGCGGCGATCTTCTCGCCCTCGGCCACCCGGTAGCCCGCGATCTCCACCTCCGTGGTGGCGGTGCGCTCGAACAGCTGCAACGGCGAGTCGAACCGGATCAGCTCCTCCACCGCCTCGGCAGCCAGCGCGGGGGCGGCGACCAGCCGGTCCCACTGGCTGCGGTGCCGTAGCAGGGCGTGTACCCCGTTGCCGAGCACGTTCACCGTCGCCTCGTGCCCCGCCATCAGCAGCAGCACCGCGGTGGCCACCACCTCGTCCGAGGTCAGGTCGGCGGCCACCAGGTGGCTGATCAGGTCCGGCCCCGGGTTCGCCGCCCGGTGCGCGGCGAGCTCACGCAGGTAACCCGCGAACTCCGCGGCCGCCCGCTCGGCGGCGTCCCGCCGCTGCTGCGGAATGCCGTACTCGTACATCTTGACGATCGCGCTCGACCATGGCACCAGCAGCCGCCGGTCGGCAACGGGGATGTCCAGCAACTCGGCGATCACCTCGACCGGTAGTGGCTGCGCGAGGTGCTCGAGCAGGTCCGCCGAGCCGTCCTCGGCGATCCGCGCGGCCAGCCGGTCCACCATGCCCGCCGCGAGCTCCTCCACCCGCGGGCGCAGCCGCTCGACATGGCCGCGCTGGAAAGCCCCGGACACCAGCCTGCGCAGCCGGGTGTGCGCGGGCGGCTCGCTTTCCAGCAGGGAGTTGCGGTGCAGCAGGTTGAACGAGGCGAACCGTTCGGCAGGTTGCGCGTCGGTCCAGATCCGGCCCAGCCCGCGATGCCGCAGCACGGCCGAGGCCGCCGCGTGCGAGACGGCCACCGCGAGGCCGAGGCCAGGGTGCCAGTGCACCTCGCCTTCCCTTCGCAGGGCCGCGAAGCTGGGATACGGGTCGGCGAGGAAGGCCGGGTCACCAGGATCGAACACCCGACAACCATAGAATCGGCCGGGTTTCAGCGGAAGGAGGAGCGGCACCCGCCGGGCCTTGCCCCGGCCGGGGTTGGGTAGCGTCAGAGAAACCAGGAACGAGGAGGCGATATGGGTAAGGGCGCTCGGAAAAAGGGGCCGAAGGCCGACCGCAAGCAGAAGAAGGTGCGGGACGTCTTCGTTGCGCAGCCGTTCGAGGGTCTTGCCGCGGAGCCCGAGCTGATCGCACTGCGCGAGTTCGTGCCGTCCGCGACCGCCCGTCTGTCCCTTGTCGACAGTCCGGACAGGACGGTCACGGTGGGGACCGTGCTGCCGATGGCGGCGGCCGCCTTCGTCCGCAACGATGGCGAGGTCTTCATCGGGATGCAGGTGCAGACCCGTTCCTCGGATATCAGCAGGGATCTCGGCCGCTCGCTGCGCTGGGCGCTGGAGGCCGAGACCGGCGATGTGCTCAGCGCCCCGGACACCACCAGCGAGCCGGCCGATGGCGAGCGGTTGCAGGACCTGCTGGTCGCCGACGCGCAGCTCGAGGTCGAACTGCACGAGGACTTCTCCTGGTGGCTGCCGGAGGACACCGAGGCAAGCGGGGACGTGGCGCTGTCCCTGGAGCGGGCCAACGCGGCGATCATGCCGACCGAACGCCTCGGGCACGGGCTGTACTGGGTGGATGCCGGGGACAAGGCGCACCTGCGCTGGGTGCGGCCGGAGCCGGAGGGGCGGCTGCTGCAGGCGCTGGCCCGGCTGTCCGCGAACGGCGAGATCGGCCTCGGCGACGGCACCCGCTATGCCGGGTCCTTCCGCGCGCACGGCCTGCTGGTCCCGGTCTGGGACCTGGACCCCGAGGCGCACGCGCGGGAGTGGGCCGAGCCCGCGCAGCAGCTGGGCGCCCGGCTGGACGCGGCGCTGGCCTCGCTGGCGGATGACCCGCTGAACGCCGCCGAGCGGCGGGCCAGGGACGGGCTGCTCGGCAGGCAGCTCACCCTGCGATGATCCTGCACATCTGCCCGGCCGCCGACTGGGCCGCCGTACCGCCCGGCGGCGAGTACCGGGCTGCCTCGCTGGCCGAGGTCGGCTTCATCCACTGCGCCGACCGGGGGACCGTGCACCTGCCCGCGAACCGGCTGTTCGCCGGGCGCACCGACCTGGTGCTGCTCGAGGTGGACCCGGCGGGGCTGCCGGTGCGCTGGGAGCCCGGCGACCCGCCCGCGCCGGGCGAGGTGTGGTTCCCGCACGTCTACGGCCCCATCCCGCGGGCAGCGGTGCGCGGCGTGCACGAGTTCCCGCCGGGGCCGGACGGCCGGTTCCGGCTGCCCGACGCCCTCACCCGCTCGGCGGCCTGAGTCTGCGCGCGGTAACACCGCAGGTAGATTCGTCGACCGAACAGGGTAGAGAGGGGAACGGTGGTGCCTGGCGAGTTCACGGACTTCGGCGAGTTCGTGGAAGCCAGCCTGCCCGGGTTGCTGCGCTACGGCCACGCGCTGACCGGCAACCCGCACGACGCCGCCGACCTGGTGCAGACCGTGCTGGAGAAGATCGGTTCCCGCTGGACCCATGTGCAGCGCAAGACCGGCGACCCGCTCGCCTACATCCGGCGTTCCATGGCCAACGCGCATATCAGCAGGTGGCGCCGGGTGCGCAAGGAGAACCTGGTCGCCGAGCTGCCCGAGTCGCAGCCGTTCACCCCTGCCGACCCGTTCGAGCACGAGCCGTTGTGGCAGGCATTACGCGCCCTCCCGCCGAGGCAACGTGCGGTCATCGTGCTGCGTTACTACGAAGGACTGTCCGAGGCGGAGATCGCGGAGTCCCTCGGTGTCAGCCAGGGCACCGTGAAGAGCCAGGCAAGCAAGGCGATTGCCTCGTTGCGCACGAAGCTGCAGGCCGAGGACGAGCCACCGGCCGCTGGGGATACGGCGCGCAAGGGGAGGGAACGTGAGTTCGACTGACGAGGAGTTCGACGAGGAGCTGCGCAGGCTGTTCGCCGACGAGCGGCTCGGCCTGCGCCCGCGTGCCGGAGCCGGGCAGGCGATCCTCGCGGGCGCGCGGCGCGTCCGCCGTCGCCGGGTCCTGCTGACCAGCGGCGGCGGAACCCTCGCCGTGGCGCTGCTGGCCGGTGGCGTCCTGCTGCTCGGCGGCGAGCCCTCGACCCGCACCACCGCCGCGCCCGCCACCGGGGAGGAGTCCACCAGCCTCGCGATCGAGGAGCCCACGGCCCCGCCCTCGTCGCCCGCGTCCTCGACCGCGGCGAGTGTGCCCGAGCAGACCAGCGGTGGGCAGCGGACCTCCAGCAACCCACCGCCGCCCGCGGAGACGCCCCCGCCCCAAACCAGCGGCTCCCCGCGGTTCGAGAGCTCCACGGTGGCAAGCCCGGTGCTCGGGCCGGACGGCTACGGCGTGTTCAAGCTGGGCATGTCCACCGAGGAGGCGAAGGCCACCGGCAGACTGGGCGAGACCGTGGAGGCGGACGCCAAGGGCTGTGTGTCCTACCGGTTCACCGACGAGGCGAATGCGGCATCGCGGCTGCGCATCTCGGCCGAGGGCGGGCTGGTCGGGCTGTATCCGGGCGGACCGGCGCAGACCCCGGAGGGGATCGGCGAGGGGTCCACGCTGGCCAAGGTGCGTGCGACCTACCCCGCGCTGACCGGGGACCAGGGCAGCTACACCGCGCCGGCCGGGCAGAACGCGGTCTACCGGATCGGGGTGGACACCGACCGGCAGGTGGTGTCCCGCCTCGCACTGGAAGCCCAGCCACAGCCCTGTTCCGGGGCGTCCTGAGCCGGGGCACGGCACCCCGGAACCCGGGCCGCCGGCGGTGGGCGGGCCCGGGCCCGGTGGGTGCCGGTGCGGTGCTGACCGGGCGGCTCAGAGTGCGCCGCCGGCGACCGGCGGCATGGTCGGGTCCTCGCCGTCGTCGCCGACGGACTCCCGGTTCAGGAACTGCTCGACCTCGAAGAGGTTGCCCTTCGCCCGCTTGACGACGTTCAGCAGCGTGGACATCTGGGAGATCTCCTCGACCTGCTCCTTGAGGAACCACTGCATGAACTGCTCGCCCTGGTAGTCATCCTCGGAACGGGCGGCCTTGGCCAGCGTCTTGATATCGGCGGCGACCTCCTTCTCCTGGGCCAGCGCGAGCTCGATGAGCTCGGTGGCGTCGGAGAAGTCATTGCGGACCTCTCCGGTCCCGGGGATTTCCACGTGGTGGTCGGTGTCCATCATGTACTGCACCAGCGCGAGCGCGTGGTTACGTTCCTCAATGGACTGCTTGTAGAAGTGCTTGGCAAGCCGCGGCAGGTCCTCGTTGTCGAACCATACCGCGAGTGCGACGTACTGCTGGGACGCGTTGAACTCGTTGTGCACCTGCCCCTGCAGGAGCTCGTAGAACTTCGAACGCGGTTGCTTCTTGGTGACGGCCATACCGAAAAGATACGTCATACCGGGGGCGGATTTCCACTTTCAGGTAGTGATATGAACCCCATTCGTGTAGTATTTATAAGCCAAGGTAAAACTAATTTCGCTTAGCCTTGCCTAAATGGGGAACGCATTAATTAGGAAAGGCTAACTTCTAACCGAGTGGTTCCCGGACAATCGGGCAGGACATGCACCGCGGGCCGCCGCGACCGGAACCCAGCTCGGACCCCGCGATCCGCAACACCTCGATCCCGGCCTGCTCCAGCCGGACATTGGTCTCCACGTTGCGCTCGTAGCCCACCACCACGCCAGGGGACACGGCGAGGGTGTTGTTGCCGTCGTCCCACTGCTCCCGTTCCGCGGTGACCGGGTCGAGCCCGGTGTCGATCACCCGCAGGCGGTCGATGCCCATCGCCTCGGCCGCGGCGGTGAGGAAGGGCCGGGGGCCGTCCACCCGCAGTACCTCCTTGCCCGCCGTCTCGTCCGGGCGCAGGGTGTAGGCCACCAGCGACTCCCTGGCCAGCGGGTACATCACCACGGCATCGGCGCCGACCATGGTGCACACGGTGTCCAGGTGCATGGTCGCCCTGTTCTGCGCGATCGGCACGGCCAGCACGGTGTGCGCGATGCCGTCGGCGAAGGCCGACCTGGCCAGCGCCTCCGCGCCCGCGGCCGAGGTGCGCTCGCCGACGCCAACGGCCAGCACGCCCGGCGCGAGCAGCAGGATGTCCCCGCCCTCGATGGGGGCGGAGTGCGCGCCGTAGGCACGCACCGTGCCGAGGAAACGGGGGTGGTAGGCGTACACGAGGTCCAGCAGAGCGGTTTCCCGGCCGCGGGCGGGCATGGCCAGCGAGGAGATCGCCACCCTGTCCGCGATCCAGGCCGAGGAGTCCCTGGTGAACAGCAGGTTGGGCAGCGGGTCAACGGCGAAGTCGTGCGGGTGGTTCATCCTGCGCACCAGGGAGGCGCCCTCCGCGGCCGGCAGCTCCTCGAAGGTCATACCCGCCATCAGCACCTCGGCCAGCACGTACGCCGGCACCCCGGACAGGTAGGAGCGCAGCGAGTCGGCGAGGTCGCCGCCCAGCCGCCTGCTGTCCACCGCCGCGTGCACCCCGGCCGCGTGCGCCCGCGGGTCCTCCAGGGTGGTGCGCAGCAGCTCGGACAGCAGCAGTACCTCCACGCCCCGCCCGCGCAGCACCTCGGCGAACGCGTCGTGTTCCTCCTGGGCGCGGCCCACCCAGGGCACGGAGTCGAAGAGCAGCTGGTCGTTGTTGCGCGGGGTCAGCCGTTTGAGCTCGGGGCCCGGCCGGTGCAGCAGCACCGAACGCAGCGGGCCGACCTCGCTGTCCACTCGGGGGGAGATCGCTTGGTTCACACCTGCGAGCGTAATGAGTACGACGGCGCAACGGGGAGCCGTGAAACCCGACGAGGACCCACCGAAACCTTACGAACTCGCTCGCCTGACGGGCGATTCGTTGCGCCGCGGGCTCTCAGGGCAGCCAGCTGACCCGGTCGCGCAGGAAGGCGTAACCGACGAAGGCGACCACGTCGAGCAGGGTATGCGCGATGATCAACGGCCACAGCCGGTTGGTGCGCTGCCACACCCTGCCGAAAACCAGCCCCATTATCAGGTTGCCGACGAATCCGCCGAGGCCCTGATAGAGGTGATACGAACCGCGCAGTACGGCGGCGATCAGCAGGGCGGAGTTCTCCCCTCGGCCGAGTTGCCGCAGCCGGGTCAGCAGGTAACCGACGACGAGCATTTCCTCGGCGAAGGAGTTACCGAACGCCGCCAGTGTCAGGGTGATCGGCCGCCACCAGCTCTCGTCCAAAGTAGACGGCTGCACCGCGAGATTCAGCCCGAGCTGCCAGCCGACGAAGTACAGTACGAGACCGGGAATGCCGATCAGCGCGGTCAGTCCGATGCCCCAGCGGAGGTCGCGGCCGGGGCGCCGCCGGTCGAGTCCGACCTCGGCCAGTCGCATCCCGCCGCGCACCAGCAGGTAGGCCCCGAGTGCGCCCCAGCCGAGCAGTTGCACGACGCTGAGCAGTTGCTTCAGCAGGTCGAGAAGATCCAACGTGGCCTGTGGCGCGTTGATCGCCACCCGCTGCTCGCCCAGCGGCTCGGGACGTAACAGTGCGTCCACAAGTGACAGCAGGCTGCGTACCCCGGACAGGCCGAGGGTGATCGAGAAAACAATGACCAGTTCGAGGATCAGCACCCGCCGCCGGGCGGGGTCCTCGATCGGCTCGGGGGTCGCGGGTCGCTGGGCAGCGAGCCAGGCGGACAGGCGATGGCGCACGGGCGCAAGTTACCTCAATCGAAGTATCACCTGGTCAGAGGCTTCGATGCGACAACAATGGGGTTGGTTTGCCATAGTGCCTGATCGAAACGTTACCTGTCGGGTCTACAGTCTTACGGACGCACAAGGAGGCCAGGCGACACGCCAAGGCGCGTAATGTCCGGTTGCGTAGCTCACTGCGGGGTGTCAATCAGCGGCGCCGGGCGGGTCGCGGCCCGCCGCGGTGTCCTGGGATGCCTGGTCGAATACCCGGCTCACCGGGCCCGGTGAGCCGCCAACAGGGAGGACCGCCTCGTGGCGACAACATCGGATACTGGGGCCTCGGCGCCATCCGGTCCGAAGAAGAAATGGACGGACACGATCGCGCCGAGGGTATTTTGGCCCGCAGCGAGCATCATCGCTGCGTTCGTGCTCTTCACGGTGATCTTTCCGACCACCATGGGCGACGCCTTCGACGCCATCCAGGACACGATCGTCGGTACCTTCAGCTGGTACTACCTGCTCATCGTTTCCGGCTTCGTGGTCTTCGCGATCTGGATCGGCCTCGGGCACTTCGGTGACATCAAGCTGGCGCCCAAGGACGAGGAGCCGGAGTTCAAGCTCAAGTCGTGGTTCGCGATGCTGTTCGCGGCCGGTATGGGCATCGGCCTGGTGTTCTGGGGCGTGGCCGAGCCGCTGAACCACTTCGCCGGGGTGCCGAACCGGGCCTCCGGAATCGCGGCCGCGGACGAGCAGGGTGCGCAGGACTCGATCGTCCAGACCTTCTTGCACTGGGGCCTGCACCCGTGGGCTATCTACGTCGTGGTCGGCGTGGCGATCGCCTACGCGATCCACCGCAAGCAGCGGCCGGTCTCCATCCGCTGGGCACTGGAGCCGTTGCTGGGAAACCGGGTCAAGGGCTGGATCGGCGACGTCATCGACATCGCGGCCATCGTCGGCACGCTGTTCGGTGTCGCCACCTCGCTGGGTCTCGGCGTGGCGCAGATCGCTTCCGGCCTCGACTTCATGGGGCTGGTCAGCAACCCGGGTAACTGGACCAACATCATCCTGATCGGCGCGATCACCACCCTGGCGATCGTGTCGGTGGTCACCGGCCTGAAGAAGGGCATCAAGATCCTGTCGAACACCAACATGGGCCTTGCCGCGCTCCTGTTGCTGTTCGTGCTGGTCACCGGGCCGACGCTGTTCATCTTCCGCGAGCTGGTGCAGTCCATCGGGGACTACTTCCAGAACATCTTCCAGCTCAGCTTCAACGCCACCGCGTTGCAGGGCGAGGACGGCACCGAGTGGCAGGGCTGGTGGACCGCCTTCTACTGGGGCTGGTGGATCTCCTGGGCGCCCTTCGTCGGCGTGTTCATCGCGCGGATCTCCCGCGGCCGTACGGTGCGCGAGTTCGTGGCCGGTGTGCTGATCGTGCCCACCGTGGTCACCTTCCTCTGGTTCACCGTGTTCGGTGGCACCGGGCTCTACCGTGAGCTGTTCGGCCAGGGCGGCCTGGTCGGCGCGGACGGATCGGTGGACACCGAGGGATCGCTGTTCGGCCTGCTCGGCGAACTGCCCGGCGGCACCGTCGTGGTGGCGGGTGCGGTCATCCTGATCGCGCTGTTCTTCGTCACCTCCTCGGACTCCGGCTCGCTGGTGGTGGACATGCTCGCCTCCGGTGGTGACCCGGAGCCGCCGCGCTGGAGCCGGGTGTTCTGGGCCGCGGCCGAAGGGCTGGTGGCGATCGCGCTGATGCTGGCAGGCGGGCTACAGGCGTTGAAGATCGCGGCGATCGTGATCGCACTACCGTTCAGCGTGGTGATGCTCGGTATGTGTGTGTCGATCTGGCGAGATTTCAGTGCCGAACGGCGAACGCAGGTCCGCATCCAGCGCAGGCTGCAACGGGACGAGCTCACCGAGCACGTCTCGCAGAGCCTGATCGAGGAAGGACTGGTCGAGCCGAACGGGGACGAGCCGAGCGACGACAAGTCGAAGAGCGCGTCCACCGCGAGCGGTAAGACCTAGCCGACAGCGCGAAAACGGGCCCCGGGTGCCGCGACACCGGGGCCCGTTTTCCTTTCCGGGTGGCTCTACAGTGGAGGGTCGGCGGCCGTCTCAGCCCTGCCTGCTCGGTTTCCCGGTCGCGGCAAGGAACGGGCAGCCGACCAGCTTGCGCAGCTCCATTGCCAGTTGCTGCGGCGTATCGACCGGTTTGCTGAAAGCCAGCCGCACATCGTGGTCGCCCGGCTCGGCCTCCACCCGCAGCCGGAAACCGAACCGGTCCAGGCCCAGCGGCCGGATGCGGCCGTGCCGCAGGTTGTCCGGCAGGTGCCTGGTCAGCTGCTCGATCACGTCGGCATGCGTGCTCTCCAGGTGCCGCAGCCACTGCGCCTCGTAGTCCAGGAAGGGATCCGGGGCCGCGGCGCTGAACATGTGCGGGCGCAGCGAATGCGTGCCGTCCGCGTCGGCAAGCACCAGCGAGGCCGGGGTGAGCCGGAGCACGCTCAGCCCGTACCCGACGTCCAGCAGCCGGGAGTCCGGCCGGGCGTCGGCGATGGACACCGCGCGGGCCCGCGCGGCCCGCTCGTCCAGCCTGCGCAGCCAGCCGGTGATCCAGAGCAGGCCGCGCACCGGTTCGCGCAGCTGGACCGGCGCGAGGTCGGTGAGCTCGAACATCACCGCGAGCTCGCCGCCGGAGGCCCGCATGGTGGCCTGCACCAGCGGATGGTCCTCGGGCAGCAGCACGCTCACGCTGCCGCTGGCATGCACGTGCCGCAGCACCGGCACCACGCGCTGGTCGGCGGGGGCGGCGCGGTCGGCGGAGGGCATCAGGGTCGCCGGGCCGCTACCACGGGCGGCGATCGTCTTCGCCCGCTCGGCCGGCTGGGGGACCGGCGGGCGACGGAGTTGGGTATCGGTCACCACTCACCTCCACTTAGGTGAGCCTAACCTAGCTGCTGAACCCGGGAAAGCGCCATCCCCCACCTCGCCGATCACAGCAGTAGGCTGGGTGAGTGACTTCCTGGGGGCAGCTCGTGCCGTTCGGCGGGGTGGTGCTGCTCGGCGCCATCTCCCCGGGACCGGACTTCGCCGTGGTGCTGCGGCACGCGGCCCTGTCCGGTCGCCGCGCGGGCTCGGCGACCGCGCTGGGCATCACGGCGGGCATCCTGGTCTGGTCGGTGGTGGCCGCCTTCGGCGTCGCCGGGCTGCTCGCCGCATCGGCCACCGCGTTCACCGTGGTCAAGCTCGCTGGCGCGGCCTACCTGGTCTTCCTCGGGGCGAAGGCGCTGCTCGCCGCCCGGCGTGGCGGCGAGAGCCTGCCGTGGTCGCCCGAGCCGGACGCCCTCGGCGCGGGCAGGGCCTTCCGGCAGGGCCTGCTGTGCAACGTGCTGAACCCCAAGTGCGCGGTGTTCTTCGTGGCGCTGCTGCCGCAGTTCCTGCCCGCCGCGCCAACCCTCGCCGACACCGTGCTGCTGTCCGCGATCCCGGTGCTGTGCACCGCGCTGTGGTTCCTGGTGGTCGCCAATGTGGTCGGCGCGATGCGCAGGCTGTTCACCGCGCCCCGGGTACGCAGGACCCTGGACGCGGTGACCGGCACCCTGCTGGTCGCGCTGGGCCTGCGGCTCGCGCTGCAGGCCCGCCCCTGAGCGTCAGCTGCTGGGGCCGCGGCCGGACCAGGTCCAGGCGTAACCGGGATCCTCGGCGGCCTCGGCCGCCTCGCCGAGGTCCAGTGGCGCGAAGGTGTCCACCATGACCGCGGTCTCGTCGAAGAACTCCGCCCCGATGGAGGCCTCGGCCGCGCCGGGCTGCGGCCCGTGCGTGAAGCCCGATGGATGCAGGGACAGCGACCCGATGCCGATCCCGGAGCCCTTACGCGCCTCGTAGTTGCCGCGCACGTAGAACATCAGCTCGTCGGAGTCGACGTTGGCGTGGTTGTACGGCACCGGGATCGAGTCCGGGTGGTAGTCGACCTTGCGCGGGCAGAAGGAGCAGACCACGAAGTTCGGGCCCTCGAAGGTCTGGTGCACGGGCGGCGGCTGGTGGATCCGCCCGGTGATCGGCTCGAAGTCGTCGATGTTGAAAACCCAGGGGTACAGGCAGCCGTCCCAGCCGACCACGTCGAAGGGGTGGTTGGCGTAGGTGTAGCGGGTCAGCCCGGCGCGGTGCCGGACCAGCACGTCCACATCGGTGCCCTCGGCCAGCAGCGGCTCGGTCGGCCCGCGCAGGTCACGCTCGCAGTACGGCGAGTGCTCCAGGAACTGGCCGCGCGCCGAGAGGTAGCGCCTGGGCGGCCCGATGTGCCCGCGCGCCTCCAGGATCAGCATCCGCAGCTCGCCCCGCGGCCGCACCCGGTAGGTGCACGAGGTCGGGATGACCAGGTAGTCGCCATCGGCCACCTCGATGGCGCCGTAGACGGTCTCCACGGTGCCCGCCCCGCCCTGCACGTAGCACAGCTCGTCACCGGCCGCGTTGCGGTACAGCGGGCTGTCCGCGGTGGCGGCGGCGAAGCAGATGGTCACGTCCGCGTTGCCGAACAGCCGCCTGCGGTCGGTCACCGCGTTGGCCCCCTCGCCGAACTCGAGGTCCTGGGTGCGGAAGCTGCGTGGCTTGAGCGGGTGGTTCGGCAGCAGTGGCCCGCGCTCGTCCGGTACGGCCACCGCGTCCACGATCGCCGTGGGCAGGTTGCGGTGGTAGAGCAGCGAGGAGTCCGCGGAGAAGCCCTCGACGCCCATCAGCTCCTCGGCGTACAGGCTGCCCTGGGGCGAGCGGAACTGGGTGTGCCGTTTCGGTGGGGTCTCGCCGACCCGGCGATAGAACGGCATCGTCTCTCCTTCGGAGCGTTCGTTCAGCGGGCAGATTTGTTCTCATGTCGTACGCTACTAGCGTGTCAGTCGTGTCAAGCGCTGTGGAACTCACGCCTCCAGGCCCTCGTGGAATCCCGCCCCTGCTCACGCGGCTCGTCGACGACTCGGCGCTCTTCCCGCCCAGCGACTCGGCCATGGCCGAGGCGGTACAGGCTCACCTCGACATCCGGGCCGGCGAGCACGCCGGGATGCTCGGGGTGTTCCTCTGCCAGGCATCCCGGCTGCCGGAGCTGATCACCGAGTTGATCAAGGTCCGGCCGGAGCAACCGCTGCCGTTGTCGTTGATCATCGACACCGGGCTGGGTGGGGTGCCGAAGGCGATCTCGATCGTGGAGTCCCGTGCCGAGCTGTTGTCCCTGCGGATGGTCGAGATGCCCGCCCCCTCGGATGTGGACGAGGTGTGGCTGGAACGGGTCTCGGAGTTCGTACCGGAGGACGTGGTCCGGGTGGTTGAACCCCGTCGCGGCGTGGGCTGGCTGGACGGCGTGCGCAAGGTCATCGAGCACGGAAGCTGGCCCAAGATCCGCTGTGGCGGGCTGTCCAGCGAGAACTTCCCGAGCGTTGACGAGGTAGCCGACTTCCTCTCCGTGGTGAGCAGCTTCTCCGGGTCCTCGTTCAAGGCGACGAACAGCCTGCACCGCGCCGTGCGGCATACCGACGCCGAGACCGGATTCACCCATCACGGCTTCCTGAACCTGCTGGTCGCGGCCGCGCGCTGCCTTTCGGGCCGGGATGTCCGGGAGGCACTGGCCATGACCGACGGCGAAGCACTGGCCCAGGAGGCCCTGGAGCTGTCCGACCAGGCGGCGCGGGCGGTGCGCTCGCTGTTCGCCTGCTACGCCTCGGCGACCTTCGACGACCCGGTCGCCGACCTGAAGGGGCTCGGGCTGCTGTGAGCAGGGAGAGCTCGCTGACCCTGGAACGCGGGCTCGCGTTGCTGCAGGCGGTGGCCGACGCGGGCGGGGACGCGGCCACCATCTCCGAGCTCGCGGTGACCATCGGGGCGAGCAGGGCGGCGGTGTACCGGCTGCTGGTGCCGCTGGCCGAACGCGGGCTGGTGTGGCGGGACGGGAGCAAGGTACGGCTCGGCGTCGGCCTGCTGCGGCTGTCCGGGCAGGTGCTGCCCCAGCTGCGGCAGGCCGCCGCGCCGGTGCTGCGCGAGCTGGCCGAGAAGTCCGGGGCCACCGCGCACCTCTCGGTGGCCGAGGGGGAGTTCGCCCAGGCGGTCGCCGTGGTGGAGCCGTCCTGGACGAACTTCCACGTCGCCTACCGGGTGGGCAGCAGGCATCCGGTGTCCCAGGGTGCGGCAGGCAAGGCGATCACTCTGCGGCCCGGCGGCAAGGGATGGGTGGCCACCACCGGCGAGCTGCAGGCAGGCGCTTCCGGCGTGGCAGCCCCGGTACGGGGGGTACCGGGGCTGCGCGCCAGCGTCGGGGTGGTGTCCATGGAACCGCTCGGAGCGCGCACGGTGGGCCCGCAGGTGGTGGCCGCCGCCGGGGCACTGGCCGAGGTGCTGACCCCTACCCCGGTACGAAGCTGACCTCCGGGTACTTCGGCGAGGGGCCGTCCAGCAGCGGATCCTCCTGCCCGCGCAGGTGGGCGACCACGAAGGCGGCGAGGTACTCCCGGACGACCCGCACCGCCCTTTCCCCTTCGATCGAGCCGAGCAGCCGCTCGGCTTGTCCTGGCGGAAGGCCCTCGCGGATCGGGAAGTTCCCGGCCAGCCAGGGCGCGTCGGAGAACGTCCAGTGCCCGCCGCTGGCGACGTCCAGCCAGCGCTTCCAGCCGGTCAGCCGCGGCCAGACGCGGTTCCAGGTGGGATCCAGCTCGGGGTGGTCGACCCGCCGCGCCCCGAACAGCAGGAACGGCCGGTCCAGCCCGCCGGGCACCCCGGTGTACAGGGCGCCGTCCATGTTCATCCCGGCGTCCACCCTCGGGTCGGTGCGCATCGTCTCCAGCGCGGCGGCGCCGCCGATGGAGTGGCCGATCATCGCGATCCGGGAGCCGTCGATCAACCTTCCGGTCGGCGAGCGCCGGTCGGTGAGCCGGTCCAGCACGAAGGAGACGTCCCTGGCCCTGCTGCGCACGACCTCGGCCGCGAGCTCCTCGTCGATGTCCGCGCAGATCAGGCAGGGCTCGATCCGGCCACCGGGGAACTCGACCGGCGACTCGTAGGTGTGGTCGATCGCGGCGACCACGTAGCCCCGGCTGGCCAGGTCCTCGGCAAGGGTGGTCAGCGAGGTGCGGCTGGCGCCGAACCCCGGCGAGAGCACCACCAGCGGCCTGCCGTGCCCGCTGGGCTTTGGCAGCGCCCGCGTGGTCGCGTGCGTGCGCACGGTCGCGAAGGCCTCCGGCGGCACGGCAGGGAAGTCGGAGCCGATGATGGCCGCGGAAAGCTCCTCGGACAGGTACGGCGCCCGCTCACCCCATGGCAGCAGTGCCGGGTACCACAGGGACACCATGAGCTCGCGGTACGGCGTGTCCGGCTTCCACGGGTCGGCCCGGCCGGGATCCACCAGCCGGGTGCTGCCGGTGCCCACCGGGTGGTCCCCGGTGGGCGCGGGCAGGGTCGGGGCGGTCGGGCTCGCCAGCGCGGCCGGTGCGGGCACCAGCAGCGCGGCGACCACCAGCAGGGTGCACAGGGCGGTCCCGCCGCGTCTGAGTGCGTCAACCATGTTTGACACCCTATCGGGAAGATATCCCGGTCAGTCGGCGCCGACCAACGAGATCGGGTTCCGGCGGGTGGCGGACCGCGCCGTCCACAGGCTGGTCAGGCCGACGACGAGGAACGCACCGGTCACCAGGGCGCCGACGGCGGGCCACGGTAGTTCCACGACGCCGAAGCCGGTGGCGCGTTGCAAGGCGCCACGTATCCCGAGGAGTGTTCCGGCGGCGGCCACACCGCCGAGCAGGACCCCGGTCGCGGTGACCGTCGCGGACTCGAGCACCGCCATCCGCACCACCTGCCCCCTGGTGAGCCCGCTCAACCGGGCCGCGGCGAACTCGGCTCGTCGATCGGCCGCGGCGATGACCACCGCGTTGATCACCGCGAAGAGCGCGTAGAGGCCCGCCATCCCGGCGATGATGGTGAAGATGCTCAGCTGGGTACTCTGCTCCGCCTCGGCACGCTGCTGCACCCACTTCTCGGCGCTGTCCACCGTGCCGTGCACCGACGCCCGGATACGGTCGCCGACCGCGGCGCGGTCGGCCCCCGTGGCGGTCGAGACGACGGTCTGCGCCGTCGTGGAGGTGAGCACGGGTTCCGGCGTGATCCCGCTCGGTAGCAACAGGTCAGGGCCGCCGGACACCTGCCCTGGCAGCACGGCGACGATCGGCAGGTTCAGTTCCCGGTCGCCGATCCGGACGTGCAGCGTGTCGCCGAGGGAGAACCCCGGCTCGCCGGAGCGCCCGGCTCCCACCGCGACGGTGTGCCCGCGCAACCCGTCCAGCGAGCCCGACACCGCCTGCACGCTGTGCGCCCGCCGGTAGGCGGCCGGGTCGATCACCCGCGCGTGCCCGAGCGCCGTCCCGCTCTCGTCCTCGTCGTGCTCGGGGAGCGTCAGGACCAGCGGCACGGCGACCTCCACGGAGGTGGTCGCGACGCCGGGGACCTCCGCGATCCGGTTCGCGTCGCGCACCGGGGTGGTGGCGACGAAGTCCGCCGCCGTGTCGCGGCGCAACGCCCGTTCCGACGCCTCGGTGATCGAGAGTGCCGTGCCGAACAGGCCCGCGAGGATCCCGACGAGCACGATCAGCGGCGCCGCCGTCGCCGCGCTCCTTCGCACTCCGTCGCGCAGGTTCGCGGCGGCGACGGTGCCGACCGGGCGGGTACGCAGCAGCAGCCCGAGCACCCGCGCGAAAACCGGGACGACGAGCGGGCTCAGCGCGGAGAGACCGACCGCGGCCGCGAGTGCGACGAGCATCGTCAGCGGGATCGCGGCCGAGGGCCCCGCGACCTTGGCGATGATCATCATCGCGATGGCACCCGCAAGGAAGAGCACCCCGAAGAACCAGCGTGACGGCGTCAGCACGCGCGTCGCGCCGCCTGCGCCGCGGAGCGCATCCAGCGGCCGGACCCGCCCGGCCCGGCGCGAGGAGACCAGCACACCGGCCAGCGCCACACCGAGACCGACGCCCACGGACACCGCGAGTATCCAGCCCTGCCACTGCGGGCTGAACCCGGCCGGGAGGAATCCGAACGATACGAGCAGCCCCGACTGCCACTGCATCACCAGTAGCCCGAAGGGGATGCCGAGTGCGGTGCCGACCAGGCCGAGCAGCGTCGCCTCGGACAGCAGGAGCCTGCGTAGCTGCCTCCTGCTGCCGCCGGTGAGCCGCAGCAGCGCGAGATCTCGCCTGCGCTGGGCAACGGTGAAGGCGAAGGTCGAGCTGACGATGAAGACGGTGAGGAACACCGCGAGCGCGAGCGTGATACCGACCAGCGAGATGGCGGTGACATAGCTTTCCTGCAACCGCGCGCGGGCCAGGGCAGGCATCCCGGAGGGGGCCTCGAACGACGCCGCCGTGATGAGGATGAGCAGTGATGACTGTACGAGGGCCACGCCGATGCCCACCGTCACGAGCGAGCCGAGGAACAACTGCCACCGTTCGCGGAAGGTACTCAGGGAAAGCCGGAACATGATGCCTACCTCCAGCGCCGTGCGGTTGACGATCCGGCCGCCGATGCCATGGACCCGGCCTTTCGCGTTTGTGTCACGCCGCCAAGTCCACCAGTGCATCGCGCGGATATCAGTGCGGTGGACCCGTCTCTTGGGGGTGGAGTCAACCCCCCTGCCGCCCGGATCACACCGTGCCGGTGCTCGGCAGGTGGTCAGCCGATGGTTTGCCAGAGTGCGAACAGCGCGAATCCGGTGAAGACGAACCCGGCGACGCGTTGCAGCAGCCGGGGCCGGAGCCTGCCGCGGAGCTTGCGGCCGATGAACACGGCGAGCGCGGCCACGGTGACGGCGGCGAGGAAGGCGCCGAGGCCCACGGCGAACGGCTGGCCGTAGCGCGCGGCGAGCCCGGCCGTTGCCAACTGGGAGGCGTCGCCCCATTCGGCGGCGAACAGCACGCCGAAGGAGGTCGTTGCCGAGCGCAGGAAGGAAACCGGTGCTCCTCCGCCGCGCGCCGCGTCCTGCTCGCTTTCCTCCGCGGGGGCGAATCCCTCTCGCAGCAACAGGTATCCGCCGAGTCCGAACAGCGCGGCGACCACCCCGGAAACGACCGATTCCGGTAGCAGGGTGAGCGCGCTGCCGAAGGTGACCGCGATCACCGATTGCGCCGCAAATGCGGCACTCACCCCGGCCAGCACAGGCCAGCCGCGGAACCGGGTGGTCAGGACCAGGGTGGCGACCATCGTCTTGTCCGGTAGCTCGGCCACCAGGATCAACGCGAACGTGCCTGCCAGTGCAAGCAATGCGGAGGACATCTGCGGATCAGCACCCCTTTCGATTCGACGATAAGGGTGTGCCGATCAAATGAAAAGCAGATGGGAATTGCGAATCGGCGTTTTCGGCGTGCTTCCTGTTAATGCGCAGGCTGGGCTCATCAACGGTTTCGGTGTGCCGAAATAAAACTTACGAGGAAACGCAGTGTTTGTTCAGGCGCAGTGGCAGGCGTAGACCCAGTGGTGCGGCTGGACCTCCCGCCACTGTGGTTCCTGCTCGCCGCAGGCCGCGGTCGCGTAGGGGCAGCGCGGCCGGAACCGGCAGCCCGGCGGCGGGTGCATGGCGTCCGGCACATCGCCCTCGAGCCGGATGCGGTCGCGCCCGGTGTGCGCGTCCGGGTCCGGCTCGGGTACCGCCGAGAGCAACGCCCGCGTGTAGGGATGCCGCGGCCGGTGGTAGATCTCGTCGGCCGCGCCGACCTCCACCAGCTGCCCCAGGTACATGACCCCGATCCGGTCGCAGATGTGGCGCACCACGGACAGGTCGTGCGAGATGAACAGGAAGGTCAGGTCCCGTTCCCGTTGCAGCCTGCGGAGCAGGTTGATGATCTGCGCCTGGATGGAAACGTCCAGTGCGGACACCGGCTCGTCGGCGACGATGAACTCCGGCTCGACCGCGAGCGCGCGGGCGATCCCGATGCGCTGGCGCTGGCCGCCGGAGAACTCGTGCGGGTAGCGGCCCGCGTGTTCCCGCTTCAGCCCCACGGTGTCCAGCAGTTCGTGGATCTTCTCCAGCCGGTCCTGCTTGCTCTTCGCGAGCCCGTGGATGTCGATGCCCTCGGCGATGATGTCGCCGACCATCATGCGCGGGTTGAGCGAGGCCCGCGGATCCTGGAAGATCATCTGGACCTTGCGGTTGTAGTCCCCCGGCTTCGCGCCGTGCCGGGCGAACACGTCCTGGCCCGCGAAGCGGACCTGCCCTCCGGTCGGTTCGTACAGCCGGACAAGGACCCGGCCGGTGGTGGTCTTGCCGCAGCCGGATTCGCCCACCAGCCCGAAGGTCTCGCCGCGCGCGATCTCCATGGAGATGCCGTCCACGGCCCGCAGGGTCTGCTTGCCGACCCGGAAGTGCTTGCTCAGGTCGCGGACCTCGACCAGGGTGTCGGTCACCGTGATCCTCCGAACTGCAGCGGCGGCTGCACCTGGGGCGCCAGCGGGTGATGCAGCCAGCACGCCGCGCCGTGCTCGGCACCGAACCCGGTGTGTTCCGGCATCTCCTCCAGACAGATCTGCATCGCGTATGGGCACCTCGGGTGGTAGGGACAGCCCGCGGGCGGGTGCAGCGGGTCCGGCGGGGTGCCGGAGATCGGCGCCAGCTCGAGGTCGCGGTCGGCCGTCGGCCGCGGGATGGAGGCCAGCAGCCCCCAGGTGTAGGGCATCCGCGGGTCGTGGAAGACGTCCCGCGCACTGCCGGTCTCCACGATCTTCCCGGCGTACATCACCACCACCCGGTGCGCACTGCCTGCCACGACCCCGAGGTCGTGGGTGATCAGGATGATGGACATGCGCAGCGATCGGCGCAGGTCCTCCAGCAGGTCGAGGATCTGGGCCTGGATGGTGACGTCGAGTGCGGTGGTGGGTTCGTCGGCGATGAGCACCTCCGGCTCGGCCGCCAGCGCGATGGCGATCACCACCCGTTGCCGCATCCCGCCGGAGAGCTGGTGCGGGTACTGCTTCAGCCGGGTTTCCGGGCGCGGGATGTGCACCAGCCGGAGCAGTTCCACGGCCCGTTCCCGCGCGGCCGCTCCGGTCAGCCCGAGGTTGGTCCGCAGGCTCTCGCCGATCTGTTCGCCGATCCGCATGGTGGGGTCGAGTGAGGTCATCGGGTCCTGGAACACCATGGCGATCCGGTTGCCGCGGATCCGGCGCAGCTCCTTCTCCGGGAGTGTGCACAGGTCGGTGTCGCCCAGCATCGCCGTGCCGCTGGTGATCCGGGCGTTGGGTGGCAGCAGGCCCATCAGGCTCTTCACCGCGACGGACTTGCCGGAGCCCGATTCGCCCACCACCGCGAGAGTCTCCCCGCGCCGCAGGTCGAAGGACACGCCGCGCACAGCGTGTACCTTGCCCGCGTAGCTGTCGAAGGTGACGCCGAGGTCGTTCACCCGCAGCAGCACGTCCTCTTCGGTGCCGTCCATTCCGGTTACCTCCGCAGCCTCGGGTCCAGCGCGTCCCGTAGCCCGTCGCCGAGCACCCGGAAGCCGATGGTGAGCACGCTCAGCACGGCGGCGGGAATGATCAGCAGGTACGGGTAGTACTGCATGGTGTCGGCGGCCGAGTTGATCAGCGACCCGAGCGAGGCGTCCGGTGGGGAGATCCCGAGGCCGATGAAGCTCAGGAAGGCCTCGAAGAAGATCGCCGAGGGCACGGTGAGCATCAGGTTGATGATCACCAGATAGAGCACGTTCGGGATCAGGTGCTTGCTGAGCAGCCGCCAGGTCCTGGCGCCGAGCACGCGGGCGGCCAGGAAGAACTCCTCCTCCTTCAGCCGCAGCACCTGGCCCCGGATCAGGCGTGCCGACGCGGTCCAGCCGGTGATCGTCAGCGCCAGCGTGATGGTCAGGATGCCGGGGCTGAGGAACAGCATCACCAGGATCAGCACGACCAGGTTCGGGATCCCGATCACGATCTCCACGATGCGCTGCATGACGTTGTCGACCTTGCCGCCGTAGTAGCCGGAGATCGCCCCGTAGAACATGCCGATGCCGAGGTCGATGAAGGCCGCGAGGAAGGCGATGAACAGCGAGACCCTGGTGCCCTCCCAGACGCGGTCCCACATGCTGCGGCCGAACTTGTCAGTGCCGAACCAGCTGTCCCCTGAGGGGGTGGCGTACTGGTTGCCGAGATCCTGCCCGTATCCGGTGGTGCTGGTGAACAGCGGGCCGAACAGGGCGAACAGGATGATCAGCGAGATCAGCGTTCCGGCCACGAGTGCCCAGCGGTTGCGCCGCAGCCGCCGCCAGGCGTCCCGCCAGAAACCGACGGGTGTGCCGGTCAGTGTCTCGGCCTGGTCCGGGGGCAGTTCGGCGGGCCGGAACCTGTCCGCGGTGCGGCCGGTGCGGTCTTCGCTCGCGGTCATGGTCGTTCACTCCTTCCCGCGCGCGATGCGGATCCGCGGGTCGACCAGGCCGTACAGCAGGTCCTGGATCAGGTAGGCGAGGACGAAGAAGACCGAGAACATGATCGTCACGCCGAGGATCATCGGGTAGTCGTTGACCACGATCGAGGCGATGAACTGCTCCCCGATCCCGGGGACCGCGAACACCTTCTCCACCACCAGCGTGCCGGTCAGCAGGGCGGCGGCCAGCGGGACGATCACGGTGATCAGCGGGATGAGCGAGTTGCGCAGCACGTGTTTGGCGATCACGACCACCCCGCTGAGCCCCTTCGCCTTGGCCAGCAGTACGTAGTCCTGGCCGAGTACCTCGAGCATCTCGGTACGGGTGTAGGCGGCAACGGTGGCCATCACCAGGATGCCGAGCGCGGCCGAGGGCAGGATCGAGTGTTCCCATGACTCGAAGAACGCGATCGGCAGCAGCTCCCACTGGTAGGCGAAGTAGTACTGCAGCAGCGGCGCGAACACGAAGGTGGGCACCGAGATGCCCAGCACCGACACCAGCGTGCTGATCCGGTCGCCGATGGAGTTCTGCCGTGCCGCCGAGAACCCGCCGAGCAGGATGCCGAGGAAGGTGCCGACGACGATGGCCTGCAACCCGACGAACGCCGAAACCGGCAGCCGGTTCATGATGATCTCGGTGATCGGCTGCTGGTTCAGCTGGAACGAGGTGCCGAGGTCACCCTGCAGCACGTTGCCCATGTAGCGCAGGTACTGCACCACCAGCGGGTCGTTCAGCCCGTACTTCTCCTCCAGCGCCGCCTTGGCCTGCGCGGTCAGTTTCGGGTCGTTGAACGGGGTGCCCGGCAGGAACTTCAGCAGGAACCAGGTCACCGTGATGATGATGAGCAGGATGACGGCCGCGTTCGCGAGCCGCCGCAGCGTGTAACGCAGCATGGTGTGCGCGCCTACCGGGTCACTGGCCGCCTTCCAGGCGGGCGTACTTCCAGTCGGGGTCCGGGCCGTAGGGATGCTTGGTGAAGTCCTGCAGGAAGGGCTTCTTGAGACCGACGACCGCCTCGAAGTACTCCGGTGCCAGCACCGCCTCGTCGAAGAGGATCTTCTCGGCCTCCAGCATCATCCGCATCCGCTTGGCCTCGTCGGCTTCGCCCTGCGCGCCCTTGACGAGCTGGTCGTAGCGGGCGTTGGAGAAGCCGGTCCGGTTGGAGCCGGAGTTGGTGAGGAAGTAGGAAAGGAAGGTCATCGGGTCGCCGTAGTCCGCGCCCCAGCCGGAGGCGAAGCTGATCTGGTAGTCGCGCCGTTCGGCCCGGTCCAGCGCGTTCTCGAAGGTGGTGATCTGGACCTCGGCCTCGATCCCGAGGTGCTCGCGGTACTGCTGCTGGATGAAGGTGATCAGGTCGCGCGCGGTGCTGCTGTCCTGGGTGAGCAGGGTGATCTGCGGGGTGCGCCCGAGCTCCTGGACGCCCTTGTCCCAGAACTGCTTGGCCTGGCTCGGATCCTGCGGCACCAGGTTGCCGCCCGCCTGCCGGAAGGTCTGCCCTTCCGGGCCGGCCATCCCCGGCGGGACGAAGGCGAAGGCGGGTTCGGAGCCGTCCTGCAGCACCTGCCCGGTCAGCTTCTGCCGGTCGAAGCCGATCATCATGGCCTTGCGGATGTTCTTGTTGGCCATCACCGGGTCTTCCTGGTTCATCACGCCGAAGAAGTGGGTGAAGGCCACGTAGCGCCAGAACTCGGGGTCGTCCTTGAACCTCGGCACCTGGTCGCCGCTGATCTCGGTGAGGTGCAGCTCGTCCCGTTCGTACAGCTGCAGCGCGGTGTTCAGGTCCTTGACCAGCTTGAACTCGATCCGCTCGATGGCGACGTTGTCCTTGTCCCAGTACTGGTCGTTCTTGACCATCGTGCCGCCCGCGGCGGCGTCGTAGTTCTGCATCACGAACGGGCCGTTGTACAGGATGTTCTGTGGTCCGGCCGCGTACTGGTCGCCTTGTTCCTTGACGTAGGCCTCGTTCTGCGGGAAGTAGGTGGTGAACGCGGTGAGGCTGAGGAAGTACGGCGTGGGGTTGACCAGCGTGACCTTGAGCGTGCGGTCGTCCGGTGCCTCGATGGCGACCTGGTCGCGGCTACCCTCACCGCTGTTGAACTCGGTGGCGCCCTTGATGACGTCGCCGATGATGTAGGCGTACTCGCTTGCCGTGTCCGGGTCGAGTGCCCGCAGCCAGGCGAACTTGAAGTCGTGCGAGGTCACCGGGTCGCCGTTGGACCACTTCACCCCTTCGCGGATGGTGAAGGTGTAGGTCAGCTCGTCCTCGCTGACCTCGGAGCTCTCCGCGACCGCGGGTTGTGGTTGGTCGTCGCGGTCGAGCCGGTAGAGGCCGTCCATGCCGTTGAGCAGGATCTCGAAGGAGCGCTCGTCGGTGGCCAGTGCCGAGTCGAAGTAGCGGATCTCGGTGCTCAGCCTGCGCAGCAGCGTCTTGCCGCCCTCACCGCCCTGGCCCGATTCCTCGCCGCCGAAGATGCCGCAGCCGGTGGTGCCGAGCACCGCTGCTCCGGCGACCGCTCCACCGCTCATCCGCAGGAAGCCGCGGCGGCTCAGGCCCGCCTTCCGGAACGCGTGCTGTATCTCGGCGGGAATCCGCTCGTCCATCGTTCGATGCCTCCACCATGTCTCGGCGGTGGCCACCCCGAGCCGGGTCGCGCAGCGCGCAGGGGTGGCGGCCCGCGGCCACGCTGCCCCGGGATGCGGAGACCGTACTGTGTCAAATGGTTTTTTTCCTGCCGTCTGGCAGTAACGAAAAAATCACAAATACGGTATTGACTGGTTGATAAATACCCGACGACATCCGGCGCGCCCCGGTGACCTTTGGGCGTTCGGGGTCGTCGGGACCTAGGTCCTGTCTTGATCGGGACCACGGGACCTGCCTGGACCGCCGCCGCGGGGAGCATCGTGATCGGCGTGGAGGTCCTGGAGCTCGCACGGTGGCAGTTCGGAATCACCACCGTCTATCACTTTCTGATGGTGCCGCTGACCATCGGGCTGTCCGTGCTGGTCGCGGGCATGCAGACGGCGTGGGTGCGTACCGGTGATCAGCGCTACCTGAAGATGACCAAGTTCTGGGGCAAGCTGTTGCTGGTCAACTTCGCGATGGGCGTGGTGACCGGCATCGTGCAGGAGTTCCAGTTCGGGATGACCTGGAGCGCCTACTCCCGCTTCGTCGGCGACGTGTTCGGCGCGCCGCTGGCGATGGAGGGCATCGTCGCCTTCTTCGTCGAGTCCACCTTCCTCGGGCTATGGATCTTCGGCTGGGACCGCCTGCCGAAGCGGGTGCACCTGGCCTGTGCGTGGGCGTTCTCGCTGGCGACGGTGGCCTCCGCCTACTTCATCCTGGCCGCGAACTCCTGGATGCAGCACCCGGTGGGAGTGGAGTTCGTGGACGGCAGGCCGCGGATGAACTCGATCTGGGCGGTGCTGACGAACAACACCGCGCTGGCCGCGATCCCGCACACGGTGACCGGAGCGTTCGCGGTCGCGGCGGCGTTCCTGGTGGGAATCGCCGGGTGGCACCTGTGGCGCAGGCGGCGGGAGGCCGATGAGCACCGCGCGGTGTGGCGCTCCTCGCTGCGGCTCGGCGGCTGGGTCGGGGTGGTCGCCTTCGCGGTGCTTGTGGTCACCGGGGATATGCAGGGCAAGCTGATGTTCGAGCAGCAGCCGATGAAGATGGCCTCGGCGGAGGCGTTGTGCCACACCGAGAAGCCCGCGAGCTTCTCGGTGCTGGCGATCGGCGACGTCGCCGACGCGGACTGCGAGGACGTCAAGACGTTCACCGTGCCCGCCTTGCTGTCCTTCCTGGCACACAACGACTTCTCCACCGAGGTGAAGGGGATCCAGGACCTGGTGGGGGAGTACCAGGAGCGGTACGGCACGAACTACCCGGACGACCCGGCGCTGGGTGAGCTGGCCGGTAAACCGATCGACTACGTGCCGAGCCTGCCGGTCACCTACTGGGGTTTCCGGATCATGATCGGGTTCGGCGCGCTGTCGGCGGCCGCCGGGGTGCTGGCGCTGTGGGTGACGCGGCGCGGCCGGATCCCGGACGGCAGGTGGTTCCCGCGGATGCTGCTGCTGGGCATCGTCACGCCGTTCGTGGCCAACATCGCGGGCTGGATCTTCACCGAGATGGGCAGGCAGCCGTTCGTGGTGGTGCCCAACCCGACCGGGATCGACGGGGTGTGGATGTTCACCGCGCAGGCGGTGTCCACGATCTCGGCGGGCGAGGTGTGGGCCTCGCTGATCTCGCTGACCGCGGTGTACGCCGTGCTCGGCATCGTGGAGATCTTCCTGATCCGCAAGTACGTCCGTGGCGGCATCGAGGGCGTGCTGCCCCCACCGCCCGCGGACAAGGACCCCGACGACACCGACGCGCTAGCGTTCGCCTACTGAAGGGACCGCACATGTCCCCACACAGGCAACCCCCCACCCTTCCCGGGGGTCGGCCCCGGCCCCAGGCTACCGGGTTGAGGGCTATCCACGGGGTGTTACCAGCAGGTTGTGGACAACTCGTGGGTTTGTCCCCAGGGTGGGGAAACCTGGTTTCACGTGGCACCACCGTTCGGGGGCGAGGGTAATGGACCTCGTCACGGTGTGGTTCTGCGTGATCGCCGCCTTCTGGATCGGGTACCTGTTCCTGGAAGGGTTCGATTTCGGGGTCGGCATGCTGCTACCGGTGCTCGGTAGGGACGACACCGAGCGGCGGGTCATGGTCAACACGATCGGCCCGGTCTGGGACGGCAACGAGGTCTGGCTGATCGTGGCGGGCGGCGCGATGTTCGCCGCGTTCCCCGGCTGGTACGCCTCCCTGTTCTCCGGGGCCTACCTGCCGCTGCTGGTCCTCCTGCTGGCGCTGATCGGACGCGGCGTCGCGTTCGAGTACCGCGGGAAGGTCGACTCGCCGCGATGGCGCCGCACCTGGGACCGGGTGATCATGTTCGGTTCCTGGATCCCGCCGCTCGGCGTCGGCCTCCTGCTGTCCACCACCGTGCTCGGCCTGCCGCTGGACGCCGAGGGCAACCGCGTCGGCTCGGCCTTCGCGGCCCTGCGCTGGGACACCCTGCTCGGCGCGGTCGCGCTGGCCGGATTCGCACTGGTACACGGCGCGGCGTTCCTCGCGCTGAAGACCACGGGCGAGCTGCGGGCGCGGGCCCGTGGCCTGGCCCGCGGGCTGCTGCCGGTGGCGTTGCTGCCCTTGTTCGGGCTGCTCCTGCTGGTGCAGTGGCAACACGGTGCACTGTGGACGGCCGGGACGCTCGCGGTCGCGGTACTCGCCGCCGCGCTGGCCTGGTGGCGCCTGACCCTGGTCCGGGAGGGCCAGGCGTTCGCCGCGCTGGGGGTGCTGATCGCAGCCGCGGGGGTGACCCTGTTCGGCGCGCTCTACCCGGACGTCATTCCGTCCACCGTGGACAAAGCGACCTCGCTGACCGCCGCCGAGGCCGCATCGGGCCCGTACACCCTCCAGGTCATCACCTGGGTCGCCGCGTTCGGCGCTCCCGCGGTGCTGATTTACCAGGGCTGGACCTACTGGGTCTTCCGCAAACGGATCGGCACCCAGCACATTCCGCAGGTGCACGTACCGAAATGAATTCTCCCGGAACCGCGCCCCTTCCCGCCACAGTGTCCATTGGAGACACGACGCGGCCCGGGAGAGGCCCGCTCGGCGCGCTGCCCGCCCTCTCGGCCGCGGCGCGCCGGGCGCTGGTCCTGACCGGTCTGCTCGCACTGGGCAACGCGGTGGCGCTGGTGGCGCAGGCATTCCTGCTGGCCTCGGTGCTCGCCTCGATCGTGGCGGGGCAGACCGGCGATCTGGCCACCCGGCTGGCCACCTTGCTCGCCGTCGTGCTGGCGCGGGCGCTGGTCGCCTGGGCGATGCGGGTGGTCGCCGCCCGTGCGGCCGCCGGGGCCAAGGAAGAGCTCCGGCAACGCACCGTCGAACACGCGCTGCGGCTCGGCCCGGAATGGGTGGCCGCGCGTGGACCGGGGGAGCTGACCGCCCTCACCACCAGGGGCCTGGACGCGCTGGACGCCTACTTCACCGAGTACCTGCCCGCCCTGGTCACCGCGGCGGTGCTACCGGTCGGCGCCGGGCTCGCCGTGCTGCTGGCCGACTGGCCCTCGGCGGTGATCATCGCGCTGACCCTGCCGCTGCTGCCGATGTTCGCGATCCTGGTCGGCCGGTACACCGCCGACCGGGTCGCCGGCGCCACCGAGGCGACGCACCGGCTGTCCGGGCACCTGCTCGAACTTCTCCGCGCGCTGCCGGTGCTCACCGCCTTCCGCCGCGCCGAGGCACAGGCCGAGGCCGTGCGCAGGGTGTCCGAACGGCACCGCCGCGCCGCCCTCGGCACCCTGCGGATCGCGTTCAGCTCGGCCTTCGTGCTGGAGCTGGCGGCCACCCTCGCGGTGGCACTGGTGGCGGTGGTGATCGGGGTGCGGCTGGCGGGTGGGGACCTCAGCCTGGCGATCGGGCTCGGCGTGCTGATCCTGGCGCCGGAGTGCTACCAGCCGCTGCGTGCGGTCGGCGCGGCCTTCCACGCCAGCGCCGACGGGATCGAGGCCGTCCGCAGGGTGGGCGCGGTGATCGCCGAACCGCTCGCGCCGCGGGGCACCGCCCGGCCCGGCCGCGGCGAGGTGCGGGTGTCCGGTCTGCGGGTGCTCCGGCGTGGAGGCTTCGCCCCGGACGGGGAGTCCTTCACCCTCCGGCCGGGCTCGACGGTCTGGCTGCGTTCGCCGAGCGGCGCGGGCAAGTCCACCACCCTGGCGGTCCTGCTGGGATTCGCCACGCCCGCCGACGGCACGGTCACCATCGACGGCATTCCGCTCGAAGAAGTAGATATGTCGACCTGGCGGGAGTCGGTGGCCTGGCTCCCGCAGTCGCCCGCATTCAGCGGCGGCACCGTGCGAGCCGAACTCGATCTCGCGGCTATCCGGCCACCCTCGGCAGCCGAACGGGACGAGGTGCTGGCCGCACTTGACCTGGAACACCTGGCCGGGGAGCAGGTCGACCGGTTGTCCACCGGGCAACGGCAGCGGGTCGGCCTCGCCAGGGCGCTGTTGCGGGCGCGGCAGGGCGCCTGGCTGCTGCTGCTCGACGAACCGACCGCGCACCTGGATGCCGAACAGGCCCGGCTGGCCATGTCCGCGATCGCAGCGGCGCGGCGCCGTGGCGCCGCCGTGCTGATCGCCGCACACACCCGGAGCAGCGCCGAGCAACCCCCCGCGCCCACCCCGGTGGCCTCCGGTGACCCGGAGGCAGTGACCCTCGCGCCCCGCGCGGCCATCGCCCCGGCCACCAACACCCGCCCGCGGCTGCGGGAACTGCTCGACCGGCGCTTCCTCGCCGGGGCGGCGCTGGGCGCGGCCGGCCTGCTCGCCGGGGTCGCGCTGACCGCGACCTCCGGCTGGCTGATCGCGAAAGCCTCCCAGCAGCCACCGATCCTCACGCTCACCGTGGCGGTGGTCGGGGTGCGCACATTCGGGCTCGCCCGCGCGGGGCTGCGCTACGCCGAGCGGCTGGCCACCCACGACGGTGCCTTCCGGATCGCGGGCAGGCTGCGGGTGCGGCTGTGGCAGGCACTGGTGCGGCTGGGGCCCGCGCGCACGCTGAGCCTGCGGCGGGGCGAGGGGCAGCGCAGGCTGGTCGAGGATGTGGACACCGTGCGCGACCTGCTGCCCCGGGTGCTGACCCCGCCGCTCGTCGTCGCCGTCGTGCTGGCCGGGGCCGCGGCCCTGCACATGGTCCTGCTGCCCGCGGCCGGGCTGGTGCTGCTCGGCGCGCTGCTGCTCGGCGCCCTGCTCGCCCCGCTACTCGCCCTCCGGGTGGAGCGGCGGGCCAGCGCCACCCTGGCCGGCGGGCGCAGGGAGGTGACCGGGAGGGTGCTCGCCCTGTTCGACACCGCCGCCGAACTGATCGCCTTCGGTGCCGCGGCGAACCGGCGGGCCGAGCTCGCCGCCGCGGACGCCCGGCTCGCCGGTCTGGCCCGCAGGCAGGCTCTCGGCGCGGGCATCGCGCAGGCCGTGGTGGTGCTCAGCACGGGGACGGCGGCGGTGGCCTGCACCTGGCTGGCCGGGCGGGCGGTTGCCGCGGGCACCCTGGATCCGGTGCTGGCCCCGGCGCTTGCCCTCGTGCCGCTCGCCGTGGCCGAGGCCCTCGCCCTGCTGCCACCCGCCGTCCAGCACCTCGACACCCTGCGCAACGCCCACGCCCGCCTTCGTGACTGCTGTGAGTGGGCCACGCACAGCGGATTTCGCAGTGAACACAGCGGCGCGTCAGCGTCTCCGCTTGGGCGGTGGTGGGAGACGGGTGGGAGGGCCACTCACAGCAGTGGTGGGGTGGAGCTGCGGGGGGTGCGGGTGCGCTGGCCAGGGGCGGACGGGGCCGCGTTGCGCGAGGTGGACCTGCGGGTACCCCGCGGCAGCACGGCCGCCGTGGTCGGGCCGTCCGGGGCGGGGAAGTCGACCCTGCTGGCTACCATGGTCGGGCTGCTCCAGCCGGAACGCGGCCACGCCAGCCTGCCGGCCACCGTGGCCTGGGCCCCGCAGGAGCCTCAGCTGGTCTCCACCACGGTCGCGGAGAACCTGAAGCTGGCCGACCCGCACGCCACCGAGGCCGAACTCGCCGCGGCACTGGCCACCGCCGGCCTGCCGGACCTGCCGCTGGACACCGTGCTGGGCAGTGCCGGGGCCGGGCTCTCCGGCGGGCAGGCCCAACGGGTCGGCCTGGCCAGGGCACTGCTCGCCGCCAAAGATGCCGACCTCGTACTGCTGGACGAACCCACCGCACACCTGGACGCGGCCGCCGCCGACCGGCTGCGCGCCAACCTGCGGACCGCGCTGGCGGGCAAGACCGTCATACAGGTCACCCACCGCCCCGAGGAGGCCGCGGAAGCCGACCTGGTCATCCAGGTCGACCGAGGGCGGGCCGGGCAGGCTCACTAAGCTTGTTGACGCTGATGGAACCGAGTCTTGCCGCGCGGGCGCTGTCCGCGGCCACCGAGATCACCACCACGGCGCTGTCCGGCGAGGACCCCGGCGCCGTGCTCGGCTCGGTCGTGCGGCACGCGGTCGAGCTGGCAGGCGCCGACCTGGGGCTGGTCATGGTGCGGGCCGAGGGCGGCGGGGTCGTGGTGGAATCGGCGCACGGCCCGGACACCGAGGGCCTGCTCGGCCTGGAGCTGCCGATCGACTCGGCAGCGGGCCAGGTCGCGGCCGGCGGCGAGCCGGTGGTCGCCGAGGACTTCACCAACGACCCCCGCACCTCCCCCTATGTCCCCGAACGGCTGCGGCACTTCGGCCCGTTCGCGGCCGCCCCGTTCGGCTCCGGCGGCAGGCTGCTCGGCGCGCTCACCGTCTACCGGCAACGCGGCGCCGAGCCGTTCTCCGCCACCACCGTCGACGTGCTCACCGCCTTCGCCGCGCAGGCAGGGGTCGTGCTGGCACTGGCCGAGGGCGCCAGCGCCCGCCACCGGGTCACCCTGTACCAGGAACGCGAGCGCATCGCCCGCGAACTGCACGACGTCATCGTGCAACGGCTGTACGCAGCCGGGATGCAGCTCGACCGGGTGCGCAAGCGGATGACCACCCGATTCGCCCGCGGCGACGGGGCCAGGCTGGGCGAGGCCATCGACCAGTTGGACCAGACCATCGACGAGATCAGGGGCACCGTTCGCGCGCTGCGCGCACCGACCCCGGAACACGCCGAACCGCCCAGGACCGCGGCCACCGACCTGGCCGAGTCCGCCCGCGGCGAGGTACGCACCGCCGGGGAGCTGCTCGGTTTCCCGCCGACCCTGGAACTGTCCGGCGAACTGGCCGATATTCCCGCCGAACGCGCCGACCACATCCGCGCCGCCCTGCGCGAGGCACTGTCCAATGTGGTCCGGCATTCCGGGGCCAGCCAGACCAGGGTGACCCTGGAACGGGACGCGGCCGGCCTGCGGCTGCGCGTGCGGGACAACGGCTGCGGGGTACCGCGGGACGTCGCCCAGCGCGGCTTGCGCCACCTCGCCGAGCGCGCCGAGGCCGCGGGCGGCAAGTTCTACCTCAACTCCTCGCCCAGCCTCGGCACCCTTGTCGCCTTCGACCTGCCCCTGGACTAACCGCCTGCACGGTGGGTGACGTACTGACCGCCCACTGCTAGAATTGTGGCGAGCGACACACTTCGCGGAGGGGGTCGGGGATGGCGCTGGGTGCGGTGGCAACGGAGACAGTGGTCAGCGAGACTGTCAAGTTGTGCGTGGCGTATCTCGCCGGGGCTGCGGTGCGTGGTGGCAAGGACCTTGTCGGTCGGCTGCGCGGCAGGCTTGGGGCACTGCCAGACCCGGAACGCTTGCACGCGGCGTTGACCGAACGTGCTGCCGACGATCCAGAGTGGTTCGCCGATCTCGCCAGGCACGTTACCGCCCTCGTCGAGCAACAAGCCGGGACGGCACCCAACCCACCGGTTCCGTTCCGGGACTGCAATTGGTACCGCGCACAGGTTCCGTTGGCTGGCGTGTACGTGATCGGTGGGCGGCCAGGCTCCGGCCGCACCGCACTCGTCCGGCAGATTGCCTTGGAGCAGTCGCACCGGTTTTCCTCGGGCCGCGTGGAGGTGGACCTCGATCGATACCGCGACGGCAACCAGCTGCGGGTCGCTGATGTGCGGGCGCACATCCTGTGGTGGCTCGGTGCCGAGCCGGAGGAGACCGATCCCGGCCGGGTCGAGGCCAGATATCGCGCGGTCACCGCCACCCGCTCCTTCGTGCTAATCCTGGACAACGTGCGAGGGGCACGCGAGATCGGCTACTTCGAGACCTCGCCCGCCAACCTCACCCTGGCCACCACCGACGAACTCGGCACCGACCTGCGCTCGGAGTACCGTTCGTATGTCACCTTGCGCGGCCTCGATGACGAGGGCGCCTGGGCGCTCCTCGCCGACACTTGTGGGGCGGATGTGCTGGAGCGCGAACCCGCCGCGACAGCCGAACTGCTCCGGCTGTGCGGAACGATACCGTCGGTGCTTGGTGCGGTCGGCGCCAGCCTGGTTCGGCGGGCCACCGAACCGCGGCCGGTGGCTGGACTGCTCGCCGAGTACCGGACCGAGGGCGTGACGGGAACAGAGGAGGTGCTCGGCAAGTTCCTGCGGGAGACCTTCGCCCGCCTCGACCCGGACACCGTGCGGGCCACCGCCCTGCTCACCGTGCACCCCGGAGCCGATCTCACCCCGGAGAGCGCGAGTGTCCTGCTTGGCCGCCCGGCCCGGCGGGTGGTCGACCGGCTGATCGACCTCGCGCTGCTGCTTCCCCTCGGCGGCGGGCGCTACCGGCTGGACCCGCTCGCCAGGCAGTACACCGCGGAGCTGGCCGCCGAGGACGAGACCGAGGCCGCCGCGGCCTTCGACCGGTTCCTGCTGTCCTACCGCGACACCGCAGTCGCCGGTGACCTGCGCCATTCCCCGGACCGGATGCGCCGCTACACCGTCCCGGAAGGACTGAGCTGGTCGCGTGCGGATGACCCGGTCGACTGGCTGGAAGCCGAGCGCGAGGTCATCGCCGACCTGGTCGCCGTTGCCCACCGGCGGGGACGGCACGAGGAGGTGTGCCAGCTCGCCGGTGCCTTCGAGGTGATGGTGAACAGCCGGGGCCACTGGCGCCTGTTCGCCGCCATCTGCGAGTGGTACGTGCGCAGCGCGGAGGCCCTGCACGATCGGGAAGACAGGCCGGCCCTGCTGGCCCGGGCGTACGCCATGCGAGCGCGGGCGCACACCCTGGCGCGGTACTTCCCCTCCGTCGAGCTCGATCTCGACCGTGCGTGGCGGCTGGCGGCCGCGCTGCCCGCGGACTACCACGGCAGGCAGCAGTGGTCCTCGATCCACGAGTTCCGCGGCAGGCTGGGCGAGGAACAGGCCGACTCGGGCCGTTCGCCCTCCTTCGATCCGGCCGAGGAGTTCCACCGCGCGGTCGAGATCGACCGGGAGATCGGGGACGGGCGCGCGCTCGGCATCCACCTGCGGATGCTGGCCAGGGCGCTGGTCAAGGCCGGGCGGGCCGCCGAGGCCTGGTCCGCACTCGAGGAGGTCGAGCAGACCGGCACCGATGCCCGCAACCGCGCACTGGCGCAGCTCACCCTGGTGCGGGCCGCCCTCGCCACCGGCCATGTCCCGGCCGCCCGCGCTGCGCTGGCCAGGGCCGAAGCCGGGCTGGCCGCGGCGGCGACCCGGCAGTACTACTGGGAGCTGGAACAGCTCGCGGCCTGGGTGGCCGCCGCCGAGGGGCGGATCGCCGACGCGACCGCGCGGCTGGGCGTGCTGGTCACCGCTGCGATCCAGGTCGGCCACCCGAGGACCAACGAGTACCTCGACGAGCTGCGCCGTCTCAGTCCGGCGTGATCCGCACAGCCAGGTCCCGCTCACCCAGCCGGAGAGTGTCCATAGTGGGCAGATTGCGGTTGGCCTGGAGGCGAACGTAGGCGAGGGAGGCAAGCAAACGCGGATCGGCGTCCCCGTCGCGGAACTCCAGCGTCATCCGCCGTCCGTGCCTGGTGTGCAGCACGCAGCCGCTCGTTCCGAGCGGGGCTGACACCATCCGGGCGTCCGGCCACTGCCGCAGCGTGTGCCGTGCCCAACCGTCGAAGCCCGGACCAGATGCGCCGCCGTGCACGATCGCCGCGTTCTGCAGCTGACGCAGTGTCGCCCGTCCTACATCCGCGGTGAAGTGCTGGTTTTCCGATGAGGCCGATACCTGGCCCAGCATGGCGGGAAACCGGGCGAGCGTGACTGCCCCGTCGTCGGTGACCCGGCCGCCCACGATATGTGCGGCGATGGTCGCGACATCCGTCACCGGGGTGTCCACCGGAGGGAAGAAAGGGATACCCGGTGGCTGCTCGAGGTCGAGCCGCCGATACCCCAGCCGGGCCAGCACCTCGGCGCACCCATCGGAGTTCTGTACCGCCCGCTCGACGATCTCGCCGTGCTCGCCTAGGCGATGGGTGTGCATTGCCCCGGCGAGTTGTGCCCGCAGGTCGCGGTCCGGATCCAGCCGCGCAGCCTTGTGTGCCAGATCGGCCAGCGGGGAACCGGGCACCGTGGTATCAGCTGGACCGTCGGCAATCGCCAACAACAGCGGTTTGTCCATTGCCGCGGCGTAGAGCGAGGCCGAGCCCTCGTCGGAGAGCACGCAGTCGGCGGCGAGCACGGTCGCCTGCCAGCCGCGTTCCGGCGGGACCAGGGCAAGGCCCGCCTCCAGCGCGGGGCGCAGCCAGGTGCGTACCTGCCGCCTGCCGTGCGCCGCCCACACGCCGGGATGCAGGATGGCCGCCACCTGGTACTCGTCGGCGGGGAGTTCGCCGAGTAGCCGTTCGGGCAGCCGGGGCCAGGTGCCGAACAGCGAGTTCGGTCCCCAGGTCGAGCACAGCACGACCAGCAGCCGTTCCCCGGTGCCGAGTGCCTCGCGGTAGTGCGGGGTGCGGTGCGCGGAAACCCGCATCCGGTCGTGGCAGGGGTCGCCGATGACCACCGCTCGTTCCGCCGCCGGCGGGCAGGCGGCCCGCAGCAGCGCACGCTGCTGCGGGTGCGAGAGCGCGATCATCTCAGGAATCACGCGGCCGCCGCGGACCAGGCGGTCCGGGTCCATTCCAGAGGTTACCCACCCGCCGGGGTAGTACTTCTGGTACCCGATCCCGTGCGGCACCAGCAGGATCGGCGCGTCCAGCTCGTGCAGGGCGTCGTTCTCGCTGGCCGCGATCGCCAGGTCGAACCGGGTCCGGCTGGCCTGCTCCCAGGGGATCACCGGGGCGCCAAGTTCGCCGAGGAACTCCGCCACCCCGGCGGCGAAGATCGCCGCAGACCGCGGGTCGTGTGTGTAGACGACCTGGATCCGCAGGTCCGACTCGAATAGCGAGACGATATCCAGCAATCTGGTCAACGTGGTGACCGTACGCACCACCACCAGGACCGTGCGCTGGAAGTCGATGGTGCGCCACTGCCGATAGCGGTCGTCCAGTGGAACCTTCCGCCAGTCAGAGCGGAGCGTACCGATTTCGCTACTCGCCACGTGGTGTCTCCCGGCGGGCGACCCACGCCGCGGCCTGGGTCCTGCGCTGCATGCCCAGCTTGGCTAGCAGCGAGGTGACGTAGTTCTTCACGGTCTTCTCGGCGAGGAACAGGCGCTGCGCGATCTCCCGGTTGGACATGCCCTTGCCGATCAGGTCGAGCACGCTGCGTTCCCGCTCGCTCAACGCGGCCAGCTCGTCGGTCGCCGGGCTGCGCAGCTTGTCCAGCAACTGGGCGGTGGTCCGGGGGTCCAGCAGCGAACGCCCCGCCGCGACCTCGCGTACGGCGTGCACCACATCCTGCCCGCGCACCTGTTTGAGCAGGTAGCCCGACGCTCCCGCCATGATCGCCCCGACCAGGGCCTCCTCGTCGTCGAACGCGGTCAGCACCAGGCAGTACGGCGGGTTCGGGGCGCAGCGCAGCTCCCGGCACAGCGTGACCCCATCGGTCTCGCCCTCGCCAAGCCGCACGTCCACCACCGCCACATCGGGCTCGGTGTGCATGGCCACGGCGAGGGCCTCGCCCGCGCTGCCCGCCTCGGCGACGACCTCGATATCCGGCTCGTCGCCGAGCAGGTCCCGCAACCCGCGGCGGACGACCTCGTGGTCGTCGACGAGCAACACCTGGATGGCCATACCCCGAGGTTACGTCAGGCCCTGGGAGGCCGAATGTTCGCCGGTGATCAATTCGCGAAACACGGTGACCCGAATTGCGGATATCTGGTTGAAGATTTCCTCTCGCGCGAACGGGTAAAAGGCGTAACGCAGTGCGGCACACGCCGATAAGAGGGCATACCGCGGTAGTTCTACTTTGCACATCGATTAGCTCCGCCCAGGAAGGCTTACTTGTGTCCTTGATACGTCGTACGGTCGTGACCGTTTCCGCACTGCTGATCTCCGGGATGGTCGGCGTTGGGAGCGCTTCTGCCGCGCAGGACCTGAATTGCAGTGATTTCGATACCCAGCCGGAGGCGCAGGAGGTTCTGGACTCCACGCCCGGTGACCCGCATGGGCTGGACCGGGACGGGGATGGCATTGCCTGTGAGTCGCTTCCCGGCGGACCGGGCGGCGAGCCTGTCGACCCGACCCCCACGAAACCGGAGCGGACCACGAGCAGCGCTCCGAAGGAGACCACCACGGTCCGGCAGACCCCCGAGGGCAAGAATTGCCCGGACTTCCCGAACCAGGCGGCGGCGCAGGCGGTGCTGAATGCCGACCCGAGCGACCCGCACCGGCTGGACGGGGACAATGATGGTTATGCCTGTGAATCGCACTTCGGCGAGCCGGAACGGCGCCAGGTGAAGGTGCACCCGGTCGGCGGGGTGGATACCGGGGGCGGCGCGGGCAAGGACGACACCGCGCTGATCGCCCTCGGCGGGCTCGTGCTGATCGGTTCCGGAGCGGGTGTCGCGCTGGTGGTGCGGCGGCGCGCTCACGCCGGTAACCGATGACGGGAGCCCGCGGCCTGCGGCGGTTCCGGTGGCAGCTCATCGCTGTCGCCGGAGCCGCCGTGCTCGCGCTCGCGCTGATCCTGGTCCTCGCACTGACCGGCCCGGCGGCGCCAACCGCCCAGCCTGCAGGCGGCGGGGCGCCCGCGCCGACGAGCACCACCCAGCAGGAGCCGGAAAGCACCTCGGCCAGTGCCAAGGAGCTTGCCGCGCGGCCCCTGCCTCCGGCCCGGCCGGACCGGCTGGAGATCCCCTCGATCGACGTGCGTACCGGACCGATCATCGACCTCGGCCTGGAACCGGACGGCACCCTTGAAGTACCCGAGGACGCGGTGACCACGGGCTGGTTCACGCAGAGCCCCACACCCGGCGAGGTCGGCCCGGCGATCATCGCGGCGCATGTCGACTACCGGAACGTGCCCGGCATGTTCCACCGCCTGCACGAACTGCGCCCCGGAGCCGAGGTGACCGTGCACCGGGAGGACGGGACGAGCGTGGTGTTCACGGTGACCGCGGTGGAGCGCTACCCGAAGGCGGAGTTCCCGACCGAGCGGGTGTACGGCAATACCGAAGAACCGGAACTGCGGCTGATCACCTGCGGTGGTGCGTTCGACCGGTCCGAAGGTGAGTACCTGGACAACGTCGTCGCCTACGCGCGAATGACGGGCGCTCACCGCGTCCCGAAATAGCGGCGGCCGCCCGGCCGTTGTCTCCCGTATGAGTAGCGAGAGTCCGTCCCTGAACCGGGCTCCGCTGCTCAGCGGAGTGGAGGACGCGCGCGGCGAAAGCCCACGATCGGCGAGGCCGGGCGCACGATCTGTGAAGGTGACCATCGTGACGGAGTCCGAGCCCGGCCGAGCTGATCGTGCCGCGCGTTTGGGAACAGGCACCGAGAGCCGTGGCCGGGTGCGAATCGAGACCGGTGGAAAGCGAGTCCGGGCCTATTTCGGGGGAGTGGTGGTCGCCGACACCACCGCTCCCTTGCTGGTCTGGGAGGTGCCGTACTACCCGACCTACTATCTTCCGCGCGCCGACGTGCGGACCGATCTGATCACCCCGAGCGGCCGGACCTCGCGGTCGCCGAGCCGTGGCGAAGGGCAACTGTCCACCCTGCGGGCCGGCGACCGCGAGGCCGTGGACGCGGTGACCGAGTACCCCGACTCCCCACTGGAACAGTTGCGGGACCACCTCCGGCTGGAGTGGTCCGCGCTGGACGCCTGGTTCGAGGAGGACGAGGAGGTCTACACCCACCCGCGCAGCCCGTACGTGCGGCTGGACATCCTGCCCAGCTCCCGGCGGGTGTGGGTGGAACTCGACGGGGTCACGGTTGCGGACACCCGCAGCCCGCATCTGCTGTTCGAGACCGGCCTGCCGACCAGGTACTACCTTCCGAAGACCGATGTGCGCCTCGACCTGCTGGAACCCAGCGACACCGTGACGCACTGCCCGTACAAGGGGACGACCGAGTACTGGTCGGTGGGTGAGCACACCGATATCGCGTGGTCATACCGGACACCGCTGCCGGAGAGCGAGCGGATCGCCGGCCTGGTGGCGTTCGCGGACGAGCGGGTGGACGTGTATGTGGACGAGGTGTTGCAGGAGCGGCCCCGGACCAAGTTCGCCTGATCAGGGCGAGGCCGACCCGGCGGACGAGTTCCCTTCGAGGTTGCCGTGGCAGGGCGCGCCCCAGAGCCCTGCCACGGCCGAGCGGGCCCGGTGCTCCGCCCGCTGGAGGGACGGCCCGAGCGAGTCGGGCGCATGCGTTCCCGAGAACCTCACATACCCGCCGGTCAGCGCGGCGACGGCGTAGTTCTCGCCGTCCGGCAGGATCAGGTCGGCCTCCGTGGTGCCGATCCTGCCGGGCGGATCGCCGGATTCCGTGCGCGGCGTGACCGTCGTGCCGATCAGGGTCGCGGCCGCCCAGGCGAAGGTTTCGGTGCCGAAGCAGGAATCCACCGATGGGGCCCGGATGCCGCGCACCGAGATCCTGCGCTGCACCCCGTCGGCCCCGGTGACCTCCACCGTCGCGCCGTCGAGCACGCTGGTGACCGTGTAGGGCGGCGGTGGGGTGGTGTTACTCGCCGGTGCCACCGCGGGCGAGACCGGCGGTCTCGTGGCCAGTGGCCGCTCGGTTTCCCTGGTGGAGATACCGCAGATCGTCACCAACGTGAACAACATTCCGAGAACCGTCAACGAGATTTTCAGTGACATCGTCGGACGGTTTTTCGTGGAATGCCGGCCTGCCGGGACGAGGTCCATGGAGTCGCTGCCTAACTCGTGGCGGTTCGAGCAATAACTGCGCCTGAATGGTCGCGTTTAAGCAGCGTGCCGTTACCCACTGCTCGGCATGCGCACCTCCTTTTCATGCTTTGGGGTGAAGATCAGTAATGTGGCGCACGATGAGTACGACCGATACCGCCGGACGGGTGGCATCGCGGCGTGGCTACCGAGAGCAGGGAAGGGGACGGGATGTCCGCATGGGGAAGGCCGCCGACCACGGCGAACCGCAAGTACCAGGAGAACGCCCGGCTGCTCGAGGCGATGGACGAGAAGGAACGTTTCACCCACATCTTCCGGACGAACCTGTGGAGCGGGGGCTCGGTGTCCGGGCCGGGATCCGATGACGACCAGACCCGCGCGCTGCGGGCCGAGCTACCCGCGATGATGCGCCGCCTTGGCGTCCGGAGCCTGCTCGACCTGCCCTGCGGTGACTTCAACTGGCTCGCAGGCGCCGAGCTGGACCTCGACTGGTACCTGGGCGCGGACATCGTCGACGAGCTGGTGCGGCGTAACCAGCAGCGGTACGCCCGCGCGGATGGCGGCCTGCGGTTCGTCCCGCTCGACCTGCTGCGGGACCCGCTGCCGCGGGCCGATGCGGTGCTCTGCCGGGACTGCCTCGTACATTTCGGCTTCGCCGACATCCGGCGCGCGCTGGCGAACCTGCGGGCAAGCGGCTCGCGTTACCTGATCACCACCACGTTCACCCAGCTGTCGACCAATGTGGACATCCCGACCGGGGACTGGCGGCCGCTCAACCTGTGTCGCGAACCGTTCGGCTTCCCCGAGCCGGTGGACCTCGTGCTCGAAGGGTGCACCGAGGAGGACGGTGCCTACGCGGACAAGGCACTCGCCGTGTGGGCCATCGAGGAGCTGCCCGGCACCGGATAGTCATGGTTTCGCCCACTGCGAATCCCCGACCGGAAACAGATCTTTTTCGTTATGGTTCGAGGAAGATCGTCGGAGTCGATGCGCGGTGGAAAGGCTGGGGAGATGAGCGAATCGGGGACCGAGGCCCTGTGGACGGAGCGAGTGTTCCAGCGGCTGATGCGGCAACGGATCGTCGTGCTCGGGCAGGAGGTCGACGACGCGGTCGCCAACCGGCTCAGTGCGCAGCTGCTGTTGCTGGAGGCCGAGGATCCCACCCAGGACATTTCCTTCTACATCAATTCTCCGGGCGGTTCCGTTGCGGCGGGCCTCGCCATTTACGACACGATGGAGATCGTCCGATGTGACGTGGCCACCTTCGGCATGGGCCTGGCCGCCTCGATGGGGCAGATCCTGCTGACCGGAGGCGCCCCTGGCAAGCGCTATGCGTTACCGCACTGCCAGGTCATGATGCACCAGCCCTTGGGCGGCCTTGGTGGTACCGAGTCCGATATCGCGATCCAGGCCGAGATGCACCGCAAGGGCAAGCAGGAGGCGGCCGAGCTCATCGCGGAACACACCGGCCAGCCGGTCGAGCAGATCCGCGCCGACTTCGAACGGGACCGCTGGTTCACCGCCGAGGAGGCCCGCGAGTACGGGCTGGTGGACCACGTGCTGACCCGGTGACGGCCGCCCTGCCGGTCAGCGGGCCATCGACTCAAGGAACTCCTGGGTCTCCGGGTCCGTGGAGTACACGCAGACACCCCGCATGCCGCGGGTGAGCAGCACTTTGTAGGTGTTCCGGATGAGTGCACCGAAATGCAGCTCGTCCGCCTTCTTCACTGCCGGATCATGCGAGTACTCCCGGCGTGGAACCCAGGACCCGCCCCGGCGTACCAGGTCTGGCCCGAATATCACCCCGGACCAGTCGTACTCGAAACCCTGCGCGGTGTAGATGCAGCCGACCTGGCTGAAGCCGCGCTCGTCGGATGCCCAGTAGTACGATTCGGGCGCCTCCGGGACGCGCTTCTGCGGTTTCGCATTCCACGGACGTTTCCAGTCGCCGATCTGCACGTCCGGGACCAGCACCTTGCCGTTCGCGGTTTGTTGCGGGTCACTCCACTGCCAGCAGAAGCCCGCGGCGATCCTGGCCGTCCCCTGGTACCGGTGCCGTTGCTCGAGCAGCCAGTTTTCGAGCGTTTCCGGCGTGGCGGCGCTGGCGACGGTGAAGCTCTCGTCCAGCCGGGAAGCCAGGTCACTCCACCGGATCGCTGGCCGGGGATCGAGACCGAGCAGGCGGGCCACCCACTCGTCGAAGGCGGCGGAGCCCCCGCACCGGAACTGCCCCTCCAGGTGCACCACCTCGACCTGGCAGCCGAGGGAACGGGCGGCCTCGCCGATCTCCGCCAGCGAACCCATCTCGCCGGGCCGCACGGTCTGGTTCTCGTCCAGCAGGAACACCGGAACCCATGCCACGTCGATCAGTTCGTTGACCTGCGGCCGGGCCCGCTCTCGTTTCTGCTTGCTGGTGAACCGGTCGACGCTGGTCTCCCGGATCCGGTGCGCCTCGTCACACAGCAGTACGTCCAGTTCGCGGGGCTCGGCGGCGATGTAGTTGTTGAAGTACTTGAACAGATTCTTCACCCGGCTGTTGCGGCTACCCGCGATCTTCCGCATCGTGTTGGTGAACGCACTCGACCCGGTGGCGTGGTGGACGGTGCGACCTCGGCGCGCCAGCGACCCCAACAGGCTCAGCGCGATGACACTTTTCCCGGACCCGGGGCCACCCAGCACGACGACAACGGTCTGCGTGCGGGCCACTCGCGCTCGCTCCACTGCCTGGTTCACCAGTTGATACGCGACCCGCTGCTCGTCCAGCAGCACGAACTGCTCGCGTTCCCGGATCTCCTTGGCCGCCAGATCGAGCAGCGGTTTTGTCGGGCGGTGCTGGAAGCGCAGGAAGTCATCGGCCGCGTTGCGCGCGGCGTCCCGGTTGCCACGTACGTCCAGCAGGGACCGCAGATGGTCCAGCAACTCGGCCTTGTCGTCCACGGTGAACAGCCGGCCGAAATCGCTCGGCCGGTACTGGTTGAGCGTGGCGACCCCGCTGGTCCGCGCGTTGTGCAGGTAGGCGACCCCGTGCACGGCATGCGGCGACTCGGCCAGCGCGGGGGTGCAGTCCACCAGGTACTCGCAGTAGGAACGAACCTGCTCGGCCGGGTGCAGCACGGGATCGGCGTAGTGGTCCACGCGGACGACTTCCGCCGCTACCACCTCGGCCGCCGACCACTGCTTGAGCTCGACCAGTACGTAGCTCGGCTCACCGCTGTCGCTGCGGGGATGCGTGCCGCACAGGATCGCGTCCACCCGCTTGGGGCTGTGCGGGAGCTGGTGTTCGAGCAATACCTCGACCTGCCCGAGGCCGGCGTCGACCAGATCGGTCAGGAACACCAGCAGGCTGCGTTTCCATGAGTTGATCTCGCCGAGGCCGACCCGGTGCTCCAACGCGAACCGCGCCTGTTCCTGCAGCCGCAAGTGCAGCCGCTCCGCTCGGGCTTCGATGAGCAGGTCCTCGGCACTCTGCCGAACCAGAGCCAACGTCTTCCCCCTGTGCGCACGCGAATGACGTGCGGGTGGGGGCAGCGACGAAGTCTCGCTTCGGTGCCCGTCGGGCCGCGACGGACCAGGTTAGTAGATCTGGCTCGCCGAGCTGGGCGGGAAACGCGATTCGTTCCGCGCGATCTTCGCCCGCGCCGCGTCCAGCAGGTCCACGCCGAGCACATCGGCCAGCCGCACCAGATAGATGGCGACATCGGCCAGCTCATCCAGCACCTTCGGGGCGAGCTCCGGATCGTCCATGGCTGCCGCCGACTCCTCCGGGGTCAGCCACTGGAACAACGCGGTCAGCTCGCCCGCCTCCCCGGAAAGCGCCATGACCAGGTTCTTCGGCGTGTGGTACTGCTCCCAGTCCCGGGCAGCGGCGAACTCGCGCAGCCGCCGGGCAAGATCGTCCAAGCTCACCCGCCTCAGTCTGCCCGACCCAGGTGGAACTGCCGTGGCTCGGTGGCCACCTGCCCCGCGTGCTCGTGGTCGGCCAGCCGGGCGGCCACGGTATCCCGAGCCAGCTCGGCCGGCAGGGCCGCCGAGAACTTCAACCCGCTGATGGCTTGGTCGTTGACCTCCGGCGGGTGCGGGGTCAGCGCGCGCAACCCCGCGTTGACGTCCCTCGGGGTCAGTTCGGGCAGCAGGCGCAACGACCGGTCGCCGATGCGCTGCCGCGGGTCGACCAACCCTGGCAGCGAAGCCTGCAGGCTGCGGTTGGCCGCGGTACCGGCCCAGGTCCACCATCGCAGGTCAGCGCCCTCCCCGCGCAGGATCGTCGCCTCGGTCGGTCAACGGAGAGTTACATAAGGTTGCAAAGTTCTTCCCGGGTCGGGACGGTTCGGGTTACTAGATCTCGATCTCCGTTTCGATCTCGACCAGCGCTTCGAACCGGGCGCGCAGTTCCGCGTACAGCCCTGGCATGCTCTCGTCCACCTCCAGCACGACAGCCAGCGCGTACCGCGGGGGATCCCGGACGCTGCCCACCGGGACGTATTCCGAACCACCAGCACCAGCCGCTCGTGTTCGGGGCGCTCCCACCGGTGGGTCCACCGTTCGGTGGCGGCCTGGTTGGCGCCGAGTAGCCGGCGCTTGTCGCTGGGCTGCAAGTGGACCTTCGCCTTCGGCGTGATTGTCGGGATCGGGTTCCTCATGCTGGCCGTGCTGCTCGCGGTGTTCTTCATCTGGGATGCGCGCAGAACCTATGGCGTGCACTCCAACCGGGACCCGGCCTTATCCGTGCTGGCGCTGGCCGGGCGGCTGGCCAGGGAGCGGATGGAGGGGAGCAGGGAATGACCTTCGGCGGATTGGCGTTCGATCTTTGGCAGACGATCGACGAGGGCAGCACGATCACCTGCGCTCATGCGGGCGAGGAGGTGCACCTTTCGATCGGCGTCTCCGACGCCTGGCTGAACCTCACCTTCACCGAGGAGGGTGTGGCCGCCCTGGTGGCCGCCGTCTCCGAGGTGCTGGACCGCTGACACGGCCCCCGTACCCTGTTGCCATCCAACGAAGTAAACCCGGCCAACCGTCGGCGACCCCGGACCAGTACTGACCATGCGCCTGATGCTGACTTTGCTCGCACTGCTCGCCGTCCTGGCGGGATGTGGCTGGAAAACTTCGGGAGTGAAGGTGGAATTCGACGATGACCTCAAAGAGGCGATCGCCGAACTGGCCCGCACAGACGGCGCACGATCGTTCAAGGAGCTGGCCCCAGGCGACTGGACCTCCGTGCACGTCCTGATCGGGCCCGCGTCGGGCGCGCGGATCGAAGAGCAATTGGGGCGGCCCGCCGAGATCGAGGGCGACGGCACCTACGGTGGGGACTACGTGCAGGACGGCAACCTCCTCGTCTTCCAACGCGACGACGACATCGTGCGGATGGTCAGCCTGGGCCAACTCGCCGCGCTCGGTGCGGGTGAGTACCGCGCGGACGTGGTGCTGCGGGCTCATGGTGGTCGCATCACGATGACCGGCCCGGACGGACGTCCGGCAGGCCGCTGACCCATGGTCAGGCGGGCTCGATCTTGTGCCCGAGCACCCTGCGCAGGATGCGCAGAAAGCGTCGTTGTCCGAGGGGATGCCGTCGGACCAGGGTCACCTCGTTTCCCTTGGTCGTGCGGAGCGTGACCTCGACGGTCCAGCCATGCCGAAGCACCCGCGCCTGTGCGATCGAACGGGCCCGCAGCACCGGCTCGGTGAAACCGCGAGCGGCCAGATTCCGCCGCATCTCCGCCACCGTGCGCAGCCGATGCCACGGGCTGAGCAGCCCGAAAATGAGTCGCTGCCGGGGTTGCGCGCCGCGCTGGGCCCACAGTTCGTTCTGCGCCCTGCGCCCGGCGAGTTGGGACACCGTCAACAGCAACCCTTGGACACCGACGAAGGCGATGATCACTGCGAGTCCCGCACCAGACGGTTCCGCTAACGCCATCCACAAAATGGCGAGTGGTACCACCACGCAGAGCACGAACGGAATGCCGAACAGGAGCTGCTGGCGGTACCAGACGTACGGGTCCGGTAACAGCCCGATGCCGTCCCGCAGTTCGTGCACGACGACCCAGCCGTGGTCAGCCATGCGCACCCAGGTCGTCTTGCCCGGCCGTTCTCGCTTCGAACTCACCAGCCCGCCAGTACTTCCTCGGTCAACTCGGTGGATCGAGCGCAGGCTTCTTTCCCGATCTCGGCGAAGTCGATACTTACCACGGTGCCGTCGACCTCGAATAATGTCGCGCACCCCGTGTCGTTCTCTGCGACCACAACCGACTTACCGGCTATCGTCGTCTCCCTGGTCGGTCCGGGGTTGAGTTGCCGCCAGGAGGCCAGATCCCCCTGCTCGTAGGCTATCAACAGTGCTCGCACCAACGGGCTTTCCCCTCCGATTGACCATGCACAGCTCGGTCCCCCTGGACCACTTTCGCTGTATCGGTGGCTTGCTCCGGGAAACACTGCGTCAACCGTCTTGGGGGTATCAGCGGAACATGTCGTCTGCACCAATTTCAGTGCCGTTTGGGAAACATCCTTACTTGTGGATGATGGTCCAGGATCGGTGTTCCTTTTCGAGTCGGCATCGGGCGAGCAGGATACCACGACGAGTAGGAATGATCCGAAGATAACTCGGTGACGCCAGGTCATTGATCGTCGCTCAACCATTCGATTTGATCGAAGTCTTCCATCTCCTCTGAGTCTGATTTTCGGCGTCTCGGGTCGGCTCCTTTCTGTTCCCCCTTATCGATCTCGATGGAGATTCCTTCAATCTCTTTCCGTGCTTGCTTGACGAGTTCATTGCGCTCAGCTTCGGGCATTGATTCGTATCGTTCAACGAATAATCTCAGGGCGCGCATGGCGTACGGTGTATCAAGCACTTGCGCCGCCTCGCGAAGTGACATCTTGCCGGCAGCGTAACGTTCTAGGTCTTTCTTGACCCGCTCGTCCTTGATGTGATCAAGAGATTTACTTATGCTCCGCCTTTCATGCTCGAGGTCTGCTCGACGAAATGTGTTCGGGTTAGAATGCAATAGTTCCTCCTGGTCAGGCGGGCGTATGAAATGTACCACTAGGGAACATGCGGCCGTTTGTCTTTGTCTCGAACGAACTGTCGCCGGACATGCTCAACGATGCCTCAAACGCGACCAGCATGTCCTTGAGGCGAATAGTGCGACTCAGAATCTCGTACCCGCCTTCTACGGCCTGGTATACACGATATGCGGCATGTGCCGCGGTGAAGATGTTAAGGCCGGGAATTTCGACAGTTCCGGTGGCTGCAAGGGCTGCTATTCCTGCCTGAATGCATCTGTCGATCCAGTTGCTGACCTCGCCCGAGAGGAAAATAAATATCTCGTAAGAACCTTCGGCTACCTCGATGAACTGATTGCACAAGTATCGATTTACATCGTGCTCGCCGCGTAAGCCATCTACGATCTTTTCAAGATGATCGTACGCGGCTGAGGATGCATTGCCGGTCCAGTCATCTTGCCCTCGTCTAATGTAGTCGTCGATGTTTGCTGCCACGTCCGAGTACGCCCAGGCGGCGTTTTTGAATTCCAGTGGATCTTCATCCAGAACACATTTAATCAGTTCACGAATCGCCGGTCCCGCCTTCATGAGGTCGGACTCCAGAGCGGGCTTCCAGCTCAGCTGCTCGTCGTACGAAGGTGGCTCGACCAGTCGACCCCTGGCGTCGGAAAGATCTGTGTAGGGCGCGTTGGGCGCATCGATCGGTGCGACATCGCCAACGCTGAACGGGACATCGTGCTTGTGTCGGGGAAGTGTGGCATCCACCTGTGCCGCGCTGCCATGTTCGGTGCTCGCGTAGTACTCCTGTGCCCTGGTCAGGGTGTCGCCTGCCTGGCTGCAGCACGTCTGTGCCACTGTTGCGCGATTCATGTTGCGATATTTGACGCTCTCGGCTCGCTCTCTGATGCCTTGTAGTTCGGGCAGGCCGGTAAAGGCGCTAGTGTTGATCTTGTAGAAATGGTTGGACAGGTCGTACATTGCTTCGGCCTGCCGCTCCATACCGGCTGCCATCTTGCTCAGTGCGCCTACGTCAACCTGAACCCGGGCAATTCGGTCCTCCCCACCTACGCCGGTCGCGAATACCGGAAGTCTAGCGCCGGTTACTCGGCGTACGCAGCCAACTCGGCTCGCCGGTGGGGCCGGTCACCTGACTGGTCGGATGGTCGGCGGACCCACCTTGGCTACTCATTGAGGCACGCGGTATCACTGTGGGTATGTCGCCGATCCCGGAACTTCAACAACGTCAGATCGACAGGTGGTGCGAGCGGCGGGCCCGCACCGATGATCGAGGCGATGTGCGGTTCGAAACACGGCGACGCGGCGGCAGGGTCACCATTGTGCAGCGGCGGCCGCCATGGCCGTACGAACCAGGCGCGGACTGGACCATAGAGCCGATCGCGCAGTTGCGCTGCACAGCCGACTGCCAGTGGACCCTGCACTGGGTCGACCGGCACGGCAAGTGGCACCGCTTCCCGGAGACGCCGCCGGAGTGCAGCCCGGTGCCCCTCCTCGACGACATCGAGCGCAACCTCAGGGGCGGCTACTTCGGCGACTGACCCTCGGCGGTGAACCTCCCGGGCTCCCCGGTGCCATCGCTGACTGCGCTGACGACCGGGGAGGTCCAGCGCGGGGCGCAACGTTGCCGCAAGCGGGGTGACGATCCACAGGCGATCCGGCTGGAGGAGTGGCTGGCCGCGATGACCCGGCAGTTCGCCGACCACATCATGCCGATGACCGACGCCCTGATCGCGGCGAGCACGCGGGTGTACAACCCGTTCAGGGGGTGAGCTGCTCGGGATCCCGGCGCGGCAGGGAACGGATCCGATGCAGGAAGGCCCGCCACTCACCCGGGGCGAAGACCAGCGCTTCGCCGGTGGCCGGAGAAGGGCGGTCGCTGTCGTCCAGGATCACGTAGGCCATCCGATGGGACACCCGGATGGACCGGCTACCCGCACTCCGGCTCGGCATGCGCCAAGATGTCGCATTACGGTCCACGCCCGGCGCGCTCGACTTCGTCCCGATCGCCATAAGCGGTGGCACCCCCGATCAGTACCCACGATGCGTGGCGAAACGATCACTTTACGTTGAATATCGTGCCATCGGTCCAGGTGTGCGGCCAACCGAAGCGCCCACCCCGTACGGGTGTTTTCGGTTTACTCGCCGTCCTCTACTCCATTCGGCTTACGCTCTGTACGCGGAACGATACTCTTGGTTTACTCGCTGGAGATCGACCAGCCGAGCACCGGGGGGTGGGAATGACCGATTGGCGGCAGGACGCTGCCCGTGCGGTCGACGCTGAACGCGATCACGCCTGGCACGCCGGCGAGTGGAGCCTGCTCGGCAGCCCCGCCCCCGGGGCGGAGCCCGGTCAGTACACGGTGGACCTGCGCGGCCGCCGGTTCGGCCTGGACAATCTCGGCGCGATCCGGTTGGCCGGGCGGGACGGTCCCCAGCGCGGGCCCTCTCTTCCGGCCGAGGAAGTGCGTGCGGCAGGCGGCGTCCTGCGGTTGCGGGTCACCGGTCCGATCCCGCCGGAGTGCGACCGGGTCTGGGCGATGACGCAGTCCCCCCGGCAGTTGCTCGGCCGGCTGGCCGGACGGCTGCGCGCGACCGGCGAGGCGCCGCTGGCCGACCGGCTCGCCGCGGGTGAGCTGGACCCCGCCCCGGACATCGGCGTGGCGGCGTCGGCCGGGCTGCTCGATGAGCAGGCCGAGGCGTACCGGGCCTGCCACGCACCCGGCCTGCGGCTGGTCTGGGCCCCGCCGGGCACCGGCACCACGCATGTGCTGTCCGCCGCCATCGAAAGCCTTGCCAAGCAGGGAAAAAGGATCCTGTTTGTATCCGAGGTGGACTCTTCGGTGCAGGCGGCCACCGAGAGGCTCGGACGACAGGTGACCCGGATCGGCGTGGCGGGCCTGGTCGGCCCGCCCCCACCGTTGCCTGCCGAGCAGGAGCGCGAGATCGAGGCCGAGCGGGCCGCGCTGGACGCGGATCTCGCCGAACTGGACCGGGCAGGTGCACGACTCACCGAGCTGGACGCCGCCCTCGTCGGCTATGACCACACCGCCTTCCTGGACGCGGGACGCCGGATCGACAACGCCGAACAGCTGGACGGTCTGGAGGCCGACCTGGCACAGGCGGACCACCGGCATGCCGCCGCGGCCGCGGAACTGGCCACCGCGCAGGAAGGACTGCGTGCCGCCCGCGCGGCCTGGGAAGAGGCGGCCGAGGCCAGGACCCACCTGGAACGGGCCGGGGACATCGCGGGAAAGCTGCGCGAACTGGACCAGAATCTGCGCGAACGCACGGTCGCCAACTCCGGGACCGACCGCCTGTCCCGGGCGGAACGCAAGGCATTGCGCAGCGGTACCGCACGACATGACCGGCTGCGGGCGGAAATCGAGGCCTGCCGCGATGCGGCACTGCCGCACACCGAGGACGATCTCGCCGCGCTGGACGCGAACCTGGCCGCCGCCGAGCGGGCGCTGGACCTCGCGGCCCGCACCGAGAGCGGCGCGCGGACCGCGGCCGACCTGCTGCGCAGGCGGCTGGAGCTGACCAGGGCCGCCGGCATCGCCACCGAGCAGGACCGCCGGTTCCACGCCGCCTGCCTGCGGCACGGCCTGCCGGATCGGCATCAGGAACGGGAGTTCGTCCGTGCGCGGGTCGAGGACACGGCGGCCAGGGACCGGCTGACCGACCGACTGCGCTGGCTCGCCGAGCGCCGTGCCGAACTGCGGGCGGCTGCCGAGGCCGAGACCATCCGCACGGCTCCGGTCATCGCGACCACCATGGCCAGGGCCTACGCCGACGAACGACTTTCCGGGCTGCGCTTCGACGTGGTGCTGGTCGAGCACGCGGCCGCCGCCCGGCTGGCGGAGATCCTGTTTCTCACCTCCCTTGCCGAGAGCACCGCCGTACTGTTCGGCGACTTCCGCCAGCCCGGGCCGGTGGTGCGGCCCGCGCAGCTGCGCGCGGCGCCCGAGGTGCGCCGGTGGTCGGGTACTGAGGTGTTCGGCCACTGTGGAATCACCTCACCCGGGGAAGCCTCGGCACATCCCGGATGCGTCACGCTCACCCGCCAGTTCCGGTTCGGCGGCCCGTTACGGGCTCTCGCCAACGAACTGCCTTACGAGGGGGTACTGCGGGCTCCTGAAATGTCCATTCCGGACACCGAGCTGGTGCTGGTGGACACCTCGATGCTGCCCGAGCTGACCACCGTGCACCGCACCGGCGCCAGGGCGGGATGGTGGCCTGCCGGGCTGCTGCTGGCCAGGGCACTCGCCGAGCGGCACCCGGCGGAACTCGGGGTGGTGGCCGCCTCCAGCGCGCAGGCCGCGGTCAGCCTCGCGGCGGTGCGCGAGCTGGACCCGCCGGTGCCGGTCGGCACCACGCACACCTGCCGGGAGATCGACACCCCGGTCCTGCTGTTCGACCTGGTGGACGGCGGGCCGCGGGCCCGCCGGTTCGGCGCCGCGATCAGCCGCGCCGGCACGCGGCTCTACCTGCTCGCGGACCTCGGCTCGGTGCGGGCCGCGCCGGAAGGCACGCCGCTCGCGGCGGTACACGCCCTGCTGCGGGACGGCCGGATCACCGTGCGCGGAGCGGACAGCCTGCTCGACCTTGCCGATGCCGACGATCTCGCGGCCCGGCTGACCGGCGCCGAGGAATCCCTGTGGTTGTCCCTGCCGTGGATCGGCGGCGAGGACGCGGACCTGCTGCCGTTGCTGGCAGGCACCGCGCGCCGGGGCGTGGACGTGCACGCGGTGCTGCCCGCCGCGGACCGGGTCCGGGCCCGGGAGCTGGCGGACTGCGGGGTCACCGTGCACACCGGCACGCCCCAGCGGAAAGTGGCCGTGGTGGACCGGCGGACCATCCTGTTCGGCGCGACCCACGAGCCGAGCGGGTGCGAGGTACTGATCACCTGCCCGGCGGTCAGGCTGGCCAAACGAATGCTCGCCGAGCTGCACGCCGCACCGGAAGCCGGTCGGCAGCCCGCGGCCCCGGCCCGGCCTGACCTCGCGATTCGATGATCACCCGGCAGGTGTTGACGTTACGTGTTCGGGATGGTCCAAAAGATAACGCTCCTGGATGACGGCTTCAGTCGTTCGAGTGCGGCACGATGGTCCATGTGGCCCCCACCCCCGACCTGCGCACGTACCTGCGCTCGCTGAGCGCGGAGACGCTGGCCGGGCTGCTGTACGAACAGGCCGAGCGGGATCAGGGACTGCGCGCGGAGCTGGAACAGCGGGCGGCGCGGGACTGCCACGGGGACAGCACCGTGGCCGCGGCGCACAAGCTGCTGGACGACGCGCCGCCACGCAGCGGTAGCAGTGGGCTCAACGGCGACGGCGGGGGCGAGGGGTTCGACCACGCCACCACGATGAGCGCCGTGCTGGACACCATGCAGCGGTTGCTGGACGGCGGGAGCAGGGCGGACCTGGCCCCGCTGGCCCTGCGCACGGTGGACAAGCTCGGTGCGGAGCTGGGCGCCGACCCGGCCGGGACCGCCGGGTCCGAACTGGAACGCGCCATCGACCTGTACGCCAGGGCCTGCCGTGCCCACCCACCCGCGCCGGCGGCCCTGGCCGACTGGCTGCTCGAGGTCGCGTTCGAACGCCCGAACTGGCCGCGGATCGACCTGCCCCCGTTCGCCGGGGCGCTGGGGGAGTCCGGGCTGCGCCGGATCAAGTCCGCGGTGGACACCATGCTCGCCGACGACGCCTGCACCGGGCGGCGCCGGGAGACCGCCGAGCGCCTGCTGGAACAACTGGCCGAGACCTCAGGCGATGTGGACACCCTGGTCGAGATGCTGTCCAGGAAGCTGCCCCGGCTGGACGTGAGCCTGCGGATCGTCCGGGTGCTGCGCGGTGCCGGGCGGCATGCGGAGGCGATCGCCCATGCCGCGAGCGCGCTCGGGCCCGGTAAGGGTCCGCTGCGTGCGCCGGTGGTGGACGCGCTGGCCGAGACCTACCACGAGGTGGGTCAGGGGGACGAGGCACTTACCTTGCGCCGCAACGAGTTCCGCCGCGCCCCCGACTACGACGGCTACCTGGCGCTACGCGAGGCCGCCACCGGGCTCGGCTGCTGGGAGAGCGAGCGCGTGGCGGCCACCGAACTGCTCACCGCACGCGCGGCCGCCGATCCGACCGGGGCCGACGACCTCGTCCGCGCCCTGCTCGCGGAGGGGGAGGCCGAGCAGGCCTGGCAGGCCGCCGACCGCTACGGCGCCTCGCTGGAGCTGCGGCTGGAGCTGGCCAGGGACAGGGAGGCCGAAAACCCCGCCGAGGTGATCGGGGTTTACCGCTCCCATGTCGAGGAACTCATCGCACATCGGGACGTGGCCGGATACCGGCAGGCCGCACGGCAGCTTCGCAAATTACGAACACTGCACAAACGCGCGGACAAAGCCGAGGAGTTCGGCGCCTATCTCGCCGAGTTGATGGAAACTCACAAACGGAAGACCAGGCTGCTTGCCGAGGTTCGCAATGCCAGGATCGCGTTGCCCAAGGTGAGCAGGTAACACTCCCGGGCCGCTGGCGATAAGAATCGCATATCGCCAAACACCATAGCCGCCTTCCGATTATTCCGCAATCCCGATTATTCAACCCGTCCGCGAAACGGGGGTTCGATCATGTCCTTGATTCCCCACGCGCACCGGGCCCGATGGCAGGTCGTGGCGGCCGTCGTCGCGACCGTGGCCGTGATCGCCGCGGTGACGCTGGTGCTGGCCCTGCTGCCGGATCCGGACCGGCCCGACCTCCCGGTGCAGCGGGCGCCCAGCCCGGCCGTGCCCACGGCGGGGCCGCCCGAGCCGTGACCAGCCCACGGGCGCCCCAAGGACCCCTCCGCCGCAGCGGCCGCGGGCGGGCGATGTAAGCATGTACCCATGAGCCCGCAGAGTCGTGCCCGTAAGAAGAAGAGTTCCGGCCCGGCAGAACCCGCCGAGCAGGGGATGACCGGATTCTTCAAGGACGTGCTGAACGACTTCGGTTCGGTGCCCCCGGAGGCGGGGCCACTCGAGGTCGAGGTGCTCGGTTCCACCATGGTCGGTGAGTGGTGGGATCCGGAGGACGACCTGATCGGTTTCGAACTGATCGACTATGCCGGGCGCAAGACCTCCCCTGGCGCGGCCGCCCTGCTCGCCGCGCTGCGGGTGCTCGCGCCCACCGGCAAGCTGCGGGACGGCGCGGCCGACGCGCTGGGCGCGGTACTCGGCCGCGGTATCCCGGAACCGGACTGGGCGGCCGGCCTCGGCGAGGTCAGCCTCGGCGAGTGCTGGCAACTGGGTGACGCCTACGGCGAGAGCAGCACCCTGCTGGGCACTTTCGGTTACCGGGACGAGACCCACGGTGTGCTGGCCTACGTCGAGCACGGCGACGGGGTGGTCTCCGATGTGGCCGTTGTGGACAACCCCGAGGACGTGCTGGCCGGGATGCGCGAGGAGGAGGCCGAGCAGGAGGGCATCATCGCGCTGCGGCAGATCACCCCGGCGCGCTACCGGCGGTTGCTCGAGGACGGCCTGTCCGCCGTGGACAAGCTGGCTGATGTCGAGGTCAGCGCGGACTTCATGCGGTACCGCGCGCTGGCGATGGCGCGCTGCCGCCGGCTGCCGGAGCCGGAGCCGGCACCCGAGCCGGAGCCCGTCGGCGACCGGGACGCGCTGGTGGCGGAGTTCTTCCGGCAGACACCCGAGCTCGCGGACAACGAGGACAGCAGGCACTGCGCCCACCTGCTGATCGACTACGGCGTACAGACCGAGCCGGACCGGCCGCTGCGGGTGAGCCCGGACCGGTTGCTGTACTTCCTCGAGGAGTGGGTGCCGAACGAGCTGGAGCTGACCGAGGAGCAGGACGAGGTGCTGCCCGAGGTCGTGCTCGGCTGGGCGCACTGGGCGGGGACCCGGCAGGGACTGCCCGAGGCCGCGCTCAATGCGCTGGTCGAAGCCACCCGGGACTCGCTGGAAGGCGCCGACGCCGATCTGGATCTCTACCTGGACGCGGGCGAGGAGATCGAGGACCCCGAGGAACTGGCCGAACTACTGGAGCGGCGGAGGTTCGCGGTCCCGGACACCTTCGCCGAGATCGGTGACGAGGAGCTGGAGCTCGAACCCACGGATCCCGAGCAGCGGCGCCTGCTGGTGATCGGTGAGCACCCGGAGTACCACGACGCGCTCGGTGACGAGATCGGCGAGGCCGTGCTGCAGGTGGAGGACGGCGAGTTCGACGCGGCGGCCTACCTCGCGATGAAGGTGTCCATAGTGGATCAACTGTGGGACAACGAGCCCCCTGAGGTGTGGGCGGCCGCGAGCAGGCTGCGCGAACAGGGAGCCGAACGGGAGGAAATCCTGGATCGGCTGGTCGACGTGCTGGCCGGGGCGGCGGTGCAGGACTGGGACGGTGCCGAGGAAGCCGATCAGGACGAACTGCGGTTCGACCTTGACGAGTACCGTCAGGCGTTGGCCGAACTCGACGGCGTCCTGCCCGGCAGTTCGGACTGATCCTCCGCAGGCTTGCGCCTGCGCCTGCCGAATGCGTCGCCGAGGTCGAACACGTACGCGCCGAATGCCATGGCCAGCAGAACCGCAATGCCGAGGACAGCGCCGATCCAGGTGAGGATGGTCGCGAACATCGGTATGTCTCCCCCCGTTCCGGGGCCGTACTTCTCCATTCCAGGGTCGCCGGGCGCCCGTGCTGGTGGTATCGGCCAAGTGGTTAGTGCTGGGACCGCCCGATCGGCCGAACGGCGGAGTATGGTAACCGTATGCCGCAATGCTTGCGCCAACCGTGTTCACAAGGTTGGGTGCGCACATGCGCGGAGTAGCCAGAGTAGCGAGCGTAGTCGATCGCCGGTGCGTGCTCGGCACCCTCGGCGGCCTGGCCGCGACCGTGTTCGCGCCCGGAACCGGGGAGGCCGGGCCGCGGTTTCCCACCCTGCGGGAGGGCACCCCCGAGCAGGCCGGCCTGGACCCGGACGCGCTCGGCGCGCTGGATGAGGTGATCGCGGCGGGGCTGGGGCCCGGCCCGGAGTCCACCTTTCCCGGAGCGGTGCTCCTGGTGGCCAGGAACGGCGTGCTCGTCAAGCACACCGCATACGGCCACGCCCGGACGCACCAGGACGGCACGCCGCTGCGCAAGCCGGTGGAGATGCGCCAGGACACCGTGTTCGACCTCGCCTCCTGCACCAAGGTGCTGGCCACGACCGCGGCGATGATGACCCTCGTTGAGGACGGCCGGATCCGGCTGGACGATCCGCTCGCCCGCTGGCTGCCAGGGTTTCCCACCGGGATCACCGTGCGCAGGCTGCTCACGCACACCGCCGGACTGTGGGAGTGGCAGCCGGTCTACCTGTGGGCCACTCGCCCCGGAGCGGCGATCCACTATGTCAGCGGGCTGCCGCCGCGGTACGAGATCGGCGCGGGCAGGCACTACTCGGATCTCGGATTCATGCTGCTCGGCGAACTGGTGCGGCGCTGCACCGGGTTGCGGCTGGACGAGTACGTCCGGGTGCGCATTCACCGTCCACTGCGGATGGTCGCGACCGGTTACCGGCCACCGGGCCGGTTTCGGTTCGCCGCCACTTCGAACGGAAATCCGTTCGAGCGCAACATGATCGCCACCGGTGAGCCATATCCGATCCTCGGTGACCGTGGGGTGGACGACTTCCGCTGCTGGCGTGAGCACACATTGTCCGGTGAGGTCAACGACGGGAACGCGGCCTACGCCTTCCGCGGTGTCGCCGGGCATGCCGGGTTGTTCGGCACCGCGCGGGATATCGCGGTGTTCGCGCAGACCATGCTGAACGGCGGCGGGTACGGCACGCGCAGGCTGTTCTCGCAGGAGGTGGTCGCGGAGTTCACCAGCGACCAGTTCGAATCGGGGCAGGGACTGGGTTTCTGGACGCACCGGTTCCGCGGGGTGCCCGGGCTCGGTGACGGTGGCTTCGGGCACGCCGGGTTCACCGGCACCGAGTTCGCCGCCGACCCGGAAACCGGCCTGGTGCTGGTGTTGCTGACCAATCGCCAGCATCCGGACCAGCCCTATGCCGGGCTGGGGCCGACCTGGCTGGCCGTCCGGCAGGCGCTCGGCAGGGCGGTGCGCGGCTGAAAGCCCGAGTGGCCCCACCGGATCCGGTGGGGCCACCCCCGCGCCAGGTACCGGGACCGGTCAGCCGGTCACGTCGAGATGAGCGGGAACGGGGGTCGGCCGCGGTGCCATCCCGTTGGCGTCGGCCTGGGTGCCCGGTCCGCCCGCCCCGTTGCCGCCATCGTCGTCCGTCCCGCTCGCGCCATCGCCCTCGTCGGTGTCTGCGGGGTCGTCATTACCGCTGCCCGCGGGCGGGCCGGCGGGATCGGTCGGTTCCGGTGCCGGTTCCGGGGAGGCCGGCTGTCCACCGTCGCCCTCGCCGGGCGCGCAGGTCGCCGAGGCGACCTCGATGGCCTGTACCCGGTCGATCTTGATCGAGATCGCGGTGACCGTCACCGTGCCGTCCCCCTTCGTGACCTGCTTGTTCAGTACCACCGAGGCGACGCCCGGCACCTGTACCGCGGTGTTCGGCGGCGCGGAGACGTCGAGCTTCGTGTCCCCGAGCCGCGCCTCGGCCAGCGAGGAGGACGCCTTGCCCGCATGGCAGCTCGCCTGCACCGCGGTCGCGGACAGCAGCGGGGAGCCGAGGCCGAGCCCGGGTACGCCGCCGAGATCCGCCTCGAGCTCGGCCACGCTCGCCTTGGCCTTCCCCGGTCCGGCCTGCGCGTTCAGCACCCTGGCCCGGACGATCTTGCCCGGGCTGCCGAACTCGGCAACGGAGTCCTGCTGGAAACCGTTCTCGCTGGTGACGGCGGGGATCGGGTCGACCTTGAGCAGGCCGGTTGCGGACAACGCGAAGGCCGAATCCCCCGCGCCGGTGGCGCCGGCGGCCGGGACGAAGGCCAGGCCGGAGGTGAGCAGGGCGGCAAGCAGGCCCGCACCACGCAGGGCCGCTTTGTTGCTGGACAATGAACTGCCTTTCATGGTTGGAAACAGATTGACGGAGAACTGTCAGGCGATGTTCACGATGGTGCCGAGTGGCAGTTCGACGAGCCGGTCGAGCGCTTCCTGCGGCACCCTGATGCAGCCGTCGCTGTCCGCCTTTGCGGTAAAACCGTCGTCCGGCCAGGTGTGGATGCCGACCGTTCCAGGGCCGTCGCCGAAGGTTTCGTGCGCATCGGAATGCACGCTGAGCGGAAGAACGATCGGGCTGTAGGTGTTCACCGTTTCCTCCACCGAGGCGACGATGTAGGCGCGTCCCTTCGGAGTGGGGTACTCCGGCTTGCCGATGCCGATCTTCCACCGGCCAGCCTGCTCGCCGTTGTGTACGATCTCCAGGCCGAAGGCCGCGAGGTCGACGTTGACGGTGTACTCGTTGCGTGCGGTCTCCACCGGTGCCGCACCGCCCGCGTACACCCAGCCCGCCGAACCGTTCGGCCGGGAGGGCAGCAGGATCTTCTTCCAGTCTCCTCGTTTCGCGGTCACCGGAACCCAGGTCGGCGAGCCGACCTGCCGCGGGGGCAGCTTCGCGATGGGCGGGCCACCGACCCCTGCGTACACGACCAGATCCTCGGTGGGGTGGAGCACCTCGCCGGTTCCCGGGTCGGATGGATCGTCGGTTGCCGACTCGGGGACGTCGGCATATGTGGTGGATTCGGGAAGTTTGGTGAGTTCCTCCGCGCTGACCGCGACCGGTGCCACGGCTGACCGCTGTGGTTCATTTCCACATCCCGTCGCCAGTAAGGCCATACCGATCATTCCTGCCACGGCGGTCATCCGCCTTGCGCTTGTCCATAAGCGACTGTCGGCGGCCGGTACAGAAGTCGTTGTCAATGAGCATCCCTGTGCTGTCGTTACTGTCGGGGAGAGTGGTGCGAGTGAGAACGGCGACTCCGGTAATCCGGAATCGGTGGCCGCTATTGATAGCAGGGCGGTTCGGGTCGAGCAATGCCTCGGCTCGAGACATTTTCGCGCGGACAGGTATCCGCAACTGCGGAAATAGCCCATTTGGCCCAGCTGCACCGTCCTTGTCGAGACCACTCCTTTGGGTGAAGGCGTGTAACGCAAACAGTGTCCACGAGGCCACTTTGAGGTGCTATCCGTTGCGCAGTCGAGTGATCGTGTCGTTGTAAGACTACTGTGAGGAGATCGGTTCGCGGTTTTCGTGCCCAGTAGGGTGACTATTTTCCACTGTGGATAGAACCCGGCCGAAAGAATTTCGCCGACGATTCGTCAATCGGTGGAAGCGCGAACGATCGCATCGACGAGCAGCGGTCCGTCCAGCAGCACCGGATCGTTGTGCCCTGCCCCCGGCACCTCGACCAGCCTGCCTTCGCCCGCCCGTGCCACGGCTCGGCTCTGCCCTGGCGGGACGATGGAGTCGGCCGAGCCGTAGACGACCGTCAGCGGTGCCTGGCTCCGGGACACGTGCCGCAGCACCGGGTAGGTGTCCTTCAGCAGCAGGCGCACCGGAAGGAACGGGTAGTGCCGCTGCCCGACCGCGGCCAGGTCGGTGAACGGCGAGCGCAGCACCAGCGCGGCAGGCGGGTGCTCGGTGGCGAGTTCGGCGACCACCCCGGCACCCAGGCTCTCCCCGAAGTACACCAGGCGCTCGGTGGGTACGCCCACCGTGCCGACCAGGTAGTCCCGCGCCGCCCGGACGTCGGCGGCAAGGCCGGACTCGCTTGGCGAGCCGGGGTTACCGCCGTAGCCGCGGTAGTCGAACAGCAGTACCGCGAGACCACGCGCGCTGAGGGCACGGGCCAGCGGGGCCCTGGCCTGCCGGTTGCCCGCGTTCCCGTTGGCAACCAGCACCGCGCGCCCGTCGGCCCGCGGCCCGCGTCCTGGCAAGAACCAGGCCCCCAGCTCGAGGCCGTCGGTGGTGTGCAGGGTCACGTCCCTGCCGCCGGGCAGGACCTCGGCCGCGGCCGGAACCGGCCCGCCGGAGGGCAGGTAGATGAGCTTGCGCTGCCATGCGTACGCCCCGCCGAGCACCACGATCGCGATGGTGACGGCGATCGCAGCCGCGAGCAACAACCGGCGTCTCAGCGGTCGGTTCCATGCCACGTTCAGAGCTTGCGCAGGCGTACCCGGTTGATCGAGTGATCGGCGTCCTTGCGCAGCACGAGGGTGGCCCGTGGCCTGGTCGGGCGGATGTTCTCGATCAGGTTCGGCTCGTTGATGGTGCGCCACAGGTGGCGGGCCTCGTCCCTGGCCTCGTCGTCGGGCAGCCCGGCGAAGTGGTGGAAGTGCGAGGCCGGGTCGGCGAACGCGGTGTGCCGCAGCTTCAGGAACCGTTCGATGTACCAATGCTCGATATCGGCGGTGTGCGCGTCCACGTAGATCGAGAAGTCGAACAGGTCGGAGACGGTGAGCCGGGGGCCGGGCTGTAGCACGTTCAGCCCTTCCAGGATGAGGATGTCCGGCTGCCGGACGACCTGCTCGGCACCGGGCACGATGTCGTAGGCCAGGTGTGAGTACACCGGCGCGCTGACCTCCTCGGCGCCGGACTTCACGTCCGAGACGAACCGCAGCAGCGCCCTGCGGTCGTAGCTCTCCGGGAACCCCTTGCGGTGCATGATGCCGCGGCGGATCAGCTCGTCGCGGGGGAACAGGAACCCGTCCGTGGTGACCAGGTCCACCCGCGGGTGGTCGGGCCAGCGGGCGAGCAGGGTGCGCAGGATGCGGGCGGTGGTCGACTTGCCGACCGCCACGCTGCCCGCGATACCGATCACGAACGGCACCTTGGTGCCCTTGCAGTCCTCGCCGAGGAAGGTGGTGGTCGCCTCGTACAGCCGCTGCTTGGCCGCGACCTGCAGGTTGATCAGTCTGGACAGCGGCAGGTAGACCTCGGCCACCTCGGTCAGGTCGACCTGCTCGCCGAGGCCACGCAGCCGGAGCAGCTCCTCGGCGGTCAGCGGCAACGGGGTGGAGCTGCGCAGCTCTCGCCACTGATCGCGATGCAGCTCGACATAGGGGCTCAGCTCGCGGACCCGCGGCATATCGCACACTCCTTGCCCGTCGGTGGGCCGGCGCCGTACTACTGCTTAACGCAAGGTCAACGGTAGGGCTTACCGGCCCGCTGCGGGCTGTGACGTTCTACACGCCACCTGTATCGATACCGCCGGAGTGCGCCTCAGCGGGTGTGGAAGACCTCGTCCCAGGCGGCGCTGACCTGGCGCGCGCAGGTCTGCGGCGGGACCCCGCCCACGCCGGTACCCAGCCCGGGCATGGCTATGACGTCCACCGCGCGCCGCACGTCCAGCCCTTCCTCCAGGCGGCCGTCCCGCCAGACCTGGAACACGGCCCGCGCCGCGAGATAGGGGTGCACGGTGTCCCCCGGCAACTGCTCACCGGGTTCGCGCATGGTCGGTGCGCTGATCAACCAGGCGGGGGAGCGCATGCCGGTCGGCACCACCAGCGCCTCACCGATGGGCAGTTCGCCCCCGTGGTAGGCGAGCACCGCGCTGCGCACGTTCTGCTCCACATCGGGGAACGCCTGTGCGTATGCCGCGTCGATGCCCCCACGCATCCAGCCGTAGGAGTTCGCCGGGCTGACCACCGCATGCGCCGTGACGTCGAGAACGGAGCCGTGGTGCACCCGCACCCGGCCCTCCATGTTGTCGACCACCGCTCGCCATGCCTCGGCAAGCGCTTCATCGACGGCGCACAGCACCAGCTCCGGGGTACGTGGCGACACTCGTTCCTTCCGCGTGGTGTGCGTGCCCGATTCAGCCGTCACATCTACAGCATGGCAAAAAACGTCAACCCTCGTAACCGGCTTGCCTACCGGCTATGCGAGTGAAAGTCCGTGCTCCTCGCCACAGTCGCACCGGCTAGCCTGGCCGGGTGCCAGTGATTTCCTATTTCGGCCCGCAAGGGACGTTCACCGAGCAGGCCGCCCGCGGGCTCGTTCCGGACGGCGAGTTCCTGCCCGCCGAGACGATCTTCGCCGCGTTGCACGCGGTGCGCGACGGCCGTGCCGAGGCCGCCTGCGTGCCGGTGGAGAACTCGGTCGAGGGACCGGTGAACGCCACCCTGGACGGCCTCACCGAGGCCACGGCGCTGGTGGCGGTCGCCGAGACCATTCTGCCCGTCCAGTTCAGCGTGCTGGTCAGGCAGGACGCCACGGACATCCGGACCGTGGCCAGTCATCCACACGCACTGGCCCAGGTGCGTCAGTGGCTGGCCACCAACCTGCCCGAGGCCGAGCAGGTGCCCACCTCCTCCACCGCGGCCGCGGCCCAGGCCGTGCGGCGCGGCGAGTACGACGCGGCGGTGACCGCGTCGGTGGCCGCCCAGCACTATGAGCTGCGGGAGTTCGTCGGTGGGGTCGCCGATCTCGCCGATGCCAGCACCCGCTTCCTCCTGGTCCGGCGCCCTGGGTGGCTGCCGGAGCCGACCGGAGCGGACCGCACCTCGTTGATGGCCGTCACCGTGAACCGCACCGGCGCGCTGGCCGAACTGCTCACCGAGCTCTCCTTCCGGGGCATCAACCTGACCAGGCTGGACGCCCGCCCGGCGAAGACGCACATCGGGCAGTACCGGTTCTTCATCGACGTGGAGGGCCATATCGCCGAGCCGCGGATCGGGGACGCGGTGGCGGCGCTGCACCGCCGCTGCAGCATGCGTTTCCTCGGCTCGCATCCACGGGCCGACCATGCGCCCTCCGCCGGTGAACCGCCGGTGGGTAACGAGGACTTCGTCGCCGCGACGAACTGGCTGGAGTCCGTACGTCGTGGGGAGACCGTGTGAGGCTGTACCTGATCAGACATGCGCAGAGCACCGCGAACGTCGAGGGCAAACTGAACACCCTGCCGCCCGGCCCCGGGCTGACCGACCTCGGCCACGCGCAGGCCAAGGCGCTGGCCGAGCGGCTGAGCGGCGAGCCGATCGCGGCGGTGTACGCCTCGCTCGCCGTGCGGGCGCAGCAGACCGCGGCCCCGCTGGCCACCGCCCTCGACCTGGAGGTGCAGGTGATCGACGGGGTGCAGGAGGTGTACGTCGGCGAGCTGGAGGATCGCACCGACCGGGAGGCCGTCCGCACCTATCTGGACACGGTCGTCCCGTGGACCCGCGGCGAGCTGGGGATCGCCATGCCGGGCGGGGAGACCGGGCACCAGGTGCGGGATCGTTATCTTGGCGCCGTGGGCGAGCTGCGGGCCAAGCACGCGGACGAGGCCGACCTGGACGACACCGTGGTCGCGCTGGTCAGCCACGGCGGGGCGATCCGGCTCGGCGCCGAGTGGCTCGCCGAGAACGTGACCGCGGAGATCGCCGACCGGGACATGCTGCCGAACACCAGCGTGGTGGAGCTGGAGGCCCGGCCCGGCGGCGCGTGGCGTTGCCTGCGCTGGGCCGGCCTCGACCTGTGAACCCGCGCCCCTGGTGACTCAGCGCAGGCCCGCGGTCGGCCAGGACTCCTGCCGGTAGGCGCTGTCCCAGAACATCCACTCGTACTCGCTGGCCCTGGTGAACCGGTCCAGCATCCGCGCCCTGGTCGCCTCGTCCCCGGCAGCCGCGGCGCGGTCCACCGCCTCCTTGCAGCTTTCCACCGATCGGGCGAAGTCCTCGTCGGCATAAGTGTCGATCCAGGCCTGGTACGGGTTCTCCGGCCCGCTCCCGTCCTGCTGCCGCAGGATGCTGCTGCCCACGTGGTGATACACCCAGAAGCAGGGCAGCAGCGCCGCGATCAGCTCGGGATACCCGTCGGTCTGCGCGGTGGCCAGCAGATAGGAGGTGTAGGCCAGGCAGGTCGGCGAGGTCTCGATGGCGTCCAGCTCCGCCTGGCCGAGGCCGAACCGCTGGAAGTACTCCTCGTGCAGCTGCCGCTCCACGACCACCGCCTCCCTGGCCGCCCCGGCGAAGAACGGCAGGTCGGCCGGGTCGGGGGTGCGGGCCGCGGCGACCGCCAGCGCGCGCCCGAAGCCGACCAGGTAGCGGGCGTCCTGGGCCAGGTAGAACTGGAACCGCTCGGCAGGCAGCGAGCCGTTCGCCAGTTCCTCGTTGAACGGGTGCGCCAGCGATGCCTGTTGTATTTTCACCGTGTGCTGCCACGCCCGGTCACAAAATCCCGTCATCGCTCCCGTCCTCGGTCGGGTGTGCTCGCGCCCGCGACGGTACCGGCGCAACCGACCGTGTGGTGTGCACGTCCTCTGGGTAGTCACCCAGCACAGGGAGGCGAATGATGACGCGAGGAACGCGAAGTTATCTGGGGCTGGCCGCAGCGGGCACGCTGCTGGTCGCCGCCCTCACCGGTTGCGGTGAGGGGACGCAGGACGGGGCCGCCGCGCAGTCGCCGACCGGCGACGAGACAACCACCACGACGGCCCCACCGGCCACCACCTCATCCAGTCCGAAGGAAACGGGCGGGACAAGCGAGCCCGCCAAGAACGCAGATCCGAAGCTCTGCCGGTCGAACGAACTGAAGTTGTCGATCGGCAAGGGCGAGGGCGCCGCCGGGACGGTCTACCGGCCGGTGCAGTTCACCAATACGAGTGACCGAACGTGCGTGTTGCACGGGTTCCCTGGGATTTCCTATGTCGCGGGAGACGACGGCCACCAGGTCGGGCCGGCCGCCTACCGGGACGGGGAGAAAGGCGCCCCGGTGAACCTGGCCCCCGGGGAGATCGCCCATGCCCCGGTGGGTTTCGTGCAGGTGCGCAACTACGCGCCGGAGGACTGCAAGCCGGTCCAGGTGCGCGGCCTGCGGGTGTACCCGCCGCAGGAGACCGAGTCGATGTTCATCGAGTACGAGGGCACCGGCTGCTCCAGTGACAAGATCCCGGGCCACCAGCTGGTGGTGCGCACGATCCAGCCCGGTCCCGGCGGTCGTGGCTAGGTACGGCCGACCAGCCCCTACACCGTGTTGCATACGGCCCTGGCCTGGGCCAGGTGCCACCGGCCAGCGGGATCAGCGAGATGCAGGCTGACCACCATCCGGCTGACCCCGTCGATGTGCTCGGCCAGGTCGGCGTAGTCCGGGTTGAGCTCGCTCGCGGCCCGGGACAGTTCCCGGGCCGCGAGCACCCGGCGCAACACCGCGGGTGGAAGGCCGCGGCCCGCGGCTTTCTCCGGCAGCTCGCCTGCCCGCCAGAGCGCGGCGCAGGCGGCGCGGGCGTCGTCAGCGGGGCCGCCGGGGGAGCCTGAGGCCGCCCAGAGCATGCCGATCACCCCGCTGCCGATCACGAATCCGGTGACCGCGGCGAGCACCAGCCTGCCGCGACCGGGTGGGAGCGGGTCCGCCTCGGCTGAGTCACGCATCCGGCCCTCCCCGTATCGAGGTAATGCGCCATTCCAACATCACCGGAAGCGGTGAGGCGGGATCGTGATGAAACTGCGAGCTGGCAGCGGAAGGGCTCAGTGCTTATTCCTAAACTCGCGGCACGGTCAGCTCGGCCGCGCTCGGACTTCTGCACGATCGTCACCGTCGCAGATGATGCGCCCGGCCTCGCCGACCGTGGGCTATGCCGCGCGAGTTCTACCACTCGCCTCGCGCAACAAGGTCCAGCTCACGCACGGCTCTCAGTCGGACACCGGGGCTGCCCGTGGGTCCAGCTCGTCCACGGCGCCGCGGTAGCGGCGCAGCAGCAGGATCGCGGCCCCGCCGGTGCCGAGCAGCAGCGCCCCGGACACCGCGAAGGTCGCGCTCGGCCTGCCGAGGAGCTCGGTGAGTACCCCGCCCGCGAGGGCGCCGACCGGGATCGCGCCCCACACCAGGGTGCGCCACACGCCGAGCACCCTGCCGAGCAGTTCAGCCGGAACCAGCCCGTGCCGGACGGTCGCCAGCACCACGTTCACCGCGACCACCGCGGCCGCGAACAGGCCGAACAGCGCCGAGGAGAGGATCGCGCTGCCGCTGAGGCCCATGGCGAGGAAGGCCGCACCGCACAGCAGGATCCCCGCGGCCAGCACGGCCCGCCTGCCTGCCACCCGGACCAGGCGGGGCGCGACCGCGGCGCCGGCGAGCCCGCCGATACCGCCTGCGAAGGCGAACACGCCGAAGGCGGCCGGGCTGAGTCCCAGCTCGACCACGGCGTAGAGCACGAGCTGGGCCTGGGCGAGCTCGCTGACCAGGCTGACCGCGGCGGCGATCAGAACCAGCCGCAGCACCAGCGCGTTGCGGCGCACCCAGCGCAGGCCCTGGGCCAGCTCGGTGCGCAGGGCGGTGCGTGGCCGCTCGGCTTCCTGCTGCGGGCGGTAGCTGCCCGCCATGCCGAGCAGCAGCGCGGCCGCGATGGCGAAGCCTGCCGAGTTCAGCAGGAACGGGAACGCGTGGAACACCGCGAAGGTCAGGCTGCCGACCGGCCCGCCGAGGAAGGTCTGCCCGACGATCTCGGCGGCCTGCATCTTGCTGTTGGCGCCCTCCAGGCGCTCCCGTTGCACCACGGCGGGGATCAGCACGTTGGCGGCGCTGTCGGCCAGCGTCTCCGCCGTCCCGAGTAGCAGCGCGGCCAGGTAGATCAGCCAGATCGAGATCGAGTCGGTGGCCACCAGCACGGCGACCACGCCGACCACCACGGCGCGGGCGGTGTTCGCCACGATCATCGCGGTACGCCGGTCGATCCGGTCCAGGATCGCCCCGGCCACCAGCGCGAACAGCAGCCAGGGCACGAACTGGGTCGCGGAGAGGCCCGCGATCAGCACCGGGTCCTTGGTGACCTGCACGGCCAGCAGGGGGAAGGCGACCTTGCCGATCCCGTCCCCGAGGTTGGACACCGTGCTGGAGGACAGCAGCCAGTTCAGCCGATGATCCGTTCGCCCCGTCACCGCTCCGCCATTTTGACCATCACGCACCCCCAAACAGACACCTTTCGTGACTGCCCCCTTGCTGAAAGTCATACTACCGGACCGACCTGTCTCGGTTGGTGAGTTTCGAGTTACCGAACGTCGAGCAGGTCGAGTTGTGATCGTTTCCCGGCCGGGGCAGGCTTGATGATCTCATTCCGGAACGGGGAGGCCGATATGCGGCGATCGAAGGCGGGGGCGCTGCTGGTGCTCGTGCTGTCCGCGCTGGGGCTACTGGTCGTCCCGGCCGCGGCGACCACCGGATGCGATGCGGAAGGTGACGCGGGGAACGGGCGGTTCACGATCGTGGTGCTGCCGGACACCCAGATGGCGACGGAGAGCTGGCCGGAGCTGTTCCGCGCGCAGACCGAGTGGATCGCGGCCAATGCCGAGTCGCGCGACATCCGGTACGTGATCCACGAGGGCGATATCGTGGAACGCCCGCACCAGCCGTGGCAGTGGGACCGGGCAAGGTCCGCACTATCCACACTGGACGGTAAGGTGCCGTACATCCTCGCGGTCGGCAATCACGACATGGACGCGCATGGCACCGGAAACCCGCAGTGGGAGCGGGAGACCGAGCAGTTCAACAATGCCTTCCCCCGGTCGAGGTTCGCCTCCGGTCCCTCTTTCGGCGGCACCTTTCCCACCCAGCTCAATGACAGCAGCTACCATCTGTTCTCCGCGGGCGGGGTGGACTGGCTCGTGCTGTCGCTGAAGTACATCCCGACCGAGTCCGAAACGGACTGGGCGAACCGGGTCATCGCCGACCATCCGGACCGGAAGGTGCTGCTAGTAACGCATGCCTATTCGGACGGTGCGCGCAAGGACCGGACCGGCCAGCGGCTGTGGGATGCCATGGTGCGCAGGCATCCGAACATGCTGTTCGTGTTCTCCGGGCACTATGTGAACGCGGGCCGGATCGTCGAGCCAGGGGACGCGGGTAACCTGGTCTACCAGCTACAGGCCGACTACCAGAGCTACACCGACGCCGAGCGCAACGGTTACCTGCGGATCCTGGAGTTCGACACGGCCGCGGGCCGGGTGGACGTGCGCACCTACTCCCCGCATGCGAACGCCCACCTCACCGACCCGCAGAACCAGTTCACCCTGACCGGCGTGAACTTCGCGGGCTGAGCTAGATCCCGGCGATCTCGCCGTTGCGGAAGGCGTCCACGAACAGGCGGTGGTCGTCCCTGGTGCGCTCGGCGTAGCGCATGCCGAACTCGGTCAGCGCCTGGATGAACTCCTCCTCGCGGTCGCCGATCACCGCCACGATCGCGTCCTCCACCTGGAAGTCCACCAGCGTCTGCTCGGAGTCCTCGTCCGCGACGCAGTGCACCTTCGCGGTGGCCTGGCCGAGATACTCCAGCACCGGCGCCATTTCCGCGGGTTCGGTGAGGTCGGACCAGTCCAGATCGTTCACGTAGGGGGAGAGTTCGGAGACCACGAACCCGACGCCGTTCATCTCGGTGTGCCCGAGCCAGGGGTCGGCATGGGCCTGCAGGGCGCGCTGGGACACGGCGGTGCGGTGCCCCTCGTGCTTGAAGTAGTCCTGCACCCGCTCGTCCCGCACGATCCGGCTGGGGGCAGGGACGTTGCCCTGCTTCATGGACAGCACGACGTCGTTCTCCAGCGCCTGGGTGCGGCCCTCGACCAGCACGTTGTACGCGGGCAGCCCGGCCGAGCCGATCCCGAAGCCCGAGCGGCCCACGATGTCCTTGACCTCGTAAGTGATGCTGTTGAACCGTTTCCCGCGCGGGATGGTGTCCAGATAGGACTCGAAGGCGGTGCGTGCCCGGTCGTACTCCTCCTCACCGAGCCTGCGCACCCCTGCGCCGGAGCGGAACACCCGCTCGTAGTTCTCCACCGTGGTGAGGTTGCCGAGCAGGTCGATCCGGGTGTTCATCCTGGCGGCCTGCAACACCTCGTGCACCAGCCCGTCGGTGCTCTCCAGCTGTAGCTTGAACGCCTGGTCGCCGGTGTGCTCGGCGAACTGCCGCACCTGGCGCAGGTAGCTGCGCAGGTAGGTGCCGATCAGCGAGGCGATATCGGCGTCCGAGATCGCCTTGCTCCATGCCAGCAATGCCACGCTGGCGACCAGCCGCTTGAGGTCCCAGGTGAAGCTGCCGAGATACGCCTCGTCGAAGTCGTTGACGTCGAACACCAGCGCGCCCGCGGAGTCCATGTAGGTGCCGAAGTTCTCCGCGTGCAGGTCACCCTGGATCCACACCCGCCCGGTGCGCTCGTCCGCCCACGGGTCGTCCTCGGCGGCCATGTCGTTGTAGAACAGACAGGCCGACCCGCGGTAGAAGGCGAACGGGTCGGCGGCCATCTTGCGGAACTTCCTGCGGAAGGCGGCCGGGTTCGCGGCCATCATCTCCTCGAAGGCGTCCACCAGGACCCCGACGATCTCTGCCCTGCGCTGCTCGTCGCCCCGTTCCCGGATGCGCTCCACCACGTCTGTCATCGCCCCTGACCCTGCCACGTCCGGGGGCCGGTGCGCAGCGTCAGCGCAACACGATCAGGAAACGTGTCCAGGCATTCCGGGTGAACGCCAGCGGCGGCCCGGCGGGGTCCTTGGAGTCCCGCACCCCCACGACCGGACCGGCGGTGGCCACCTCGACGCAGTTCGACTCCTCGCCTGCGCCGTCGCTGTAGCTGCTCCTGCGCCATCCGGCGAACACTGGCTCGGCCATGCCCGGGCTCCTCGGGGTCGCTACTCCAGGTCCTCGGCCAGCCGCCGCAGGAACTCGGCGGTCGCGGACTCGTCGAGCGCCATGGCCCACAGCTGGTCGAACCTCAGTTTAGCCCGGTTGACCTCCTGCTCCTTCTCCGTGTCGGTGCCGCCGAAGGCGTGCTCGACGTACAGGGTGTCCGGCAGCAGCTGTTCCGGGAAGGTGAGGATGATGAACCCGCCCGCCATGGAGGGGTGCACCCCGCGGTCGTTGGGCAGTACCCGCAGGGTGACCGTGGGCAGTTCGGCCAGTACGGCCAGATGGGCCAGCTGGCCGTACATCACCTCGAGGCCGCCGACCCGGCAGCGCAGGGCGGCCTCGTGCACCACTACCCGCAGGGTGAGCGGGCGGGTGGGGTGCCGCAGCCGTTCCTGGCGGATCATCCGGACCCGGACGTAGTTCTCGATCCGCTCCGGCTTCTCCTCACCCTGGCCGAGGAACAGGGCGCGGGCGTACTCCTCCGACTGCAGGAGCCCGGGAACGAGGTGGGTCTCGAAGCTACGGGCGGACTCGGCGTCGCTTTCCAGGCCGAGGTAGCCCCTGCCGTGGATGCCGTAGGAGTTCCACCAGGCCTTGCGCTGGGAGAGCCGGCACAGGTCCAGGATCTCCTCGTACCGGTCGGACTCGTGGTAGACGTCCAGCATGCTCTTCGCGACGTGGATGTTCAGCCCCTGCTGACCGTTCTCCAGTCTGCTCAGTGAGGGGACGGTGTACTCGATCTTCGAGGCGGCCTGCTCCATGGTGAGCCCGGCCCGCTCGCGCAGCCTGCGCATGATCCGGCCCAGCCTGCGCCGGATGATCGCCGGACCGTATTCCGGCTCGCCCTCGAGGTGCTCTCCGCCCATCCGTTACCTCCCGCGCACGTTCCTGCACGCAGTGTCCAGGAGGGAGGTGACATCCGTAATTACACGGCTCAGCCCCAGCCGAGCTCGTGCAGCCGGGCGTCGTCGATGCCGAAGTGATGGGCGATCTCGTGCACCACGGTGATCACGACCTCGGAGACCACGTCCTCCTCGGTCTCGCAGATGGCCAGGATCGGCCGCCGGTAGATGAAGATCTGGTCGGGCAGCACCCCGCCGTAGTCGGACATCCGCTCGGTGAGCGCGATCCCGTGGTAGAGGCCGAGGATGTCCGGCTCCTGCTCGTTGCGCTCCTCGACCAGCACCACCACGTTGTCCATGGCCTCGGCGAACTCGGCGGGTACCCGGTCCAGCGCGTCGGCGACCAGTTCCTCGAAGCGCTGCAGGGTCATCTCCACCGGCATCGGCTACCCGCCCGTTTCCGCGCCGGCCGGCGCCGAGGACTCGGCCGGCGCGGTGGACTGGGCGGCGGACTTCTCGGCGGGGTTGATGCTGCCGCGTACCGGAGCCAGCCCGCTACCGTCCTCGAGGGTCGCGCCGACCTTGCAGTTCACCTTGGTCGAACCCGCGTCCCAGCTCTCCTGCTCGCGCAGGTCCCAGCCGAGCAGCAGGCCCTGCTCGTCCAGGTTCGCCCCGCCGGAGTACTCCTCGAGTGCCTTGTTGCACTCCAGGTCCAGCCAGGCCTTCTGGTCCTCCTGGGCGGGGTAGCCCTCGGTGAACTCGTCCGTCAGGTCGAGCACCGCGACGATCTCGTAGGAGTGCGGACGGGCACAGTCCACCGGGTCGCCCACGGTCTTCCCGTTCAGCCCGAGGCAGGTACCCACCGGCCACACGTTGGACTGGTCCTGCTCGACCGCGGGCCCGGTCAGCGGTTGCAGCGAGCCGCCTGGGCCCGCCCACTGCAACCCGCAGCGCAGCTCGCGGGCACCATCGGCCCACTGCTGCTCGGGCGGGCGCAGCACCCCCAGGGTCAGCTTCCCGTACGGGTCGAGTGGCTTGTTCAGGTACGTCTGCGCACTCTCGCCGCAGCGCTCCTGCGCGATCTGCCGCCACAGCTGCAGGTCGGGGGAGGGCGCCCCGGGCGGGTACTGGTCGGAGATGTCCACCACACCGATGACCTCGAACAGGTGGGGCTGCTCACAGGGCACCTTGTGCGCGTCCGAGGCGTCCGGCTGGGTCCAGTTCAGGCAGCTTCCCGGCGGGGAGTGGAAGGCCGCCTCCTTGGCGGCCAGCCGGGCGGCCACCTCGGCGTCCACCGAGCTCATTCCCCAGGAGAACGCCCAGCTCAGCGAGAGTGCACCGATCGCGCCGATGGCCGCGCCGACCATCAGCAGCTGGGTGCGCAGGGTCCGTCCGGAGCGACGGAACCGCTCGGGCTCCTTGGGCATCAATTCCATAATGCCTGCGCCGTGCTCCGCTGGCTCTCCCACGGTGTGGATAGCCTAGGCGGCAGCGGTGCCCACCGGTTACGGAGTGCTCGATGACGGAAGACAACACGCCCGAGGAGGAGCCACGCCCGCGTGGCTCCATGCGTCACCAGGACGCGGAGAACACCACCCCCCGGGAACCCTCGCTTGCCGAGCAGCGTGCCCGGCGTAAGGCGTTGCTGGAGGAGAAGGAACGGGAGGCAGCCGAGCAGCAGGCTGCCGAGCAGGCCGAGCGTAAGGCCGAGACCCGGCGCAAGGTGCTGATCGGCAGCGGGGTGACGGTGGGCCTGGTCGGGCTGATCGCCACCTACTACGCCGTCGCGCAGACCAGGGAGGTCACCGCGGTCTGCACCGACGCGGACGGCACCGTGGTGGACGACCGTTACTGCGACGACGACTACGCCGCCAACCACGGCGGCTACCACAGCGGTGGCTTCATCTTCATCCCCGGCGGGATCGGTGGCGGCCAGTACCGGTACAACTACGGCGGTACCGGGCGGGTCGGCCAGCAGGTCTCCGGCGGCAGCTTCCAGAAGCCGTCGAACGCCAGCATCAACACCAAGTCCGGCAAGACCGTGCAGCGCGGTGGCTTCGGCATCAGTGGCAAGACCGGCGGGTTCGGCAAGAGCGGGGGCTCGTAGGTGCACCGGGAGACCCGGCCGCCACGGCCGGACTGGAAACGGATCACCGAGGAACAGGGGCTGGTGTTCGGCCTGCCCGCAAGGGACGGCGCAGGCAAGTCGCGGCCGTACTGGGACGAGTCGGTGCACTACGTGCTGGAGATGGACGAGGTGCTGTCCGTCGAGGCCGATGTCGAGCTGCTGCACTCGATGTGCCTGGAAGCGGTGGACAACATCGTGCTCACCGAGCGTTACCGCGACTTCGGTATCCCGGAGTGGCTGTGGCCGTACATCGCGGAGTCCTGGAAGCGCCGCGACCCGCATGTCTACGGCCGGTTCGACCTGCGCTACGACGGCAAGAGCCCGGCCAAGCTGCTGGAGTACAACGCCGACACCCCCACCTCCCTGCTGGAGGCCTCGGTGGTGCAGTGGCACTGGAAGACCGACGCCTACCCCGATGACGACCAGTGGAACTCCATCCACGAGCGGCTGGTCGAGCGATGGGCCGAGATCGGCGGGCTGCTGCCCTCGAACGAGCTGCATTTCACCTGGTCCACCGCCGACCCCACCGGGGAGGACCACGTCACCACCGCCTACCTGCAGGAGACCGCGGCCGAGGCCGGGCTGGACACCGTGGGGCTGGCGATCGAGGAGATCGGCTGGGACCCGCTGCTGAAGCGGTTCGTCGACCTCGAGGAGGCGCCGATCAACACGGTGGTGAAGCTGTACCCCTGGGAGTGGGTGGTGGACGAGGAGTTCGGCCGCTACGCCGCCGAGTCGCTGCCGCGCACGCTCTGGATCGAGCCGCTGTGGAAGATGCTGCTTTCCAACAAGGCGATCCTGGCGATCCTCTGGGAGAACTACCCCGGCCACCCGAACCTGCTGCCCGCCTTCCTCGACGACCCCGGGCTGCTCACCGAGTACGTGCGCAAGCCCAAGCTCGGCAGGGAGGGCTCCAACGTGCAGATCGTGGCCACCGGGTACGAGACCCAGACCGGCGGGGTCTACGGCGAGGAGGGCTTCGTCTACCAGGCATTCGACCCGCTGCCCGAGTTCGACGGCTACCGGCCCGCGCTGGGCGCGTGGATCGTCGGGGACAACGCGGCCGGCCTCGGCCTGCGGGAGACGGCGGGGCTGGTGACCGACGACGGGGCCGCGTTCGTCCCGCACCGCATCCCCGAGTCGTGAGCCGTTCGGGTGAGGCGGCAGAATTCGGGCGCGACTCCATCGACCGGACCAGAAATGACCACGACACCGGGGAGTGACCCGTGACGCATATCGCCCTCGCCGAGACCTTCGGCTCCGACCTCGCCAGGGGGATCGGGGCCATCCTGCTGTACGCCGTCGTCGGGCTGCTGCTGATGCTCGTCGGCTTCTACGCCATCGACCTCACCACCCCCGGCAAGCTCTCCGAGCTGGTGCGCAGGGGACTGCCGAACGCGGTGATCGTCACCGCCTCCGGGATGCTGTCCATGGCGTTCATCATCGTGGTGGCGATTTTCACCTCCTCCAGCGACCTCACCGAGGGCCTGATCACCTCGCTGGTGTTCGGCCTGGTCGGGATCGTCGGGCAGGTACTCGCGGTGCGGGTGCTGGAGTGGGCGACCAGGATCGACGTCCGCTCCACCATCGAGAGCGAGACCTACGCCCCGGCCAGCTTCGTGGTCGCCGCGGCGCACCTCGCGCTCGGCCTCGTGGTAGCGGTCGCGGTGAGCTGACTATTAGCGTGAAGCCGTGCGCCTACTGAGGACGCCGGACGACCGGTTCACCGACCTGCCCGATTTCGACCACGAGCCACACTACGTGGACATCCCCGACCCCGACGGTGGCCTGCTCCGCATCGCCTACGTCGAGGCAGGCCCCGCGGACGGCCAACCCGTCCTGCTGCTGCACGGGGAGCCCACGTGGTCGTTCCTGTACCGCAAGATGCTGCCGGTGCTGGCCGACGCGGGGTTGCGGGCGATCGCCCCGGACCTGGTCGGCTTCGGCCGCTCCGACAAACCGGCGGAGATGGTCGACCACACCTACGCCAAGCATGTCGAATGGATGCGCGCGCTCGCCTTCGACGCGCTCGACCTGCGGGACGTCGTGCTGTTCGGGCAGGACTGGGGCGGCCTGATCGGGCTGCGGCTGGTCGCCGAGCACCCGGACCGCTTCGCCGGGGTGGTCGCCTCGAACACCGGCCTGCCCACCGGGGACGAGGGCATGCCGAAGGCGTGGTGGGCCTTCCGCGAGATGGTGGAGAACGCGCAGGTCTTCGACATCGGCAGGCTCGTGCAGGCCGGCAGCCAGAGCACGCTGAGCGAGGAGGTCCAGGCCGCCTACGACGCCCCGTTCCCGAACGAGATGTACAAGGCGGCCCCGCGGGCCATGCCGAGTATCGTGCCCACCCAGCCGGACGATCCGGCCACCGAGGCCAACCGGGCGGCCTGGACCAAGTTGTCCACACTGGACATCCCGTTCCTGTGCGCCTTCGGCGACAGCGACCCGATCACCGGCGGGATGGCGGAGCGCCTGCGCACCGCCGTGCCAGGGGCTTCCGGGCGCAACCACCCGACCATCCAGGACGCGGGCCACTTCATCCAGGAGGACGCTGGCGAGCACCTGGCGCGGGTGGTCGCGGAGTTCACGACTACCCTCTCCAGGCGTGATTGACCCCAGGACGCTGCGCGAAGACCCCGATGCCGTGCGCGCCTCGCAGCGCGCGCGTGGCGAGGACGAGGGTGTGGTGGACAAGCTGCTGACCCTCGACTCCCGGCGCAGGTCCGCGATCGCCTCCGCCGACAACCTGCGTGCCGAGCAGAAGCAGCTGGGTAAGCAGATCGGCAAGGCGCAGGGGGAGGAGCGGGATGCCCTGCTGGCCAAGGGCAAGGAGCTGGCTGCGCAGGTCAAGGCCGCCGAGGCCGAGCAGGGGCAGGCCGAGGCCGAGTTCGACGAGCTGCACCGGCTGTTGCCCAACCTGGTGCACCCCGCGGCCCCGGCGGGTGGCGAGGACGACTACACCGTGCTCAAGCACGTCGGCACCCCGGCCGAGTTCACCTTCACCCCCCGGGACCACCTCGAACTGGGCGAGGGCATCGGCGCGCTGGACATGGAGCGCGGCGCGAAGGTCTCCGGGGCGCGCTTCTACTTTCTCACCGGTGTCGGTGCCCAGCTCCAGCTCGCGCTGCTGAACCTGGCCGCCGCGCAGGCCGCGGAGTACGGCTTCACCCTGATGATCACACCGGTGCTGGTGCGGCCGGAGATCATGTCCGGCACCGGCTTCCTCGGTGCGCACGACTCCGAGGTCTACCGGCTGCGGGACGACGACCTGTACCTGGTCGGCACCTCGGAGGTCTCGCTGGCCGGCTACCACGCCGAGGAGATCCTGGACCTTTCCGCGGGGCCGCTGCGGTACGCGGGCTGGTCCTCCTGCTTCCGCCGGGAGGCAGGCTCGTACGGCAAGGACACCAGGGGCATCATCCGGGTGCACCAGTTCGACAAGGTCGAGATGTTCAGCTACTGCCGCCCCGAGGAGGCCGAGGCCGAGCACGAGCGGCTGCTCGGCTGGGAGGAGCAGATGCTGGGCAAGATCGAGGTGCCGTACCGGGTGATCGACACCGCGGCTGGTGACCTGGGTACCTCGGCGGCCCGCAAGTACGACTGCGAGGCGTGGATCCCCACCCAGCAGGCCTACCGGGAACTCACCTCGACCTCGAACTGCACCACCTTCCAGGCCCGCAGGCTGGGCATCCGGTACCGGGACGAGAACGGCAGGCCGCAGGCGGCGGCCACGCTGAACGGCACCCTGGCCACCACGCGCTGGATCGTGGCCATCCTGGAGAACCACCAGCAGGAGGACGGCTCGGTCCGGGTGCCCGAGGCGCTGCGCCCCTTCCTCGGCGGCCGTGAGCTGCTCGCCCCGGTGGGAAACGGTTCCTGAGATGCGGAACGGGGGGATCTGCGGCGCGTTGCTGGCGGCGGCCGCGCTGCTCACCTCCTGTGCCGGCACGGTCACCGGCACCGCCCAGCCGGTGCCGGTGACCGAGGCACCGGGCAGCACCCAGCCGCAGGGGCCCGATCCCTGCGCCCTGCTGACCCCCGCGGACGCGAACAAGCTCGGCCTCGCCCCGGAACCGGAGTTCACCGAGGGCAACAAGGACCAGCTGGTGCCGCCATTCTGTCAGTGGAAGCCCGCCGACCCGGACGCCGCCTTCGACCCGCTCGGCGTCGGCCTCAGCGAGGACCTTGCGATCGAGGAGTACTTCGCCAGCAAGGCGCCTGCGGAGGTGCTGGAGTTCGGCGGGCTGCGGTGGGGTCGCTACGAGAGCACCTTCGGCCCGAGCATCTGCAACCTGGCGGTCAAGCTGGACGACTTCGCCTTCGTGGTGATCACCGGCGGCAACTCCGGCACCCCGGAGCAGGCCTGCGAACTGCCCAAGGCCGCCGCCCCCCTGGTCGCCTCCCGCCTCCCCCGCTAGCCGGAAGGCGTTCACACCTGGTCGGCCACGTGGCGGGCGATCTCCAATGCGCTGGTCGCCGCCGGTGAGGGCGCGTTCAGCACGTGGACCTGGTTCGGCGCGGTCTCGATCAGGAAGTCGTCCACCAGCGAGCCGTCCGGCAGCAGCGCCTGCGCCCGCACCCCGGAGCCGTGCCGCACGATGTCCTCTGGACGCACCGCGGGCACCAGGCGGGCCAGGCTGGCCGCGAACCGCCGTTTCGAGAACGAGCGGCGCACCTCGTCCAGCCCGGTCGGGAACGCGTACCTCCGCGCCAGCTTCCACGCACCGGGGAAGCCCGCGACCTCGGCGAGGTCCCTCGCGGAGACGTCGGCCCAGCGGTAGCCCTCCCGGCGCAGCGCGAGTACGGCGTTCGGGCCCGCGTGCACGCTGCCGTCCAGCATCCGGGTCAGGTGCACCCCGAGGAAGGGCAGGGAAGGGTCGGGCACCGGGTAGATCAGCCCGCGCACCAGGTGCCTGCGCTCCGGGCGCAGCTCGTAGTACTCGCCGCGGAAGGGCACGATCCTCGCCCGCGGGGTGAGCCCGGCCAGCCGCGCCACCCGGTCGGACTGCAGGCCCGCGCAGTTGACCAGCGCGTCCGCGCGCAGCACCTCGTGGCCGGTGGCGATCTCGACCCCACCGGTGGAGCCGGGCCGGATGCCCAGCGCGGGCGTGCCCGGCCGCAGGTCGGCGCCTGCCTTTTCGAGCAGCCGGACGAGTGCCGCGCAGACCCCGGGAAAGTCGATGATCCCGGTGGACTCCACCCGCAGCGCGCCGACGCAGGCCACCTCGGGCTCGTACTCTTGCGCCTCGGCGGCGGTGATGGTCTTCGCCGGAACCCCGTTGGCCTCGGCCCGCTCGGCGAGCACCCGCAACGCGGGCAGCTCGGCGGCCGAGGTGGCCACCACCAGCTTCCCGCAGACCTCGACCGGCACCCCGTGCGCGCGGGCGAACTCGACGATCGAGGCGTTGCCAGCCACCGACATCCTGGCCTTGAACGAGCCCGGCTTGTAGTACAGACCGGCGTGCACGACGTTGGAGTTGTGCCCGGTCTGGTGGGCGGCCCAGTGGTTCTCCTTCTCCAGCACGGTGACCCGCAAGCCACGGCCGGTCAGCTCGTGGGCCACGGCCAGCCCGATGATCCCGCCACCGATGACGACGACTCGACGCACGGCTGGCAGCGTAGCGCTCACCAGGTCACTGGCAGCTCGGCCGGCCCTCCGGTCAGCGTTCCCGTACGCCAGCGGATGTCCCCAGGCTCCACGGCCAGGCGCAACCCCGGGAACCGCGCGGAGAGCTGGGCGAACACCGCCTGCAACTCGATCCGGGCCAGCGGCGCGCCGATGCAGTAGCGGGCGCCGTGCCCGAAGGTCAGATGCGCCGTGGACTGGCGGGTGAGGTCCGCCCGTTCCGGCTCGGGGAAGAATTCAGGGTCGTGGTTGGCGGCATCGGTGTCCAGCAACACCAGGTCCCCCGCCCGGACGGTGACCCCGTCGATTTCCAGGTCGGTGCGGGCGTACCGGGGGATCCCGCCGCCGGGCCTTGCCGGTGCCCGCAGGATCTCCTCCACCGCGCTCGGGACGAGTTCCGGCCGCTCGACGAGGGCCTGCCACTGCTCGCGGTTGGTCAGCAACAGCAGCGTGCCGAGGCCGATCTGCGTCACCGTGGTCTCGTGGCCCGCGAACAGCAGCGCCATGGACAGCATGGCCGCCTCCTCGTCGGTCACCCCGTCCTCGGCGCACAGCCGGGAGATCACGTCGTCGGCCGGATCCCGCCGCTTGGCCGCGACCAGCCTCCTGCCGTAGCCGAGCAGCTCGGCCAGGCCCTGCTCGGAACGAGCCCGATCGCGCGTGTCGCCCGCGGCCTCGGTCCAGGCGCGGAACGACTCCCGGTCGGCGTAGGGCACGCCGAGTAACTCGCAGATCACCAGGATGGGCAGCGGCAGGGCCACCGCGGCGTGCAGGTCGGCCGCCGTCCCCCGGGCGGCAAGGTCGTCCAGCAGCCGGGTGGTCAGCGCCTCGACCCTGGGGCGCAGGGCGTGCATGTGCTTGGCGGTGAAGTGCGGTTGCAGTAGCGCACGCATCCGGGCGTGGTCGGCCTGCTCGGTGTCGAAGTCCCCCATCGGGCCACCGAACAGGGCGGACTCGCCGGTGCGGGCCGCCGCGTCCGGGTTCGGGTGGGAGCGGCCGAGCCGTTGGTCGTTCAGCAGACGTCGTACCTGTGCGTGGCCGGTGACCTGCCACGCCTCGTCGCCGGTCGCGGTGTGGATCCGGTCCATATGTTTCACCTTACTTGTATAAGTTCGATTAAATAAACCTACTTGTATAATCCGGCTTAGACAAGTGGAGGTGCGATGACGGCGACCCGGCGCATGCCGCGCGCGCAACGGCGGGCGCAGATTCTGGACGCGGCCACCCGCGCGTTCGCGCGCACCGGGTTCGCGGCCACCGGCCTGGACGCGGTGGCCGCCGAGGCCGGAGTGACGCACGTGATCCTGTACCGCCACTTCGCCTCGAAGGGCGAGCTGTACCGGGCCGTGCTGGACCGGGCTTGCCAGCGGCTCGAGGAGTCGGTCGGCAGCGACGACTTCGACGAGACCAGCATCCCCACGTTGCTGCGGGCGGCCGCCGAGGACCCCGACGGTTTCCGGTTGCTGTTCCGGCATGCGGTGCGCGAGCCGGAGTTCCGCGACGTGATCGACACGTTCCGCACGGCGGCCATCGAGATCACCGATCGCCAGCTCGCCGAGGCCATTCCGGCGGGACCCTGGCGGGACTGGGCGGCACGGCTGGTGCCGACGGTCGCGCTCGAAGCCGTGCTCGCCTGGCTGGACGCCGGCCAGCCGGACCCCGGCCTGGCCGCCCAGCGGGTCGAGCAGGCCGTGCACGGCGTGCTCGACGCCGTTCGCCCCCAGGCCCGTGTTTCAGGTAGCGGGTGAGTCCTGGGCGGATAGCTCTTCGGCCAGTTCCATACAGCGCAGGCGGGCCGGGGAGAAGTCGTAGGGCATCTTGCCGATGGCCTCAAACGCGCTCATGGAGTCAGCCTCCCGCCTGCCGGAGCTGAGGTCGGCCGCGTCCTCGCCGTCATCGGCGGTAGCAGAGTGCAAAGTGTCCCAGGCTTCGAAGAGAGCATCGTCGTCCTTACCCAGACCGGACTCCTCGATGACGGCCTGCAGGGCGCTTTCGAAGGCGTGCCGCTCGGCGGCCACTCGAGCCACCCGTGGATCATCGACGGCGACGCTGTCATCGAGTGCCTCCTCGGCGCCATCGATGCGGTCGGAATCCGCCCGCAGAGCGGGATGCGTGGCCAGGACGAGGAAGCGGGTGGCCTGGACGGCCGCGCCGAGCGGGCCGAGGATCCGCTCAGTGACCAGCAGACTGTCCAAGTCCGCCTGACGCAGGGAGACTTCGGGCAGCCTTTTGAGGCGTTCGGTGACGAAGTCGGAGAGCAGGCCCATCCGGCTGCCTTCGGTGCGCATCCGCTGCACGGCGGTCCGTTGCCGCCGCAGTTCCGCCTCCTGCTCGGCGAGGGTTTCCGCCAACCGCTCCAGGATGCCCGCGATACCGTCCCCGCTGTCCGCACCGGCGGAAGCCATGCCGGTGGTAAAGGCGTCCCGGATGTCGTCCAGGGCGATCCCTGCGTTGGCCAGCTTGCGAATCCACAGCAGGCGGATCATGTCCTCATAGCCGTAGCGGCGGCGGTCATCACCGCCCCGCTCAGGCTCGGGGAGCAGGCCGATCTCGTGGTAGTGGCGAATCGCCCGTGGCGTGGTGCCGGCGAAGGCCGCCGCGTCACCGATCTTGACCTGGCGGGGCGGCATGAAGGACGAATGCATGAGCAGGGACCTTTCCGCGAGGGATCGGGAGGTAAGTCCACTGGACCACATACCGCTACGGAAGGTGCAACCCTGCACACACCGCCCCGCGCCAATGCCGGGAAATGTGCCTGCATCAGCCCTCGCCTGCAACAACACGGACTAGCCAGGAACCCGTTCCGCGGCGTTGGTGCGGACCTCGCGCAGCAGTACCGCGGCCAGCACGGCGGCCACGCCGGTGATCAGCGCCCCGATCAGCGCCGTCACCCGCAGGCCCTGCACGAAGGCATGGTGCGCGGCATCCAGCAGGGCGTCCCCGGTTCCCGCGGGCAGCCTGGCGGCCACCGCCGTGGCCGCGCCGAGGGTGTCGCCCGCGGTCGCCACCGTCTGATCGGGCAGGCCGGGCGGTGCCGTCCCGGCGAGCGTGGACCGGTAGACCGCCACCCCGATGCTGCCCAGCACCGCCATGCCGAGGGCGCCGCCGAACTCGTTACCGGTCTCGGAAAGCGCCGAGGCGGCACCAGCGCGCTGCGCGGGAGCGCTGCTCACCACCAGGTCGTTGGCCAGGGCGGCGACCACGCCGATTCCGCAGGTGAGCACCACCGCCCCCAGGATGATCGTGGCCAGCCCGCCCGCCGCGGTCACGGTGGTGAGCAGCAGGAACCCAGCGGAGCCGACCGCGAGGCCACCCGCGACGACGAAGCCGGGGCGGATCCACCGGGCCAGAGCCGCCGCGACCGCGGTGCCGGCCAGCATCCCAGCCAGCGCGGGCAGCGACCACATGGCGGCGGTGAACGGGCGCATACCGTACACCAGCTGTAGGTACTGCGCGGAGAACAGGCTGAACCCCATCGTGCAGAACAGGCTGAGCACGTTCGCCGCGAGGGACATACTGAACGCCCTGCGCGCGAACAACGCCAGGTCGACCATGGGGTCCGGGCGCCGCTGCCTGCGCACGAACACCACGCCGAGCGCCAGCCCCGCGGCGATGGCCAGCACCGGCCGCCAGCCTGCGCCGTGCTCGGCGAGCTGCTTCACCCCGTAGATCACCGGCAGCACGGCCGCCAGCGACAGCAGCGCGCTGAGCAGGTCGAACCGGCCCGGCTCCGGGTCGGCGAACTCTGGCAGCAGCTTCGGCCCGAGCACCAGCAGCAACATCATGGCGGGCACGTTGATCAGGAACACCGAGCCCCACCAGAAGTGCTCCAGCAGCAGGCCGCCCAGCACCGGCCCGAGCATCGCGCCGCCCGCGAAGCCCGCCGTCCACACCGAGATGGCGAGGGTGCGCTGCCGCTGGTCGTGGAACATGTTCCGGATCAGCGAGAGGGTGGAGGGCGCCAGGGTGGCGCCGCCGATACCGAGCAGGACGCGGGCCAGGATGAGCAGCTCGGCACTGTCGGCGTAGGCCGCGAGGATCGAGGCCGCGCCGAAGCCGGCCGCGCCGATCAGCAGCAGCCTGCGCCTGCCGATCCGGTCGCCGAGGACGCCCATGGTGACCAGCAGCCCGGCCAGCAGGAAGCCGTAGCTGTCCATGATCCACAGCAGCTGCGCGCCGGTCGGCTCGAGGTCGGCGCTGAGGAACGGCAGCGCGAGGAACAGCGCCGAAAGGTCCATGGAGACGAGCAGGCAGGGCAGGACGAGCACGGCGAGGCCGATCCACTCACGTGCCGTCGCCCGGGAAGCGATGTGATTCACGCCCGGCAGCGTGGGTGCGGGCACGCACCGCTCACGCACCGCGCGCTGACGGCTCAGCCTCCAGCGTGGTGATCGCCTCGTCCCTGCTCAGCGCCGTTCCCTCGGCATAGGCCGCGGCATAGCCCGGCTCGCCGAGCGCGGCCAGTGCACCGGCCGCGACCCTGGCCACGTCGGCGTCCCCCGCCCGCTCGCAGCCGCGTAGCGAGGTGGCCAGGCCCAGCAGTGTCGCGGCCCGGTGCGGGTTTCCTTCCCGCAGCGCCACCGCCGCCAGGCCCTCCGCCGCGTCGGCGAGGCCGGCGACGTTCTCCAGCATGCGCGCGGTGTCCAGGGCCTGCCGGTGCCACTGCCGCGCCCGGTCCGGCTCGCCCCTCGCCTCGGCGATCCAGCCGAGGGTCTGCAGGGTCTGCGTCCGGATCTCGTCCGGCGTGAACCAACCGGAGGGACATTCGGCCAGGGCGGCCTCGGCGAGCTCCTGCGCGCGGGCGAGCTCGCCCTGCTGCCGGTGCAGGTCGGCGAGCCCGCGGTAGGCGCTGGCGGTCGTCTCCCTGGTCCCGCTGCGCCGCGCCAGCTCGGCGGCGCGCTCGAAGTCCGCGCGTGCCCCGGCCGGATCGGCGCCGAGCAGTCGCAGGTCGGCGCGGGCACACAGGGACTCGGCGGTGTCCTCGGTGGCGCCGAGCAACTCGGTCAGCTCGATGCTCTCGTCCAGCAGTGCCGCCGCCAGGGACAGATCTCCGCGGCTGCCGACGATCGTGCCCAGCGAGGCCAGCGCCATGGCCAGCCCCCAGCGGTCTCCCGCCGAACGGAACCCGGCGGCCGCGGACTCCAGATCGCGTTCGGCGCGGTCGGGGTGCCCCCGGTACAGCTCGGTCAGGCCCCAGCCCAGCTCGCTCAGCGCCTGCGACCAGGTATCCGGCGCCAGCTCGCGTTGCCGGTTCATCAGCCGGGTGATGGCCTCGTCATCGCCCTTCGGCACCCCGTAGGCCGTGCCCCAGAGCAGCAGCAGGAAGGGCTGTCGCGGCGGCAGCGGCAGCTCCAGCAGGATGTCCAGCACGACCGCCAGCTCGGCCTGGTACTCCCCGGGCCGGGTGCGGGCCGCCGCCGCGGTGGACACGCAGACCACGTACTCCTCCGCCAGCCCGTCCGGCGGGTGCTGGTCCAGTCTGCCGAGCAGATCCGCGGCCAGCGCCGCGCCCTCGCTCTTCAGCCCGCGCATCCACCAGTATGGGGTGAGCGCGGCCAGCATCCGTAGCGCGACGACCGGCTCGGTCTCGATGGCGCGGCGCAGGGCGGCGTTCAGGTTGTCGTGTTCCTCGGACAGCAGCCGCAGCCAGTCGAGCTGCTCGGGACCACGCAACCGGTGCTCGGCGGCGGTGGCCAGCTCGTGGAAGTGGTCCCGGTGGGCGACCAGCAGGCTTTCCCGCTCCCCGGACTGCTCCAGCTGCTCAGCGCCGAAGGCACGGACCGTCTCCAGCATCCGGTACCGGCCGTCACCACCCAGCTCGACCAGGGACTTCTCGGTGAGCGCCGAGAGCAGGTCCAGGATCTCCCTGCCGGGGGACCTGCACACCCTGCGGATCGAATCCGGCGTGGCGCCGCCGGAGAACACCGTGAACCTGCGGGCCAGGGCACGCTCGGCCTCGTCCAGCGAATCCCAGCTCCAGGCCACCACCGCGCGCAGCGTGCGATGCCGGTGCTCGGCGGTGCGGTTCCCCTTGGACAGCAGCTGGAACCGGTCATCGAGGCGGGCGGCGATCTCGGTCAGCGGCAGCGAGCGCACCCTGGCCGCTGCCAGCTCGATGGCCAGCGGCAGGCCGTCCAGTGCCTCGCAGATGTGTAGCACCGAGGCCAGGTTCCGTTCGTCCACGCCGAACCCGGGGGCCACCGCGGCGGCCCGCTCGGTGAACAGCCGCACGGCGGGGTAGGCCAGTGCCTCGACCGGGGTGCTGCCTGCCGGTGGCCGGGCCAGGGTCGGCACCGGGCACAGGGTCTCGCCGGGGATGTCCAGGGGTTCCCTGCTGGTGGCCAGGATCCGCAGCGACCCGCAGGCGCGGAGCAGCCGCTGGGCCAGCCCGGCCGCAGCGTCCACAAGGTGCTCGCAGTTGTCAAGGATCAGCAGCAGCGGGCGTTCGCGGAGCGCGGCGACCAGCCGATCCACCGGCGCCAGCGGTTCCGGTACGTGCCGCAGCCCGGTTTCGCGCAGGCCGAACGCGGCCAGCACGGCCTGCGGCAGGTCGCCGCTCTCGGCGAGCGGGGCCAGTTCCGCCAGCACCGCCTCGCCGGGCAGCTGGCGGGCCGTCTCGATCGCCAGCCTGGTCTTCCCTGCTCCACCGGGGCCGGTCAGGGTGACCAGCCGGTGCTCCCGCAGCAGTGCGCCGACCCTGGCCAGCTCGTCCTGCCTGCCGACGAAACTGGTCAGCTGGCCGGGCAGGCTCGCCTGCGGTGCGGCCGGGGGTGGTTCCGCGCGTAGCACGGCGAGGTGTGCGGCGGCCAGCTCGGCGGAGGGGTCGATACCCAGCTGCTCGGCGAGGGCGTGCCGGGCGGCCTCGAACTCGGCCAGCGCGTCGGCCTGCCTGCCCTCGGCATGCAGGGCGCGCATCAGCTGGGCGCGTAGCCGCTCGCGCAGCGGGTGACTGCCGATCAGGCCGCGCAGCTCGGGGATGAGGGAGCGGTGCTCGCCGAGGGCGAGTTCGGCCTCGATCCGGTCCTCGGTCGCGGCCAGCCGGAGTTCGTCCAGATGCCTGGCGGCGGCGTGCTGTTCGGGCAGGTCGGCCAGCGGGGTGCCCCGCCACAATCCGAGCGCCTCGCGCAGCGAGCGGGCCGCGGTGCCGGGGTCACCCGCCGCAAGCGCTTCCCTGCCCGCGGCCGCCAGCCGCTCGAACCGGTGGGTGTCCACGTCCTCGGGGTCGATCGCGAGCCGGTAGCCGGCCGGGTGGTGCTCCACCAGCTCCGTGCCAAGGGCCTGGCGCAGCCGGGACACCTGGGACTGCAGGGCGTTGCCTGCGCCGCTGGGCGGCCGGGCTCCCCACAACCCGTCGATGAGCCGCTCGGTGCCGACGATCCGGCCGGGTTCGAGCAGCAGGAGGGTGAGCAGCGTGCGCACCCTGGGCCCGCCGACGGACACCGGGCTGCCGTCGGCACGGTGCACCTCGAGTGGCCCGAGGATGTCGAAGCGCATGCCTCCATCATTCCGGTTGCCGTAACGTGGTGGCATGCGGGACGAGCAGGGGGTGGGGGAATCCTGGGCGGACGGCCTGCGTGAGCAGTCCGCGACCCTGGCAGGCCTTGCCGACGGCCAGGACCGGATTACCGAGCAGCTGCGCACGATCATGGACGGCGCGCGGGACTGGCCGGGCGACCTCGGCCCGGTGCAGGAGCTGGCCGAACGGTCGGCGAGGGCCGCGTACCGGCTGCGCACCATGCAGAGCCTGCACGCCGAGCAGGCGCGGGCATATGAGGCGATGATGGCAGCGGGTGGGCGGGAGAACCCCGCGGCATACGCCGCATACCGGGAGACCACCGACCGCAACTGCGCGTTGCTCCCGGACTTCGACAAGCCCAGTCTGGACGGCTGAGCATCATGGCTGGTCCGCCGCACCGAAGTCGACCGCGACCGACCAGTCGGTCGCGGTACCCGCTGGCCCGGACACCTGGATCAGCCGGGGCTCGGTGCAGCCCACCCGGTATCCGGGCCGGACGACGGGCCCTTCCCTGATCGGCGGGCACGTGGTGCCGAGCAGGTCCCGTGCCCGGTCACTGACCACGCCGGCGATGTCCGGCACCTGCGGGAAGAACACCGGTACGACCTTGGCGAGCGCCTTGTCCAGGGTCTCCTGGAGGCGTTGCTCGGCCCCGTCCGGCACGTCCAGGCCGCCCTCGGTGACCCGGATGTGTACCCAGCTGACCGGTTCCGGGGCGCGGAGTGCCCTGGTCACCCTGATCTCCACCGCGCGGTCGCGGTTCCCGGTCCGGCACTCCAGGTCGTACTCGTTCTCCTCGGCGGAACACCGGGCGCCGATCCGCTCCAGCTCGTGCCGGACCGTGCCCAGGTCGATGCCGGGAAAGCACATCTCGAGGTCGGTCGGGTCTGCGACGCATCGCACCGGCGCGCCGACCATGGACTCCGCCCCGCTGGCCAGCCGCTCGACCCAGCTCGGGCCGGTCTTCTCCGGCGGCCGCGGCTCGGTGGGCACCAGTAGCCACAGCGCGGTGGGCAGTCCGATGACGACCACGGTCGCCGCCGCGATGGTCCACCCGATCCAGCCAAGTCGTTTCCTCATGGCCGGGCAGGCTGGTCGATGCGGGCGGGGCATAGCGGGCGGAAACGAGTGAATCGGTTGTGTTGACTTGTCCCCGGTGCAAGGGTATTTCGGGCGAGCACCTGTGCGTACATGGGCGGTCGCGCTATGGTGCTGCCGGAAGGCGGTTCGCTCAGGGGAGAGGGCTGGAGTATGACGTCGGCTGGCGACGCGTACCTGCGTGGTGTGCTTGACGAGGGGGAATACCCGCATGATGAACGGCCGGTGAACGTGACCGGCGGCGGCTCCGCCCCCGGCGCCGCGCCCCAGGCGACCACCGAGATCGAAGAGGAGATCGAGGAAGAGCGCGCCGAGGAGCGGGAACGGTTCGCGGAGCACCGGGAAGGCGGCGGTGGCAGCTGGGTGGACGGCGTCGCCCGAGCGGCCGCCACCGCGGGCGGCGGCTACAGCTTCGACGCGGAGACCATCGCGACCAAGATCCGCGAGTTCGAGGACCTGCGCGACCGGATTGCGGAGAAGTACAACGAGCTGATTTTGGCGGCGGAAGGCTGTGTGCCTCCATCGCACGACTCGCCGGGGACGTCTCAGGCGAAAGCGACCCGGGAGTCAATTATCGAGGCGGCTAAACACAACAGATCTATGCGGGACTACGCCCAGGCCTACGTCGACGCCCTGCGCAAGGCGAACGGAACATATGTGGAAAAGGAAGAGGACACTGCCGGGGTGTTCAAAGACGGCGGAGGCGATGGTGGCTTGCCACCGGGAACGGGGACGTTGTTCCAGTGACTAGTCGTGAACGAGTGTTGACTGCAAGCGCCGTGCTGTCGTTGGCTGTGCTGGCCGGGTGTGACTCGGGCGAGGCGGGGCAGGCGCTACCCACCTCCGGCGCGGAGGTGAGCACCACCCAGTCCGAATCAGCCGGTGAACGGGAGTTCACCAAGGCGCCGCCGGTGCAGGACCCGTTGGACGCTTCCAAGTACCTTAAAGATCCATGTTCCAGTCTCACAGAGTCGCAGCAACAAGAGTTCAACGTCACCTCCAGTCGAGAAAATAGCGACGACGACAACAGTGGTTGTAGATGGAACGTTGGCGACGGGTCGACCAGTCCGGGTGTGTCGTATGCGACCGGTATTGAGGAGGGGTTGGATCGGCTCTATGCGCTCAACGACACGGGTCATTGGGATAAGGGCTACTTCGAGCCGACGGAAGTATCTGGTTATCCGGCGGTGTATGTCGAGATCGTCGACAACCGGGATCGAGGCGACTGCAATCTCGCGGTTTCTATAAGCGATGATCTATTTTTTAATTCGAATGTGTTGACGCGCGCGGGAAACGATGCGTGTGGCGCGGCGGAGAACGTTGCCAAGGCAGTGATCGAGACGATCAAGGCGGGGGAGTGACCATGTCTGCGGAGCAGCCCTCGGTGTGCCTGAGCGGGCGGGGCATCTACGAGAACTTCATCAGCGCTCCGGGGCCGGGCGGCCTGGTCGCGACCCAGGACAAGCTCACCCGGATCATGGACGAGTACCGGGCGCTCTCCGACCGGATCACGCAGGTCGCGGCCTCCTTCGAGGAAGGATGGCAGGGTGAGGCGTCCGGCGCAGCGCAGCGTGGCGCCGGTCCGCTGGCCGTCGAGCACGCCCGCGCATCTGAGGAGATGAACACCGCACAGCAGCTGCTCGGCCGCCAGACCGACTCCTTCGACCTGGCCAGGGGTAACGTGCGCCCGGTCCCGGACGTCCCGGACGAGCCCTCCACGATGGAGAACATCTTCACCCTCGGCTCGGCACAGAACAACTACGAGAGCCAGGTCGCGGCGGCCCGCGAGGCGGAGCGGCACAACGTCGAGGTCATGAACCTGTGGACGAACCACTCGTCCTACAACGAGCGGATGATGCCTGCCGACTACGGCTCGACGCTATCGAAGCCACCATCCATCGCGATGGACACCGGTGGTCCAGGGGGTCAGGTCGGGGACGGCGGCACCAGTGGCCCGGAGATCAACCGGCCGGCCGGGGAGGCAGGTGGAACCCGTGCCAGCAGCGTGACCGGCGGATCGTCCTGGTCGCCGCCACCCAGCACCACGGGTGGTCCCGGCGGCGGCAATGTTTCGACCCCGCCCGCGGCGTCGACGGGCGGAAACCTGCCCGGCTCGACCGTCCCGTCCGGCACGGGGCCGTCCGGCACCAGCGGCCGTGGGCCGAACGGGCCGAACACCAGTGGCTGGGTACCGCCGCGTACGGACACCGGTGGGAACACACGGCGTAACCGGACCGGCCTGGGTGGCTTCGATATCGCGCCAGTCAATGGTGGCGGTTCCAACACGGGTGGCACCTCCGGGACCGGCGGCCTCCGTGGCACCGGCGGGACCGGTGGCGTCGGCTCGGGCAGCGCGGGCTCGCGGCTCTACGGCGGTACGGGTTCCGGGACCGGTGCCGCGCCGGGATCCGGGGTCAGCCCCGGCCGGGGCACGGGTGCCGCGCTGCCGGGTTCGGGCGCCGCGGGCACCACTGGCGCGGCCGGGACCACCGGCGGTGCCGCCGGTGGCCGGGGCGGTGCGATGCCGATGGGTGCCGGGGCCGGTGGCCGCGGCAAGGGCAATGACGACGAGGACCACGAGCGCAAGTACGTGATGGACGACGACGAGCACTTCCAGGCCACCGAGGACGGCGAGAAGCTGGTCGACCCGCGTACCGGCCTGACCGCGACCCCGCCGGTCATCGGCGAGCGAAAGCAGTAGCCGCAGGTGGTGTGGTTTCCGGAACCCGAGCAGTTTCGGGCCGACCAGCTCGCGGCGATGGCCACCGAGGCGACCGGCGGTGACCTGCATATCGCCATCGCCCCGTCGCCGATGTGGCTGGACGACAACGAGGCCGCGGCGGCCAAGGCCGCCCTCGCGGAGGTCCAGGGCAGGTACGCGGCCGTACCGGACAACCCGGACGAGCCGGACTTCCGCGAGCTCGCCGAGTTGCTGACCAGCCCGCGGCAGGCCCGGTTCGGGTGGGTCGCCTACCCGGAGAACGGGATGCGGCTGGGCGTGCTCACCGCAGCCTCCCGCTGGTTCGGCCTGATCGCCGTGCGCGAGGACGACCACATCTACGTGCGTACCTTCAAGGACGACGAGCTGAGCCGGGTGCTCACCGCGGTGCTGCCGGAGTGGTGGAAGTCGAACGAGCAGCCGATCAGCGTGCTACGCAGCGACTTCCTGGCCGCGAAGGATGAGGTACCCGGCGCGGTGGCGCCCGATCGGGAGGTCCGGCGGGCGCAGCGGGTGGTAGCGTTGTCCCCGCACGTCATCGCCGAGTTCTATGCGGAGACCCGGGACCAGCAGGGCAGGCGCCGGGTCAGCAAGGAACCGTTGCGGGTCTATGACAACGACCAGGGCCGCTGGACGATGAAGGTGACCCAGCTGCCAGGGGACGAGCGGGTGTTCCTCGCGCCCGCGAGCGACGAGGACGTGACGCGCGCGCTGGACGAGCTGCGCCGCGAGCTAGTGTCCTGAGTCAGTAATTCGTTGCCACTTGGTAGGCTGTGGTGATGCCGAGTCCGATGCTTGAGCCCGTGGTCCTGACGGATGAGGAACGTAGTGTCCTGAGTGGATGGTCGCGTCTGCGGAAGACCGCGCAGGCGTTGGCGTTGCGATCGCGGATTGTGTTGCGGTGCGCAGAGGGTGGCACGATCGGTGAGGTCGCGCAGGATATGGGCGTGTCGCGGAACATGGTGTCCAAGTGGCGCTCGCGGTTTCTGGCTCGTCGACTGGAGGGGTTGTCGGATGAGCCGCGTCCGGGGCGGCCGCGGCTCATCACTGACGACCAGGTCGAGGAGGTGATCGCCAAGACGTTGGAGGAGACGCCGGGACAGGACACGCACTGGTCGACCCGGTCGATGGCGTCGTCGACCGAGATGTCGCAGTCGGCGATCTCGCGGATCTGGCGGGCGTTCGGACTCAAACCATACGCGGTCGAGACGTGGAAACTCTCGACCGATCCGCAGTTCATCGAGAAGGTCCGCGACGTCGTCGGGTTGTACATGGCGCCGCCGGAGAACGCGCTAGTCCTCGCGGTCGATGAGAAGAGCCAGATGCAGGCGATCGACCGGACCGCGCCGATTCTTCCAATCATGCCGACCACGCCGGCGCGGATGACTCACGATTACGTCCGCCACGGCACCACCAGCTTGTTCGCCGCCTTCGACATCGGTAGCGGCTCGGTGATCGCCCAGCATTACCGGCGCCACCGCCACCAGGAGTTCCTGCGTTTCCTCAAGCTCATCGACGCCGCCGTGCCGAAAGACCTGGATCTGCATCTGGTGCTGGACAACTACGCTACTCACAAGACCCCGAGGTCAAGAAATGGCTGCTCCGCCACCCCCGCTTCTACCTGCACTTCACGCCTACCAGCAGCTCATGGCTGAATCTGGTGGAACGCTGGTTTGCCGAGCTCACCAACCGCAAACTCCGCCGCTCCGCCCACCGCAGCGTCACCGAACTCGAAGCCGACGTCCGTGCATGGATCAAGGAGTGGAACACCGACCCCAAGCCTTTCGTCTGGACCAAGACCGCCGACGCGATCCTCGACACCCTCACCGCATACTGCCAACGAATTAACGACTCACGACACTAGCGGACATCCGCTAGGAAGGCGCGCCAGCAGGAAGGGCTGAAGCGAAGCGCGCCCGCCTCCGGACACTTCGAGTCCCGCACGGCAACCTGAGCAGGGACGAACGCCACCTCTACGCAGTCTCGATCCGGATCACTGTGACTACTCTTCCGCCAGGTCGTTGCGGACGTGGTCATGGCGCTCCTCCGGCAGGTCGTACGCGCTGGCAAGTTGTGCCAGGAACGCCTTCGATTGTTGCTGGCCCAGCGCGTCATTGGCTAGCTGCTGGAGGGTGGAGCGGTACTTGACTATTGCGTCCCTGTGATCCACGAACACCCCGGCCAACGGATTCTCCAAGTAGGCCATCGGACCGTGATCGTCGAAGTCCATCAAGGTCAGCGCGCCGGCAACGGCGGCATGCTGACCTGACCCGAAGGGCACGACCCGGAGCGTGATGTGCGGCCGTTCGACCAAGAAGAGGAGATGCAGCATCTGTTCGTTCATGACCTTGTCGCCGCCGAATGGACAGCGCAAGGCGGCTTCGTACACGAAGTACGTGAACTGTGGCGGCCGCCAGCTACGCAGGACTTGTTGCCGTTCCAGTCGCAAGGCCACTCTTGAGTTGATCTCTTCTTCCTCCCGGGGAGGCAGGCCGATGACCGCGCGCGCATAGCCCTCTGTTTGCAGCAGCCCTGGTATCAGCAACGGCGAGGTCGCGGTGATGACGCGTGCCGTTGTCTCATGCAGGATGAGGGTACGAAGACTGTGCATGCGCACCAGGTAGCCGTCTTCGGTTTCCCTTGCCAGGCGGAGCACCTCGGCGGCTTCCGGGGCGTTGACCCCGCAGTGGGCCAGGTAGGTCGTCACGTTGACCTCGGTGAAGCTGCCGGTGCCCGCCTCGAACCGGGAGACCGTGCTCTGCGCCCAGCCCAGTCTGCGTGCCAGGTCGACCCCGTTCAGGCCGGCGCGCTCACGCCGCCTGCGGAGCTCCGCACCGAGCTCGCGGCGGCGTGCGTCACTTGACTTCGATGGCATGGACCCACGCTATTGCGCCGTGACCTGCGAATATGGCACAGACGCGCGGGCTCCACCCCAAGGGAGCACGGGATGTCCCCTGGGCATCCGGGGCAACCGGAACCGATGGTGAAGCGTCGGGGTACGGGGCGGTCAACCCGGACGGCAGCTGCCATACACTACGAACCGACATCAGGCAACGGGAGGGGCATGTCCACCAGCTCCGAGACGATCGCTCTCGGCCAACCGACCGTCGGCGACGAGGAGCTCGCCGCAGTGGCGGAGGTCTTCCGTTCCGGGTGGCTCGCCGGAGCGGGCCCGACCTGCCGCAAGTTCGAGGAACGCTTCGCCGCCGCCACCGGCACCGCGCACGCGCTGAGCACCAGCAGCTGCGGTGCCGCGCTCTACCTTGGTCTGCGGGTCCTGGACGTGCGGCCGGGTGACGAGGTGATCGTCGGCGACTACACCTTCCCTGCCACCGGCCACGCGGTGCTACAGGCCGGGGCGACCCCGGTGTTCGCCGACGTGCGCCCGGACATCTGGAGCGCCGACCCCGCCGCCGTCGAGGCGCTGGTCACCCCGCGCACGGTGGGCATACTGGCGGTGGATGTGGCAGGCCAGCCGGGGGACTTCGACGAGTACCGGGCGATCGCCGACAAGCACGGGCTGTGGCTGTTCGAGGACGCGGCCTGCGCGGCAGGCGCCACCTACCGGGAACGCCCTGCGGGCAGCCTGGCCGATCTCGCCGCCTTCTCCTTCCACGGCCGCAAGGGCATCACCGCGGGCGAGGGCGGCGCGCTGGTCTCCGACCGCGCCGACCTGATCGAGCACGCGCGCAGGCTGCACACCTACGGTATCGAGCCGGCCTTCTCCCGCGGGACGCGCGGCGAGCTGCCGATCCCGGTCTTCCAGGAGGCCGGTTACAACTTCCGGCTCTCCGACATCCAGGCCGCCATCATGAACGTGCAGCTGGACCGGCTGCCGGACCTGGTGGCCGCCCGCCGGTCGGTGGCACGGCGCTACCACCAGGGACTCGCCGAGCTGCCAGGGGTAGCCGTCCCGGCGGAGCTGCCCGACCGCGGGCACCCGTGGCAAGCCTACATTCTCACCATCGCCGAGGAGCTCGGGCGCGACCGGCTGGCGCTCGAGTTGCGCGAGCGCGGGATCCAATGCAACTTCGGCACCTATGCCTCGCACTTGCAGCCGGTGTACGGCGAGCAGCGGCCGCTGCCGGTTTCCGCCGACGTCTTCCGTCGGCACCTTGCCATCCCGATGCACGCCAACCTGACCGAGTACGAGGTGCAGCGGGTTGTCGACACCGTGCGCGCGGTCGTCACCGAGCTGTCCTGATCGAACACCACGAGAAAGCGAACGCATGTCCGACAAGAAGGTCTTCTTCACCGGCGGCGGTGGATTCATCGCCGGGCACGTCATCCCCCTCCTGCTCGAGCGGGACTACTCGGTGGTGATCTACGACAACATGACCCGCGGTAACCGGGACCGGATCGCGGAGTTCATGGAGACCGGCAAGGTCGAGCTGGTGGAGAAGGACGTGCGCTACGGCGGCGGGGTACGCGAGGCCATCCGTGGCTGCACGCATGCCATTCACTTCGCCACCGTGTCGATCAACAAGTCGGTTGCCGATCCGCACGAATCGATCGACATCAACATGACCGGCAACCACAACGTCTTCGCCGCCGCGGCCGACGAAGGCGTGCAGCGCCTGGTGTTCGCCTCCTCCGCCTCGGTCTACGGCGAGCCGAAGAAGCTGCCGATGCACGAGGACGACCCGCTCGACCCGCTCACCCCGTACTGCATCTCCAAACGCGCGGGGGAGGACCTGCTCGGCTTCTACCAGCGGCACCATGGCCTTTCCTGGAACGCCCTGCGGTTCTTCAATGTCTACGGCCCCGGCCAGAAGATCGAGGCGTACTACACCTCGGTGATCAACCACTTCATCCAGCGCCTGCGGGCCGGTCAGCCGCCGGTCATCGACGGCAAGGGCGAGCAGTCGATGGACTTCGTGCACGTCACCGATCTCGCCAAGGCCGTGGTGCTGGCGCTGGAGTCCGAGCGGGCGAACCTGCCGATCAACATCGGCACCGGCATCGACACCTCGGTCGCCACCCTGGCGAAGATCCTGATCGACGCGGTCGGGGTGGACGTGGAACCGCAGTTCAACCCACGGGACGTGCTGGTGTCGCGGCGTGCCGCGGACATCGAGCGCGCCCGCGAGGTACTCGGCTGGTCCCCGGAGATCACGGTCGAGCAGGGTATGTCCGACCTGGTCAAGGCCTCGGCTTGACTGGCTTGACGGAGGCGGGCAGCGAACCAGCCGCGGGACCGGCAAAGGGGCGGGCGATGCGGATCGTCGTGGTGAACAACTTCTTCCCACCGCGGGTGGGCGGGAGCGCGCATATGGCCGCCTCGCTGGCCGCGGAATACGTCGCGGCCGGGCACGAGGTGCTCGCGGTGACCGCGGCCTACGCCGACGCGCCTGCCGAGGAGAAGGTGGACGGCTACCGGGTGGTCCGGCTGCCCGCCATGAAAATGCCGCAGCTGGGGCTGTCGATCGACTTCGACATGACCTTCGCCTCGGTGAAACCGCGCAACTGGCGCCGGTTGTTCCGGTTGCTGGACGAGTTCCAGCCGGACGCCATTCACCTGCACGGGCAGTTCTTCGACCTGTCCTGGCTGGCAGGCTGGTACGCGCGCCGCCGCAACCTGCCGATGTTGCTGACCATCCACACCCTGCTGATCAGCGACAAGAAGCTGTACAGCGCGGTGTTCCGGCTGCTGGACGCGGTGCTGGTACGGCCGTTGCTCAGCCTGTTCCGGCCGCGTTACGTCATCCTGGACAAGCTCGGCGCGGACTACTGCGCGCAGCGTTACCGCACCAGCGAGGCGAACTCCGAGTACCTGCCGATCGCGGTGGACGCCGCCCGGTTCGACCAGCCGCCCACCAGGGACGTGCGGGCCGAGCACGAGATCGGCGACGCGCCACTGATCGTCTCGCTCGGACACGTGATCCCGCTGCGGGACCGGCTGCCGCTGGTCGAGGCGATGCCCGCGATCCTGGACAAGCACCCGGACACCAAGGTGATCGTGGTGGGCAGGGTCTACTACGACGCCTTCCTCGAACGGGCGCGGGAGCTGGGCGTGCGGGACGCGTTCATCGTGCAGGGCGCCGCGCCGCGCGAGGACGTGCCCGCCTACTACGCGGCCGCCGACATCGTGGCGCACGACCTCAACGGCGGCTGTGGCACGGCCTCGCTCGAGGCGATGCTCTCCGGCACCGCGACCATCGCCTCGGTGGCCGCGGACAACTACCCAGGGATCGAGCTGCGCAACGGGGAGAACATCCTGCTGGTGCCGCCGGACGACTCGGCGGCCGTGGCGCAGGCCGTGCTCGGACTACTGGACGACCCGCGGCGGCGGGCGGAGCTCGCCCGGCGGCAGAGCGAGCTGGTGCGGGCCAACTTCGGACTCGACGTGGTGGCGGCCGAGCACCTGCGCGCCTTCGAGAAGATGCTCGGCGAGCGCGGCACCCGGCCCGCGGGGTGAGGATGTTCTTCGACGACGAACGCAGTAACCGGCTGCGCCCGCAGATCCTGACCGAGCTGGTCGGGCAGTACATGAACGACGCCGAACGGGCCCGGCTCTACGGGTTGCCGGAGACCACCCGGATCCGGGAACGGGCCAAGATCGTCAGCCCGGAGAACCTGACCATCGGCGAGCACTGCTGGATCGGCGAGGGCGCCACCCTGGACGCCAGCGGCGGGCTGGAGATCGGGGAGCACACCAGCATCGGGCTGAACACGCTGGTCTTCACGCATTCCAGCTGGCTGGCCAATATGGCGCTGCAGAACCACTCCGGCAGCGACCTGATCGAACGCAAGCCGGTGAAGATCGGCAAGGGCTGTTTCATCGGCGGCCTGGTGGTGATCATGGCAGGGGTGACGATCGGCGACTTCGCCACGGTGCAGCCGAACTCGGTGGTGGCCAAGGACGTTCCGGAACGCTCACTGGTCGCGGGGAACCCGGCGCGGGTGTTCCAGCGCTACGACGAGGACTACATCCAGTCCGAGATCGCCAGGGTGCGGGCGGAGAACGAACGCCGCAGGGACATCGCGGCGCGGCGCGGCGACAACCCCACGGCCTGGGGTGCTCCCGGCGGCCGCTTCGACCCCGATCCGGAGTGAGCCCGCCGCGGGCGGGCGATGAACAGGCCGTCAGCCGTGCGCCTGCTGCAGCACCTCGGCGACCACCTGGTGTGAGGGCAGGATCGAGGCCCGTTCCGCGGCCGCGTCCACCCCGCCCTCCAGCAGGTCGACGAACCGGTCGAGCTGGGTGGCCAGCGGCTCGCGCACTGTCACCAGTTCGGGAATCTCGATCACCGTCTGCTGCCGGTAACCGAGCCCGTCCGGCGTCGCGGCATCATGCGAGACGTGCCGGTACACGGTGACATCCCGGCGCAGCAGGTCGATCTCGACCATCCGGTCCAGTTCGGACACCACAAGCGAGCGGATCTTGCGCTGGCCCAGCCGGGACGCGGACACCGAGGCGAGACCGAACGGGAAGGTCAGCACCGTCTCCACGGTGTCCTCCGCGCCGGTCACCGAGGACGGGTGGAAGTATCCGGTGCCCGCGGTCACCCTGCTCGGCACGGTGCCGCCGAAGAACTGGATCGCGATATCCACGTCGTGCACCAGCAGGTCCCAGGCGACCCCGGTCCTGATCCGCGGGGCGTACGGGCCGTGCCGCCGGGCCATCAGGTGCACCGGCTGGCTGATCATGGCGCGAGCGGTGAGCACCGCCGGGTTGTAGCGTTCCAGCAGCCCGCACATCAGCGGCACGTCCCGCTGCTCGGCCAGCGCGACGATCTCAGCCGAGGCGGCCAGGCTGTTCGAGACCGGCTTCTCCACCAGCAGCGGCGTGTCCTCGTTCAGGATCGTCCGCGCGAGGTCGTAGTGCGCCTCGGTGGACGAGGCCAGCACCACGGCGTCCACATCGGACAGTGAGTCGAGCTCGGGTCGCCATTCGGTGCCGAACCGCTCGGCGCAGGCCCTGCCGTCCTCCTCCCGTGGCTCGACCACGCGCACCAGGGAGACCCGTTCGTGCTGGGACAGCACGCGCGCGTGCAGGGAGCCCATCGTGCCGGTGCCGACGAGCGCGATCCGATGTGTCACGCTCACGCCCCCAGCAGGTCGCGTACGGTCTTGACGACCGTGTCCAGGTCGGCTTCGGACAGTGCGGGATGGACGGGCAGCGACAGCGCCTGCTCGGCCACGTCGGCCGCCACCGGTACCCGGCTGGTCGTGGCGTCCGGGATCTGCGGGTGATCGCGGTAGCAGTCGTAGTCGAAGACGACCTTCGGGTAGTAGATCCCGTTGCCGACGCCGCGTTCGGTCAGTTGCTGGGCCAGCTCGTCCCTGGACAGCATGGCGTGCGGGCCGACGAGGACGGTGTACTGGTGCCAGACGTGTTCCCTGCCGGGCAGCACGGCAGGCAGCCGCAGGCCAGGGGTGCCTGCGAGCCCGGCGGAAAGGCGTTCCGCGTTGCGCCTGCGGGCCGCGGTGCGTGCCGCGAGCTGCTCCAGCTGCGGGATGCCGACGGCGGCGTGCAGGTCGGTCATCCGGTAGTTGTTGCCAGCCATCTCGTACTCGTACCGGGCCCGCATGCCCTGGTTGCGCAGCACCCGTAGCCGGTCGGCCAGCTCGTCGTCCTCGCAGGTGATCACACCACCCTCGGCGGTGGTCACATTTTTGGTGGCATACAAGGAAAAGCAGCCGAGGCCGTAGCTGCCGGCCTGCCGTCCATCGAAGGTGGCGCCGACGGCCTGGGCCGCGTCCTCCACCACGTGCAGGCCGTGCTCGGCCGCGAGCGGGGCGAGCTTGCCCATGTCCGCGGGCTGGCCGTACAGGTGTACCGGCATCAGCACCCTGGTCCGCGGGCCGATCGCGGCGGCGACCTTGTCCGGGTCGACCGCGAAGTCCTCGGCGGAGATATCGGCGAACCGCACGGTGGCACCGGCCTGCAGGATCGCGTTCAGGGTCGCCACGAAGGTGAACGGCGAGGTGATCACCTCATCGCCCGGCCGCAGGTCCAGCACCTGGAGCGCGCCGATCAGCGCCGTGGTGCCGTTGTTCACGGCGACCGCGTGCCGGGTGCCGGTCACCTCCGCGAACGCGGCCTCGAGGCGCCGGACCATCGGCCCCTGTGCGATGGCGCCGGACCGCAGGACCTCGGCGACCAGCGGTTCGGCATCCCGAACGTCGACCACGGTAATGGGGATCATGCGGCAGTCTCTCACCTCGACGGACGGTGCTGGCGGGTCAGGTACAGTCGGTCACCGGTACGGCATTTTCTGCCCAGGCCGGTATACACGCCGTTGCCGACGCGGGCGCCCACGATACCGGTCGGCCACATCATCGCTGCGCAGCCGGTGGTCCCGGCCCGCGCGGGCTACAAGGTAAGGGACATGGCACGCATTCTCATCACCGGCGCCGGGGGTTCGGCGGCCTTCAACTTCCGGGACGCCCTCGCGCTGGCGCCGGCCGGATACGAGGTGGTCGGCACCGACGTCAAGCGCTACCACCTCGAGCTCATGGAGCTGTCGGCCAAGTACCTGGTGCCGCCGGTGTCCGATTCCGGTTATGTGGACGCGATCAATCGGGTCATCGAGGACGAACGGATCGAGTTCGTCCATCCGCAGCCGGATGTCGAGGTCGGTTTCCTTGCCGAGCACCGGGACAAGATCCAGGCACCCGTGTTCCTTCCGGACGCCGCCGCGGTGGCCCTGTGCCACGACAAGATGGCGTTCAACGCGCACCTGCGTGCCGCGGGGGTGCCGGTACCGGCGGCCGTCAAGATCGACAGCCCGGACGACCTGCACGGCGCGCTGGCCGAGCTGCTGGAGCACCACCCCAGGGTGTGGCTGCGCGCGATCCGCGGCGCGGGTTCGCGGGCGAGCCTGCCGGTGAACTCCTTCTACCAGGGCGACGCCTGGATCGACTACTGGCGCTCCTTCCGCGGCCTGGACTACGGCGACTTCATGGCCAGCGAGTACCTGCCGGGTGCCGAGTTCGCCTGGCAGAGCCTCTGGCACCGGGGCAGGCTGGTCACCTCGCAGGCCAGGGAGCGGATCGAGTACATCTTCGGCAACCTGACCCCGAGCGGGCAGAGTTCCTCGCCCTCGGTGGCCAGGACGGTCAACCGCGCGGACGTGAACCACGCAGGGGAGGCCGCGGTACGCGCCGTCTCCGCCGAACCGCACGGGGTGTACTGCGTTGACATGAAGTGCACCGCGGCGGACGCGCCGATGGTGACCGAGATCAACGTCGGCAGGTTCTTCACCACCAGCAACTTCTTCGCGCACGCCGGGCTGAACATGCCGGATATGTACGTGCAGCTCGGCCTCGGCAACACGCTGGCCGAGACACCGCCCCGGTACGACCCGCTGCCAGCGGACCTCTACTGGGTACGCATGATCGACATGGGGTACCGGCTGGTCCGGGAGGGTGAATGGTCCTCGACTCCCCGGTGAGTTCCCCGGTGCGCGCGGTCGTCTTCGACTTCGACGGCACGCTGTTCGACCTCCCGGTCGACTGGGCCGGGCTGCGTGCCGAGCTCGGACTCGGGCCACAGGAACGGCTCGGCGAGGCGTTGCAGCGCTTCCTTGACGAGGGCGACCGCAGCAGGCTCGAGCTGGTGACCACCTACGAGCGGGCCGCCGTGCGGGCGGGCGGGTTCCGGCCAGGGGCGCGCGAGTGCCTCGCCGGGTTGCGTGGCCGGTGCGCGCTCGCGGTGCTGACCCGCAACAGCGGGCAGGCGGTGCTGGACGCCCTTGGCGCGGCCGCCGACGGCCTGACCGTGGTCGGCAGGGAGGACGTGCGCAGGCTGAAACCCGACCCGGAGGGCCTGCACACCGTGCTGGCCCGGCTGGGCGCTGGGCCGGCGGAGGCGGTGCTGGTCGGGGACACCTTCCACGACGTGCAGGCGGCCAGGGCGGCCGGGGTGCGCAGTGTGATCGTGCACAACCCCGCGCTGCGCTACCCCCCGGAGGGTGCGGGGCACTATGTCGAGAGGCTGACCGCGGACCTGCTCGATACGGCTGGCCCCTTACCATCGAAAGGTCCAGCTCACTAGCGGATCGAGGGAACCATGGCGATTTCCGACCGGCTTCGCGACGTCTTCGTGGAGGCACTTGACCTCGGCGAGGATGTCGATGTGCAGAACCTGAAGTACCGCGACATCGAGGCGTGGGACTCGGTCGGGCACATGGCACTGGTCGCCGCCATCGAGGACGAGTTCGACGTGCAGTTCGAGACCGACCAGGTGATCGACATGAGCAGCTTCAAGGTCGCCGTGGACATGGTCACCGAGTTGCGGGCGGCCCATGACTGAGAGTCTCGCCGGACGTGTCGCGCTGGTCACCGGCGGTACCCGGGGTATCGGGCTGGCCACGGTCCGCGCGCTCGCGGAGGCGGGCGCCACGGTCGTGCTCACCGGGCGGGAGGAGGCCGCCGCGCGGGAGGCCGCCGCCTCGGTGGACGGCACAGTGGACGGCACGGTCAGCGGAGTCGCCCTGGACGTCACCGACCCCAAGGCGGTGTCCACGGTGGTCCGCGGGGTGGCCAAGGAGCACGGCAGGCTGGATGTCCTGGTCGCCAACGCGGGCATCATGGAAAGCGGCATGCTCGGCATGATCAGGGAGGACGACCTCGACCGGACCCTGGCCACGAACGTCAGCGGCACCATCCACACCGTGCAGGCGGGCGCCAGGGCGATGCTGCGCAAGAAGACCGGTTCGATCATCGTGCTGGCCTCGGTGGTCGGCCTGCAGGGCAGCGCGGGGCAGTCGGTGTACGCGGCGTCCAAGGCGGCCGTGGCCAACCTCGCCCGCTCCGCGGCCAAGGAACTGGGCCGCTCCGGTATCCGGGTGAACGCGGTGGCGCCCGGGGTGATCGACACCGCGCTCACCGCGGGACTCGGCGAGGAGGTACGCGCGGCCAACGCCGACCGCACCCCGCTTGGCAGGCTCGGCAGGCCCGAGGAGGTGGCAGGCGCGATCGCATTCCTTGCCGGGGACCAGGCCTCCTTCATCACCGGCCAGGTACTCGGCGTCGACGGGGGCCTGGTGCCATGAGCGAGCGTCCGAGCCCTGCCGAGCCGATCGCATCGCGCGTTTCCGGGCCAGCACTGACGCCCCTTCTCGGCGAGGGCGCCCGGCTGGTGGACGCGGCAGGCGGGCGGACGCTGGCGGGCCGGGAACTGCATGCCGCGGTGCGGGCCGAGGCCGGGGAGCTGGCCGGGCTGCCCACCGGCGCGCTGTTCGCCAGGACCTCGATGGACCTGCCCAGCGTGCTGCGCTACCTCGGCGCGCTGACCGCGGGCAGGGCGGTCGCGCTGATCGACCCGGCCCTGGACCCACCCGTACTGGCCGGCCTGGTCGAACGGTTCCGGCCGGGCGCCGTGCTGGCCGCCCCGGAGGCCGCCCCGCCACCCGGGTACCGCGCGCGGGACGGGCACTGGATCCGGGAGTCGGCCGAGGGCGTCGCGCCGCATCCCGAGCTCGCGGTGTTGCTGCCCACCAGCGGCTCCACCGGCAACCCGAAGCTGGTCCGGCTGTCCAGGCAGGCGGTGCTGCACAACGCCGAGGCCATTGCCACGGTGCTGGACATCGACGCGGACGAGGTCGCCCCGACCAGCCTGCCGCTGCACTACAGCTACGGCCTTTCGGTGCTGAACTCGCATCTGCTGTGCGGGGCGAGCGTGGTGATCGAGCCGTCCGGGGTGCTCGGGCGTGGCTTCTGGGACGCGGTTACCGAGCACGGGGTGACCTCGCTGGCCGGTGTGCCGTACCACTACGAGATGTTGCGCAGGCTGAAGTTCGACCCGGCGCGCTACCCGCGGCTGCGCACGCTCACCCAGGCCGGCGGCAAGCTGCGCACCGAGCTGGTCAGCGAGTTCGACGAGAAGATGCGTGCCGTCGGCGGCCGGATGTTCGTGATGTACGGGCAGACCGAGGCCGCGCCGCGGATGGCCACGGTGCCCGCGGAACGGCTGGCCGAGAAGCTGGGTTCGGCAGGCGCCGCGCTGCCCGATGGCGCGTTCACCGTCCGCAGGGACGACGGCAAGGAGACCACCCACCCCAAGATCGTCGGTGAGGTCGTCTACCGGGGGCCGAACGTGATGATGGGCTACGCGGACGGCGCGGCCGAGCTGGCCAGGGGCGACGAGGCCGGCGGTGTGCTGGCCACAGGGGACCTCGGTTACCTGGACGAGGACGGCTACCTGTTCATCACCGGCAGGCTCAAGCGGATCGGCAAGGTGTTCGGCAACCGGGTCAGCCTGGACGACCTGGAGCACGCCGTGCGCGCGGCGCGGCTGGGGATCGAGGTGGTGGCCGCGGTGGCCGCGGGGGACAAGGTGGTGCTGTTCGCCGAGGACGCCGCCACGGACACCTGCAAGGCCGCCGCCAGGGCGCTTTCCGACCAGCTGCATCTGCACACCAGCGGGTTCGACGTGCGGCCGATCGACACCGTCCCGCTGCTGGCCAGCGGCAAGGTGGACTACCGGGCGCTGGAGGCCAGGGTATGACGGCACCGTTCAGCCTGGGGGCCGAGCAGCGGGAGGAGCGGCTGCTGCCGCGGCTGGCCGAGCTGACCGCGCACCACCGGGAGCACTGTGCGGGCTACGACCGGATCCTGTCCGCACTGGACGTCCCGGGTGCGGCCGGGTTCGGCCGGATCGCCGACCTGCCGTGGCTGCCGGTGCGCATGTTCAAGACCCACGAGCTGCGCAGCATCCCCGAGGACGAGGTGTTCAAGGTGCTCACCTCCTCCGGCACCACCGGCTCGGGGGCATCCCGGATCTACCTGGACAAGGCCGCCGCCGCCGAGCAGACCCGGCAGCTCGGGGCCACCCTGCAAACCGTGCTCGGTCCCGGCAGGCTGCCGATGCTGATGGTGGACACGGTCGGGATCATCAAGAACCGCCGCTCGTTCTCCGCCCGTGGCGCCGGGGTGCTCGGCATGGCCAACTTCGGCCGCAAGCACGTCTACGTGCTGGATGAGCAGGACCGTCCCGATGTCGATGCGGTCAAGCGCTTCCTCGCCGAGTACGGGGACCAGCCGTTCCTGATCTTCGGCTTCACCTTCATGGTGTGGCAGTACCTCTACGAGGTCGCCCGCGAGCACCGCCTCGACCTTTCCAACGGCATCCTGATCCACTCCGGCGGCTGGAAGAAGCTCGCCGACCGTGCGGTGGACAACGCCGAGTTCCGGCGCCGGTTCGCGGCGGACACCGGGCTGCGCCGGATCTACAACTACTACGGGATGATCGAGCAGATCGGCACCGTGTTCCTCGAGGGGCCATCGGGTGGCTCGCTGTACTGCCCCGACTTCGCCGATGTGGTGATCCGCGACCCGGTGACCTGGGCGGAGCAACCCGTCGGCAAGCCGGGCGTCATAGAGGTGGTGAGCACGTTGCCGCGTTCCTATCCCGGCCACGTGCTGCTGACCGAGGACCTCGGCGTCTACAACGGGATCGACGACGGCGACTGGCCGGGTAAGCACTTCTCCGTGCTCGGCCGGTTGCCCAAGGCCGAGGCACGCGGCTGCTCGGACACCTTCTCCGGCTCGGCGGCATGAAGGGAGCGGCATGACAGGACGGGACGACCGCTGATGCAGCTGGACCAACGGTTCCCGGCCGGGGCACCGGCCGGGACCGACGCGCTGCTGGCGGACCTGCGTGCCGAGCCGCCCGGCGGCAGGCTCACGGTCGGTGACGAGCGGATCGTCGAGTTCCTGACCCGGTTCGCCCGCGGGCTGCTCGCCCCTGCCACCGCCCGCCGCTACCCCGAACTGGCCTCACTGGGGTTCTTCCTTCGAAAGGGTGAAATCGCCAAGGCGCTGTCCGGGCTGCGGGACACCGAGGACGTGCTGCGCTTCCCGCGCGGCCTGGTCTTTCACGTCCCGCCGGCCAATGTGGACACCATTTTCGTCTATTCCTGGGCCCTGTCCGCGCTGGCTGGTAACCACAACGTGGTCCGGGTGTCCGGCCGCTCCGCTGGCGCGGCCGAGGCCGTGCTGGCGGCGCTGGAGACCGCGCTGGGCGAGGTGAGCGCGGACTGCGCGGCCGCCGTGCGCCAGAGCCAGCGGATGGTCACCTACGAGCGCAGCGAGGAAATCAGCTCGGCCCTTTCCGCGGCCTGTGACCTGCGGGTCGTCTGGGGCGGGGACGCCTCGGTGCGGGCACTGCGGCAGTACCCGCTGGCCCCGCACGCCCGCGACCTCACCTTCCCGGACCGGTCCTCCTTCGCCGTGCTCTCGGTGCCCGGCTGGCAACGGGCGGCACCGGAGGAACGCGAGCGCGCCGTGCGGGGCTTCTACAACGACGCCTACTGGTTCGACCAGGCGGCCTGCTCCTCCCCCCGGGCGATCTTCTGGGTCGGCGAGCCGGACTCCGCCGCCACGGCGGCCGCGGAGTTCCGGGAACTGCTCGCCGGGGTACTCGGCGAGCGGGAGCACCTCACCGAACCCGCGATGGCCGTGCAGAAACGGGTGGCCGCGTACGGGGCGGCGGTGGATGGCACGATCGACCGGATGTCCTTCACCGGCGCGGGTGCGGATGTCAACGGCATCGCCACCCTGGAACTGGCCGAGCCCGCGGCGCTGCCGCGGCAGTGGCTGGGGGCGGGGACGTTCGCCCAGGGCAGCGTCCGTACCCTGGCGGAACTGGCACCGATCGTGCTGCGCAAGGACCAGACCGTCAGCCAGTTCGGGTTCGGCAAGGCCGAGCTGGCCGAGTTCGCCCGGCAGGTGGCCGGGCGGGGCGTGGACCGGATCGTTCCGTTCGGATCGGCGCTCACCTTCTCCGCGATCTGGGACGGCTACGACCTGCTGGCCGAGTTCAGCCGCCTGGTGACCCTTGAGACCTGAGGAGACCCCCGCCGAGATGACAGCCGTCGATCCCGAGGTGGCCGTCGTCCCGGCCGCGTCCGAACAACCGGAACAGCAGCGGAAACCGCTGAAGGCGAAGCTGCTGGACGTCGTCCGCTGGGTCGCCGTCGCCGTGGTGGTCTTCTTCGCGGCCCGGCAGCTGATCACCAACTGGGCCGAGTTCTGGGCGACCATCCAGGGCATCCCCTGGCAGTCCTCGGTGCTCAGCCTGCTGGTGCTGATCCTGAGCATCGGCGTGGGGGTATACGCCTGGCAGGTGATCGTGAACGATCTCGGCACCCCGGTCGGTTATCCGCGCGGGGCGCAGATCAACCTGGTCGGCTCGCTCGGCAAGTACGTCCCCGGCTCGGTGTGGGCCTACCTGCTGCAGATGGAGCTGGGGAAGAAGGCGGGCCTGGCCAGGGCACGGATCTTCACCAGCTCGCTCATCCACTTCGGCGTCGGCGTGGTCGCGGCGCTGATTCTGTCCCTGTTCGCCATGCCGGCGGTGTTCGCGAACAGCCCGCGGGCCTGGTGGCTGCTGGTGCTGATCCCGCTCGGCCTTGCCGCCCTGCACCCGCGGGTGCTGACCTGGGGTACCTCGTTGGTGCTGCGGATCCTGCGCAGGCCCGCGCTGGACCACCGGTTCAGCTACCGCACCGTCGGCACGGTGTTCGGCGCGCTGGCCGTGGTGTACGCCCTGCAGGGGCTGCACCTGTGGCTGCTGGCCAACTCGGTCGGCGCCCCCGGTATCGGTGGCTACGTGCTGTGCGTCGGGGCCATGGCCATCGCGATGACCTCGGGTAACTTCGCGTTCATCATGCCGAGCGGTGCCGGGGTGCGGGAGGTGGTGATGGTGGCCGTGCTCACCGCCACCGCGATCTCCGGGCCGCAGGCGCTGGCGTTCGCGCTGGCCTCCAGGGTCATGTTCACCGTCGCCGACCTGGTCACCGCCGGTACCGCCGCGCTCACCGCCCGGCTGGGCGCCGCTCAGCCGCGGGCAGGGACCGAGGGCGAGGTCAGCCGGTAGATCGACGCGCTGGGGTTGCGGTAGACCAGCTCCAGGAACGGGGCGTCATCAAGGCCGGTCAGCCCGGGTTGCCGGGTGAAGTCGGTGAAGTTCCCGCCGCCGCACAGGATCACCCAGCGCACGCCCAGCCGGCGCACCGCAGCGCGCACCGCGGGGTCGGTCGGGTACTCGTTGAACCGCGCCCCGAGCAGCTTCGCCTCGGCGGGCTGCCGGGTGCCGTCGAAGTGCCCCGCGACGGTGCGCACCCCGCTGAGCGCGTAGGTCCAGACCGAACCGTCGGCCCGGTCGTTCATCGCCCAGTCGCCCGGTGCCGCCAGCTCGCCCAGCCGCCGCATCGCCGCGGCCTCCGCCGGGCTGGTCTTCATGTTGTCGTCCACCGGGTCGTAGTAACCGGAGGTGATCGCCCGCGCGTTGCTCGCGGTGTAGAACCCACCGGTGACCAGGCCGAACCCCAGCAACAGCACGGCACCCAGCGCGCCGGCCCGGACGGTCCGGCCGGGCATCCGCAGCCCGCGCAGCAGGCTGGCCAGCGTGGCCTGCGTCTCGGCGAGCCCGTGCGCGGCCAGCAGCAGCAGCGGCAGTGCCGCCATGGCCACGAACCGGTACGGATCGTCCCACCACGGCCGTGCGATGGTCAGCACTACCGGATGGTCCGATGTGGACACAGCAACGTAGAGGGTGCCGCTGAGCAATGCGGTTACGGCCACCCAGCGCAGCCCGCCCAGCCTGCGCAGGAACAGCAGGCCCAGCAGCAGCGCCAGCGCCAGCCAGACCTGCGGGTGCGCCGACTGGTGCTGAAAGGTCAGCAGGGTGCCGACGGCCTGGTTCACCGGCCGGGAACTGTCCCAGCCGTAGTACGGGATGTCCCCGGTGGCCAGGCCGACGGCACCGAACAACTGCATGGCGACCACCGGCACCGTGGCCAGGGCCGCGGCGGAGAGCGCGAGCAGATCGGCGCGCACCACCCGCCCCCGGTCACCCCTTGCGAGTACCCAGCGCTGCACCACCAGCGGTGCCGCGAACAGGATCGCGCCGAACAGGGCGGAGGAGTGCACGGTGAACAATCCGGCCACGGCGGCCACCAGCACGAACCCGGTGTCGGGCGCGGGCCGCAGCAGGTAGCGGTGCACCGCGACCGCGGCCAGCGGGGTGAGTACCGAGCCGAGCAGGAAGGGCAGCAGCGGCCCGCGGTTCATCGACTCGTAGAAGCCCATCAGCGGTGCCACGGCCACCAGCGCAGCAGCCCCGGCCAGCACCGCCCTGCCGCGGAACGCGTGCACCAGGGTGACCAGGGACAGGGCCAGCAAGCCCGGTAGCAGCATGGTGTTCACGTTCAGCACCACCGGCACGGAGACCCCGCTCAGCTGGTAACCCAGCGCGGCCAGCAGGTGGTAGGCGTTCGGGTAGAACAGCGCGTTGCCCTCGCCGTACCAGTTCGTCGTGCTGGTGCCGGTGAGGCTGCCGTCCCCGGTGTCGGCCAGGTAGCGCACCGCGTTGCCGTGGTACACCGCATCCCAGCCCTGTGGGATGGCGTTCACCCTGACGATGCCATCGAGCACCGTGTACCCGCCGACCAGCGCCGCCACCAGCAGGCAGGCCAGTACCGCCAGCTGTGCGAAACGGGTCCACCGGACGGGATCCATGTTCCAGTTGTGTCCATTTCGGACTTTCCGGATGGTGAGCCTGCGGAGCCCCGCCGCGACGGCGGCGAAGGCGGCGACTGCGATGGCGAAGCCGGGCAGGCCGAACGGCAGGCCGAGCGCGGCAAGCCAGGGACCGGACAGCCCGGCCACGGCATAGCTGAGCAGCGGGGCCATCCCGGCGGCAGGCCAGCCGCGCATCCCTGCGGCGAGCCCGACCAGCCAGCCGGGAAGGAAGACGACCGCGATCGTCACCAGCAGGGTGAGCAGGATGGGCCACGGGGCAACGGCATTCGGCACGGGCGGACCTCACGGGATGCGGAACTGCGCCGGAACGGGGACCGACGAATGTACTCCGTCACCCGAACGAGTGAGCGATATCGGGGTAGTGCAATCTGTAATCTGGCACCGGAATCATTCCGGCAGCCGTCGTCCCCGCCATCGGAGCCGGATTGTGTGGAGCCAGATCCTTCCTCTGCTTACCGCGCTGTTCGTGCTGACCCTGCCGGGTGCCCTGCTGCAGCTGGTCGCCGGGGTGCGGGACCTGCTGTGGCTGGCCGCGCTGACCGTGCCGGTGAGCATGGGGCTGTTCGCCGTCACCGGGGTGGTGTCCGGGATCCCGGGACTATCCTTCTCGCCCGCACTGGTCGCGGGTTGCCTGCTGCTGCTGGCCGTGCCGCTGGCCCTGCTGGCGCGCGGGCTGTCAGACCAGCGGCCTGCCGTCCGGCCGCCCGGCGCGGATTTCCTGCCCACGGCCTCCCCGCGCCTGCTCACCCTGGCCAGGCTCGGCGGCGCCGGGCTCTGCCTCGGCGCGGCGCTGCTGGCCCTGTGGCCGTGGCGGGCCGGGCTCGATGGCTGGTCGACCTACCCGCAGGAGCACGACACGGTCACGCACACCTGGCTGACCGCCTACATCGACCGCACCGGAACCGGTGCGCCATGGGAACTGTTGCCACTGGACCTGCTCACCGGGGAGCCGGTGTCCTTCTATCCCTCCGGGGTACCGCTGGCGGCCGCGCTGACCGGGGAGCTCACCGGCGGACCGATCGCCGGGTTCAACCTGGTCACCGCGCTGGCCGTCGGACCGGCGTTCGTGCTGGGCTGCGCGGCGCTTGCCGCCGCGGTGCTGCGCGGGCTGGGCTCCGGGCCTGCCTGGACGAGCCTGGCAGGCGGGATCGCCGCGCTGGTCGCGGCCGGCCTGTACCGGCCGGGGGTGCAACTGCTGCACGACGGCGGGATCGTCCCGAACGCGGTCGCGATGAGCCTCGCCCCGGGGATCATCGCCGCAGCGCTGACCATCGGCCGGCGGCAGTGGCCGCGGGCGGTGTTACTGGGCCTCGGGTTCGCCGGGGCGTTCGTGGTTCACCCCAGCGTGGTCGCCACCGTCGGCGTGAGCCTGCTGGTCTGCTGGGCCGCCGCCGCGCTCACCCGCTCCGGCAGGCTGCGGGCGCAGTGGCCCGTGCTGCTGCTCGCGGCCGGGGTCGCCGGGGTTGCCACCCTCGGCGCGTTGCTCGGCGCGCTCGGCGAGGCCGGCCGCACCGGTGGGTGGCCCCCGGACATCCGCCCGGCGCCGCTGGGCGAGGCCGTTGGCACCAACCTGGTGTTCAGCTACGGCGGTTACCTCGATCCTGAGCAGACCTACGCGCAGCTGTCCGTGGCCGTGCTGGTGCTGGCCGGCGCGGTCGCGGTGCTGCTCACCAGGAGGGGCTGGATCGCGCTGGCGCTGTGGGCGTTCTGGCTGCTGGTCGCCATCGAGTTCCGGACCAGCCCCGCAACCGGTGTCGCCGCGAGCACCATCGGCTCCTTCTTCTACAAGTCCTATGTGCGCGTCCAGTCGCATATCGCGCTGTTCGCCCCGGTACTGGCCGCGTTCGGGCTGCTGATGACGGCGCTGGCGCTGGCCCGGCTGGTGGCCAGGCTGCGCCGGGTGCCGGTGGTCCCGGTGACCGCCGCCGTACTGGTGCCGCTGCTGGCCGGGTACCTGGTGCTGGCCTCCTTCCCGTATGCGCGGCGCAACGCCGAGGCGCTGGCCTCCCGGTACGCCGATCCCGAGTTCGTCCGGGTGGACGCGGACGATCGCGCGGCCGTGGACTGGCTCGCCGCCCGGCTGCGGCCCGGCGAGCGAGTGATGAACAGCGCCAACGACGGCTCCACCTATGCCTATATCGACGAGGGCATTCCGCTGGTGAACGTGGTGACCCTCGGCGATGCCCAGCTGCCCTACACCTACCGCCTGCTGGCGGGCTTCCGGGAGTATCCGCATGATCCCGCGATCCGCGCGCAGATCCTCCTGCTGAACATCGGCTATGTCTACGTAGACAGCACGGCTCCGGTGATGGGGGCGGGCCCTGGTGCGCCGGAGAACTGGCTGGGGGCGCCCACCTTCCAGCTCGCGCCCGGGCTGCGGAACCTGGACGGGCTGCCCGGCCTGCGGGTGGGTTTCCGCGCGGGCTCGGTCACCGTCTACCGGCTCGACCGGCAGGTGCTCGCGGGAATGTGACCGTATCCGGGCGGCCCCCGTCATCCGGGCCACGGATAACCCTCTACGTTTACCGGGTACGCCGGGCGGTTTCCGCGAGGGGTGAGAGGCATTTGATCGTCGTCGCTGTCGCAGCGTGGCTCATCCTGGCCGTATTCGTGTTGATCGCCTGGTCCAGGATCAATACCCACAAGGCATGGCGGGTCGGCGCGTTGTCGCTGGCCTGCGCCTTCTCGCTGGCGCACCAGCTGATGTTCAGCACCGTTGCCGAGGACGCCTACATCAGTTTCCGGTACGCGCTGAACATTGCGGAGGGCAACGGGCCGGTATTCAACGCCGGTGAGCGGGTCGAGGGCTACTCGAACTTTCTCTGGGTGATCATCCTCGGGCTGTTGAAAACGGTGTTCGGGCTGGAGATCGTCGGCTCGGCGGTCGTGCTCGGGGTGCTGTGCACGCTGGGCTGCGTGGTGCTCGCCTACCTGCTGGTCAACCGGGTGGTGGGGCTGGTGCGGCCGGAGGGCCCCGAGCAGCCGGCCTTCGGCATCGCGGCGGCGGTGCTGACCGCGGGGGCCAGCGGGCTGGCCGCCTACGGCCCTTCCGGCCTGGAGACGCCGCTGTTCCTGCTGCTGATCCTGGCCCTGTGCCTTGCGGTGACCGCGCGAAGGTTCGTCATTGCCGGGGTGCTGGTGGCGCTGGCCACCATGACCAGGCCGGATGGCGTGGTGGTCGGCACGATCGTCGGGCTGTGGCTGCTGCTGGCCGCCGCGCGGAAGCGGGCGAGCTGGTGGGCCCCTGCGGGGTACGTGCTCGGCGCGCTCGTGCTCGCGGTGCCGTGGACCGCCTGGCGGGTGATCTACTACGGGTACCTGATCCCGAACGCGCTGGCCGCGAAGATGGGTGCCCCACTGGGCTGGCAGCTCGGCCAGGGCTGGGACTACCTCTCCGGTTTCACCCTGGCGCACGAGGGCTTCCTGCTGCTGGCCGCGGCCATGATCGTGGCTCTGCTGCTGGCAAGGCCGTCGGCCACGGTGCCGGGCAATGCCCTGGCCCGCTCGGTGGTCTGGCTGCTGTTCGCGATCGCCATCGGCTACCTGGCCTTCATCACCTACGCGGGCGGTGACTGGATGCCTGCCTGGCGGCTGCTTGCGCCGGTCCCGCCGCTGCTTGCGGTGGCCTCGGCCGCCGCGTACGGGGTGATCCGCAAGGCCGCGGACACTCCCTCGCCGCGGCCCCGCGGGCGGCTGGCCTACCTGGTGCCGGTGCTGGTGCTGGTGGTGTCCGGCCTGTCCCTGATCGTCTCGACCGTGCACCCGTTGATGCTCAGCCGGATGCATGCCTGGCGGGACAAGATCGCCGAGATGTCCGAGATCGGTTCCTGGTTCGCCGACCGGTTGCCAGCGGGCACCGTGATCAGCACCTTCGCCAACGGGGTGCTCTCCTACCGGGCCGGCCCGCAGCTGATCATGGTGGACGTGCTCGGCCTCACCGACGAGCACATCGCCAGGCACGGCAGCCGCAATGTGGATCTCGGCCTGATCGGGCATATCACCACCGACTACGACTACGTGGTCAACGTGCGCAGGCCCGCGCTGGCCGTGGTCACCGGCAGCGGCTACTCCGACCGGCAGCGGTGCGGAGCCGACCCGGTCTACGCAGGCCGCTACCAGGTGGCCACCTTCCGTCGTACCGGTACGGACAAATGGGTGGCGGTGTACCCGCTGGCCTCCCAGGCCACCAGCCTGATCGAAACCCTGGACGCGGATCCGCGGTTCGAGTACGTGCCCTGCGCGACGTGATCCAGGAAACCTACGCAGCCGTAGGTTCGACCGGTTACGGTCGCGTAGCCTGGGCTGATGGCTGAGCTCGTATACCCGCCCGTCGTGCTGGCGGCCAAGGCGATGTTCCGGATGCTGGACCTGCGGCTGCGGGTGGACGGCGCCGAGCACATCCCGGCCGAGGGCGGCGCGGTGATCGCTTGCAACCACGTGAGCTACCTGGACTTCGTGTTCTGCGGGCTCGGCGCGCAACCGGCAGGCAGGCTGGTGCGGTTCATGGCCAAGCGGGAGATCTTCGCCAACCGGATCGCCGGGCCGCTGATGCGCGGGATGCACCACATCTCGGTGGACCGCGCCGCAGGCAAGGCCTCCTACGAGGAGGCGGTGCGGCGGCTGCGGGCAGGCGAGGTCGTCGGTGTGTTCCCGGAGGCCACGATCAGCCGGTCGTTCACGGTGAAAGGGCTCAAGTCCGGTGCGGTGCGGATGGCCGCGGAAGCGGGCGTGCCGGTGGTGCCGATGGCGGTGTGGGGCACCCACCGGCTGTGGACCAAGGGCAGGCCGCGCACGCTGACCAAACGCCACCTGCCGATCTCCATCCTGGCCGGGGCACCGATGCGGCCCGGCACCGATGAGGACCCCGAGGTGCTCACCAAGGACCTGCGGGTGCGGATGTCCGGACTGCTGGAGCGGGTCCAGGCGGACTACCCGGAGTCCCCGGCCGATGAGCAGGATCGATGGTGGCTGCCAGCGCATCTCGGCGGCACCGCGCCCACCCCGGAGCAGGCCGCGGAACTGGACAACCGGCGCCCGGAGTCCTGACCAGGCGCTGGTCAAGAAAGGTGGCTGCCTCAGGTGGTGAACAGCCACCAGTGCACCACCGGGCGGTCCGGGTCGGCCCGGTCGACCAGCACCTTCCGGTTGACCCGCTGCGTGCGGCCCTCGCCGGGGGCCAGCACATCCTGCCCGGACGCGATCTCGTCCCCGGTGCCGAACTCGAGCCCGTCCACTGGCCGCTGGTGGACCTCCCGGCCCGGGGTCAGTGCCGTGCTGAACCCGGACCCGGTGAGCATGGCCTCGATCGAGTCCGGCGGGGTGGCGAAGGCCAGCACGTACATATCGTCGATACCGGACTGATGCTGCACCCCGAGCACCTCGGCGTCCGTCGGGACGGCGAGCCCGCCGAACGCGACCGCCTCCTGGACGACCCCCTGATCGGTGGTTGCGGTCTCCCCTGCCGATCGCTCCGGCACGCGATCATCCCCGGTCGATCCCTGGCCGCAGCCCGCCAGCGCGAGGGCGGCAAGGGTCACGGCGGCCACCAGCAGCAGTACCGCGGAGTTATCCACAGTTTTGGGAACAATCCCCAGCGCCTGTGGACAACCTTGGGGACGACCCGTGGCCACCTAGAACCAGCGCTCCAGCACCTGCGCGACACCGTCCTCGGAGTTGGGCGCGGTCACCTCGTCCGCGGCCGCCCGGACCGCCGGATGCGCGTTGGCCATCGCCACCCCGTGCCCGGCCCAGCCCAGCATGGCCAGGTCGTTGGGCATGTCCCCGAAGGCGATGACCCGGTCCTGGTCCACCGCAAGGCGCTCGGCCACCTCGGCCAGCCCGGTCGCCTTGGTGATGCCGGGTGCGGACAGCTCGATCAGCCCGGCGCCGGTGGAAAATGTGATGTTCACCGCATCGCCCAGTGCGGCCTCGGCCGCCGTCACCATCTCGTCCGAGCTCATCCCGGTCTTGCTCACCAGCAGCTTCACCGCCTTGTGCCCGAGCACCTCGCCGCGCGGCGCGGTCATCCCCTCGCCGTCACCCCACGGGTTGTAGTACTCGTGCTCGATCACGAAATGCCGAAGCCCCTGGTCAGCGGCCCGCACCCCAACCCGTTCGGCGGCGAGTCGGCAGCCGGGCAGCGCATGCTCCAGCGCATCGGCCAGGTCGTGCAACAGCACCGGCTCGAGCCCGTGGAAGCCCAGCACCCGGTCCGCGCCGATGTCGTAGAGCACCGCACCGTTGGCGCACACGGCGTAACCGGTGAGCCCGGCGGCGCCGGCGATCGGTGGGATCCAGCGCGGTGGCCGCCCGCTGACCAGCACGAACGGCGTTCCATCCGCGATTACCCTATGTACCAGGTCGCGAGTGCGAGGGCTGAGCTCCTCGGTCGGGGTGAGCAGGGTGCCATCGACGTCCGAGGCGATCAGTTGAGGCTTGTCCACGGATCCATCATCCCGGATGCCGACCGGCACCGGCCGATCACCAAGGCCCGTCACCAAGCACTGTCGGCGGTTGCTACTACCTTGGCCACGTGCGCGTTGGCATTGTGATCCTTCCGGAAGACCGTTGGTGGGCAGCGGAGCCCAAGTGGCGAGCGGCCGAGGAGTACGGCTTCGACCACGCCTGGACTTACGACCACCTCGGCTGGAGATCGCTGGTCGACGGGCCGTGGTTCGACGCCGTCCCCACGCTGACCGCCGCGGCTACGGTCACCTCGCAGCTGCGGCTCGGCACCTTCGTCGCCTCCCCGAACTTCCGCCACCCGGTGCCGTTCATGCGCGAGCTGAACACCCTGGACGACATCGCCGACGGCCGGATCATCGTCGGGCTCGGCGCGGGATCGGCCGCCTATGACGCGCAGGTACTCGGCCACCCCGAGCTGTCCGCAGGGCAGCGGGCCGACCGGTTCATCGAGTTCACCGAGGCGCTGGACGGCCTGCTCACCACGGACAAGTTCGACTACCAGGGCAGCTACTTCAGCGCGGTCGGCGCCCGGAACCTGCCGGGCCCGGTGCAGCGGCCGCGGATGCCCTTCCTGATCGCCGCGAACGGACCCCGCACCATGCGCGTGGTGACCCGCTTCGGCGGCGGCTGGGTGACCACCGGGCGCCGCTCGGAGTCGATGGCGGAGTGGTGGCGCAGTGTCGGCGAGCTCACCGGGCGGTTCGAGGAGGTACTCGGGCGCAGCGACCGGGATCCCGCCGATATCCACCGGTACCTGAGCCTGGACGCCGCCCCGCAGTACTCGATGAGCAGCGCGCAGGCCTTCGCCGACGCCGCGGGCCGGGCGGGTGAGCTCGGGTTCACCGATGTCGTGGCGCACTGGCCGCGCAGCACCGGCCCCTACCAGGGGCACGAGGCGGTGCTGGAGCAGATCGTCGAGGATGTCCTGCCGGAGTTGCAAGGCTCTAGTCCGACCGGGTGAGCCTGGGTTGTTGATGAAACCGGCCCCCACCATGGCGCGTCGACTCTGACGCACAGGGAGTAACGGTGGGACGGTTCGCCCGCGGCGCGGTCAGATTTCAAGCGGGCGAACGGGTGCTTCCCCGGGGGTGTCGGGGAACCGCGGTTCCCGTGCGGTGGCAGGGGGAGAATCACCGCACGGGAACCGTCACTTTCCGGCTTGGCGCTGGAATCCTCAGCGCTCGAGCGCGTAGATGACCGCGTGCTGGTTGCGGTAGACCTCGTTCAGGAACGGCAGCCCGTCCAGGTCGCGCAGGCCCGGCGCTCTCGTCAGGTCGGGCAGTACCGAGCCGGAGCCGAGCAGCACATGCCGGACGTTCAGCCGCCGCACCGCGGCCTGCACCTTCGGGTCGTGCTGGTACTCGCGGAAGTGGGCGGCGAGGTAGGCCGCGTCCGGCGGGACCACGTTCCCGTCGTAGTGGCCTGCGACCGGCCGGACCCCGGTGATCGCGTACAGCCACGCCGTGCCGTCACTGCGGCCGTTGAGCACCATCTCGCCGGGGTCGGCCAGCTCGCCCATGCGCAGCATCGCGGCCACTTCGTCCCTGGTCACCGGGATATCGGTGTACCGGGACTCCGGCCAGTTCTGGTAGGCGAAGCCGACCGCCCTGGCGTTCGCCGTGGTGTAGAAACCGTTGGTGACCACCGCCATGGCCGCGATCAGCAGTGCCGCGCTCGCCATCCCGACGGCGCTGGCCGGAACCCCGGCCCGCGCCCCGGTCGAGGTGCGCCTGCGCGCCAGCGCGGTGCCGGTGGCCCACTTGGTGAGCAGCCGTTGCACCTCGGCGAGGCCGTGCGCGGCCAGCAGGCACAGCGGGATGGCCGCCAGCGCCATCAGCCGGTAACGGTCGTTCCACCACGGCCGGGAGAAGGTGATCACCCAGGACAGCCCGCCATAGCTGGCCACCAGCACGAAGATCCCGGACAGCAGCAGCGCGGACAGCCCGATCCAGCGCAGCCTGCGCAGGGTGCGGATCATCAGCACCCCGATGAGCAGGCACACCGACAGCCAGACCAGCGGCGGGGTGAGGAACTGCCGGAACAGCACCAGCTGGGACACCGCGTCCAGTACCGGGATGTCCGAGGCCCAGGGGTTGTACGGGAAGCTGCCCGAGCCGAAGCTGACCGCGCCGAGCAGGTGCGGGGCCGCGAGCAGTGCGGCCGCGAGGCCGACCGGGGCCACCCTTGCCAGGTCGGCGAGCGGTTTGCCCTCCCGGCGCCACCAGCGTTGCAGTACCAGCGGGAAGGCGAACAGGATCGCCCCGACCAGCGCGCTGGTGTGCGCCACCAGCAGACCCACCCCGGCCAGCGCCAGCACCAGCCCGGTGTCCGGCGCGGGCCTGCGCAGGAACCGGTCCAGCGCGAGCGCGCCGAGCGGGGTGAGCACGATGCCGAGGGCGAACGGCAGCAGCCCGCTGGACACCGACTCGTACGCGCCGGAGGTGGCCGCACCGGTCACGATGGCCGCGCTGCCCGCCAGCACCGCCCGGCCGCCGAACTGGCGGACCATCGCCACCATGGACAGTGCGAACAGGCCCGCGACCGGCACCGTGACCGCGTTCAGCACGGTCGGCACGGCGGCCCCGGACAGGGTGTAGACCAGGCTGGCGACCAGGTGGTAGCCGTTCGGATAGTAGGAGCCGTCCGGGTACCAGTTGATCGTGCTCATGCCGAACAGCGAGCCGTCGCCGGTCTCGGCGATGTAACGGATGCCGTTGGCGTGGTACACGGTGTCCCAGCGCTGGAAGATCGCGCTGGTGCCGCCGGCCGCGGAGAGCACCACGATCACCGAGAGCACGGTCGCCAGCAGCACGCAGGCCGCGACCGCCAGATGTGCCCGCCTGCTCCACGGCACCGGCGACCGGTCCGGCCGCATGGGGGTCCAGCCGCGCGCCTGCGCCAACCTGCGCAGGCCCAGCGCGGCCGCGGCGAGCAGCAGCACGACGGCCGCAGCGGTGCCGGGGTTGAACGGCAGCCCGGCAACCGCCAGCCACGGGCCTGCCAGCCCGGCAGCCAGATATGTGAACAGGGGAGCCATGCCGAACAGTGCCCAGCCGCGGAGACCGGCGGCCCAGCCGAGCAGGCCGCCCGGTAGCAGGAGCACGACCAGGTAGATCCCGATCGTGCTGGCGTAGATCCAGATCGAATCCGGTGTTGGCACTGGTGGCAACTACTTCTACTCGATGGCTAATGCATGGGCGTGTTGTGGTCCGTTTCCGGCGCGCCGGTAGCCTGTGCGCCCGTGAGCGCGCACACGAACCCCACCAAGATTACTGAAGACGATTTCGCCGGTTACGACCTGATCGTGGTCGGCTCCGGCTTCTTCGGTCTCACCGTCGCCGAGCGGGCGGCGACGCAGCTCGACAAGCGGGTCCTCGTCCTGGAGCGGCGGGAGCACATCGGCGGTAACGCCTATTCCGAACCCGAGCCGGAGACCGGCATCGAGGTGCACCGGTACGGCGCGCACCTGTTCCATACCTCGAACAAGCGGGTATGGGACTACGTCAACCAGTTCACCGAGTTCACGAACTACCAGCACCGGGTCTTCGGGAAGTACCAGGGTCAGGTTTACCCGTTGCCGATGAACCTCGGATTGATCAACCAGTTCTTCGGCAAGTCGCACACACCGGACGAAGCGCGCGAACTGATCGCGCAGCAGGCCAGTGAGATCGACACCAAGGACGCGCAGAACCTCGAGGAAAAGGGGATCTCGCTGATCGGCCGCCCGCTGTACGAGGCATTCATCCGCGGGTACACGGCCAAGCAGTGGCAGACCGACCCCAAGGAGCTCTCGGCGTCGATCATCACCCGGCTGCCGGTGCGCTACACCTTCGACAACCGCTACTTCAACGACACCTACGAGGGTCTTCCGGTCGACGGCTACACCGCCTGGCTGGAGCGGATGGCCGACCACCCGAACATCGAGGTCCGGCTGAACGTTGACTACTTCGACGTGCGGGCGGCCATCCCGGCGGGCACCCCCACGCTCTACACCGGACCGCTGGACCGCTACTTCGGCTACTCCGAGGGCAGGCTCGGCTGGCGCACTCTGGACTTCGAGCAGGAGGTCGTTTCCACCGGCGACTTCCAGGGCACCTCGGTGATGAACTACAACGACGAACAAGTGCCCTACACTCGGATCCACGAGTTCCGGCACTTCCACCCCGAGCGCGACTACCCCAAGGACAAGACGGTGATCGTCCGGGAGTACTCGCGGTTCGCCGCGGACACCGACGAGCCGTACTACCCGATCAACACCCAGGAGGACCGGGAGAAGCTGGAGCGCTACCGGGAACTGGCCAAGCGGGAGGCCAAGGAGCACAACGTGCTGTTCGGCGGGCGGCTGGGTACCTACAAGTACCTGGATATGCACATGGCGATCGGCTCGGCACTCTCGGTGTTCGACAACAAGATCGGCCCGCACCTCGCCGACGGAGCCCCGCTGGACGGGTCCCTTGATGCTTGAGCGAGCCCCGGAAGAGGCACCGGAAGGCGAGCGCCCGCCTTCCGGTGAGGTCGCGGCGCTGGCCAGGGTGCAGGACGTGCTGGCGAGCCCGCAGGCGGTCAAGGCCGCCCGCGGGCTGTCCCACTTCGGTGAGCACAGCGCGGGCTGGTTCGCACTCGGGCTGCTCGGCGCCGCGGTGGACCGGCGGCGGCGCCGGGACTGGCTCGCCGCGGCGGCCGGGGTCGTCGGGGCGCATGCCGCCTCCATCGCGGTCAAGCGGGTGGTGCGCAGGCCGCGGCCGGAGCACGAGTCGGTGCGGGTGCTGGTCGGCACCCCGAGCAGGTTGAGCTTCCCCTCCTCGCATGCGACATCCACCACAGCGGCCGCGGTGCTGTATTCGGGTATGACCGGGCGTAACCTCGTGCCCGTACTCGTGCCGCCGATGCTCGCCTCCCGACTGGTACTCGGTGTGCACTACCCGACCGACGTGCTGGCCGGCGCGGCGCTTGGCGGCGTGCTCGGCGCACTGCTGCGACGGAAGTTGAACAGGCATTCATGAGTGAGACGACCGAGCGGGTGGAGCCCGCCGTGACCCCGCGCAGGGGCCCGGTGGGCGGTGTGCTGGGCGTGCTGAAGACCGCCCGGCCACGGCAATGGGTGAAGAACGTCCTGGTCTTCGCGGCGCCGTTCACCGGCGTGCGGCTCGGGGACGGCGGGGTGCTGCTGGACGCGGCGATCGCGTTCGTTGCCTTCTCGCTCGTCGCCTCCTCGGTGTACCTGATCAACGACGCGGTGGACGTGGAGGCGGACCGGGCGCATCCGACCAAGCGCAACCGGCCGATCGCCGCCGGGATCGTGCCGGTGCGGGTGGCCTACGCGGCAGCCGTGCTGTTCTTCGCCGGTGGGATGGCGGTCGGCCTGCTCGCCGATCCGAAGCTGCTGATCGTGCTGGGCGTGTACGAGGCGATCCAGCTGGGGTACTGCTTCGGGTTGAAGCACCAGCCGGTGATCGATCTCGCGATCGTGGGCTCGGGCTTCCTGATGCGGCTGATCGCGGGCGGTGTCGCGACCGGTATCGCGCTGTCCCAGTGGTTCCTGCTGGTCACCGCGTTCGGCTCGCTGTTCATGGTGGCGGGCAAGCGCTACGCCGAGGTGATGCTGTTCGAGCGCACCGGGGCGAAGATCCGGTCCTCGCTGAAGAAGTACTCGGCGAGCTACCTGCGCTTCGTCTGGGCCACCTCGGCCGCGATCCTGATCATGTCCTACTGCCTGTGGGCCTTCGAGCAGCAGCAGCGGGCGCCGGAGTCGGTGTGGGCGGTCATCTCGATCGTTCCGCTGGTGCTCGCGGTGCTGCGGTACGCGGTGGACGTGGACGGCGGCAACGCGGGCGAGCCGGAGGAGATCGCCCTGCGCGACCGGGTGCTACAGGTGCTCGGTGCCTCCCTGGTGGTGAGCCTCGTCGTCACCTACTACCTGTGAATAACCAGGCAAAACCTATTAGGTAACAGAAACGTCACAGCTACGCCGTACAGTGGCGTGGATGTCGCAGCACACCCTCAGCACCGGCAGTACCCCCAGTAACGGCAGCGACGCCGACGAATACCGGCAGTGGCCGCTCTGGGGGACGCCTGCGGTGGTGGCCCTGTTCTCCACCGCCGCCTTCATGGTGGTGCGCACCCACCTGATCGACGACACCTACATCACCCTGGCCTACGCCGAGAATCTCGCCTTCCACGGGCATTGGGGACTGATCGACCAGGGCACATCGAACACCGCCACCTCGCCGCTGAACGTGCTGCTGCTGGCGGTCATCACGGTGCTGGTGCGGGATGCGGTGTTCGCCGCCGGGGTGCTGTTCGTCGCCTGCCAGGTGGTGCTGGTGCTCGGGCTGCGCAGGCTCGGCACGGGCGCCGGCCTGCCCCGCTGGTTCGCCCCGGTGAGTGTCGGCCTGCTGACCGTGAACCCGCTGCTGCTGTCCTCGGTGGGGCTGGAGATCACGCTCGGCGCGGCGGCACTGTCCTGGCTGGTGGTGTTCGCGACCGAGCGGCGGCCGGTCGCACTGGGCGCCGTGGCCGGGCTGCTCGCCCTGATCCGGCTGGACCTGCTGGTGTTCGCGGTCGTCCTGCTGCCCGCCGCGCTGCTGCTGGTCCGTGGGCGGTTCGGGACCGGTGCCCTGCGTGCGCTGGCGGTCTCGCTCGGGGCCTTCCTCGCGGTTGCCCTGCCGTGGTTCCTGTTCAGCTGGTTCGTCCTCGGTTCGGCCGTGCCGGACACGCTGATCATCAAGACCCTGCAGCGGTCCTGGGGGGAATGGAGCTTCACCACCGGCGCCGAGCTCTACCTGCGGCGCTACCCGCTGGCCACCGCGCTGTCCTTCCTGCCGGCGGTGGCCGGCGGCCTGCTGGGCCTGCCCTGGCTGATCGCGGCGCTGCGGGGGTCGGCCAAGGCCCGCTCGCTGCTGCCCTTCGCCGTGCTCGCGGTGGGCGGGGCGCTGCACTACGCCGCCTATGTGTGGCTGGATGTACCGCCGTACCACTGGTACTACGGCCCGAGCATCGTCGGCGCCACGGTGTTCCTGGTCGCGCTGTGCGCCCGCTGGACCCCGCGGCTCGGCCTGGCGGCCCCGGCCGTGCTGACCGCGGCCAGTGTGGCGGCGTATGCCGCGCCCGGCCTGCCCCGCGAGTTCCCACCGGTCACCACCAACCACGCCAGCTCGCAGCGCTACCTGGAGATCGGCGAGCAGATCGGCCGGATCGTGCCCGGTGCGACCGTGCACAGCGCGGGCGAGGTTGGTGCCCTCGCCTATGCCTGTTCCTGCGCGCTGGTGGACCTGTTCTCCGACCGGGGCGCGGTCGGCCCGGCCATCACCGAGCGGCAGGCCCGCAGCGGCCCGATCGGGCGCGCGCTGCTGGAGGTGAACTTCGAGTTCCTGGACCGCGGGCTGCGGCCCGCCCGCGCCGAGTACGTACTCCAGACCACCCCGCTGGCCGCCCCGCCGAAGGCGCTGGCCAGCTGGACCATCGGCTCACCGTGGATGGGAGCCCGGCAGCTCTACCTGATCCGGGCCGCCGACGCCGCCCGGCCGAACCCCCAGTGGTGACCCTCGCTCAGTGCCTGGATCTCAGTGCCGGGACCGGCGGCGCTGCGCCGCGGACGGCCGGGGCGGCGGCAGCCTGCGGGCGGCGGGCGATGCCGGGGTAGCCTCGCCCGCCCGCTCGGTCGCCGTGCGGATGGCCTCCAGTAGCTCCTGCTGGAGCTGGGTGTGCGGGCGTTGCGTGGCTTCCGGCGTCAGCCGCAGGTCGACCACCGCCCCGGTGGACGTGACCGTGACCGCGACCGAACCGTCCGCGTTACTGGCCTCCCCATGCATGACACCCAATGTATGCCGGTCACCCGCCCGAGTGACCCGCGGGTCGCTAGATGGGCAGCTTGCGGAAGATCGGCCGGGGAATGTGCCGCAGCGCCGACATCACGAACCGGAACTGCGCGGGCGCCCACACCAGCTCCCTGCGCTTGCGCACCGCGTCCACCGCGACCTCGGCGACCTGCTCGGCGGTCTGCTCCAGCGGCGCCTTGCCCATGCCCTCGGTCATCTTGGTCTTCACCTGGCCGGGCCGCACCACGGTGACCCGCACGCCGTGCGGGCGCAGCGCCTCGCCGAGCCCGAGGTAGAACCCGTCGAACCCGGCCTTGGTGGAGCCGTAGAGGAAGTTCGCCCTGCGCACCCGCTCACCAGCCACAGAGGACAGTGCGAGCACGGCGCCGTGGCCCTGCTTCTTCAGCCGGTCGGCCAGCGCCACCCCGACCGAAACCGCCGCGGTGTAGTTCACCGAGGCCAGTTCGACCGCCTTCGCGTGGTCCTGCCAGACCTCCTCGGCGTCGCCGAGCAGTCCGAAGGCGACGACCGTCAGGTCGATATCGCCGTCCCCGAACGCCTTGTCGATCACCGCGGGATGCGCGGCGGTGTCCTGGGCGTCGAAATCCACACAGGACACCTCGGCGCCCGCCGCGCGCAGCCGTTCGGCCGCGGCGTCCAGCCGGGGCGATGGCCGGGCGGCGAGCACGACCCGCAGCGGCCGAGCGGCGAGGTAGCGCTCCGCGATGGCGAGCGCGATGTCCGAGGTGCCGCCGAGCAGCAGCAGTGACTGGGGATTGCCTACAGCGTCGATCACAGGTTCAACCTTCGTGCCATATCCGAGGCGAAAACGCCGTCCGGGTCGTATGCGTTGCGAATCTTGCGCCATTCGTCGATGCGCGGGTAGCCCTGCTGGATCACCTCCGGCGAGGCGCGGGACTCCTTGGCGAGGTAGTGCCGCCCGCCGGCGTCCAGCACCATCCGGTCCAGTTCGGCGCACAGTTCGGCCAGCCCGCGTCCGACCGGGATGTCCACGCACAGGGTCCAGCCGGGTTTGGGGAAGGACAGGGGTGCCTGGTTGCCCGCGCCGAACCGCTTGAGCACGTTCAGGGCCGAGACCTGGCCGCGCTCGGTCATGGCCGTCAGCGCCGAGCGGATCACGTCCCCGCGCTCCAGCGGCACCACGAACTGGTACTGCAGGAAGCCGTGCGGGCCGTAGCCACGGTTCCACTCGCCGATGATGTCCAGCGGGTGCAGGAACTGGGTGATGTTCTGCACCGCGCCCAGCTTGGTCGGCGACTTGCGGTACCAGAACTCACTGAAGATCCGCCCGGTGAGCCGGTTCAGCAGGCCGGGCGGGAACACGTCCGGCACGGTGAGCAACTGCGGGGCGTCGAACTTCAGCGGGTTGGCCCGCAGCTTCTTCGGCAGGTCCTCGAGCTTGGCGTGGTTCGCCCTGGTCAGCGTCCCACGGCCGAAGTGCTGGCCGGTGGTCACCGCGTCGAACCAGGACACCGACTCCGCGTACTTCTCGTCGTCGCATGCCTGGCGCTCCATCAGCTCGTCCAGGTTGTCGATCTGCTCGGTGTCCACCACGAAGTAGGCGGTCTCCACGTGCTCCAGCCGCAGCGTGGCGCGTAGCACGATCCCGGTGAGCCCCATCCCGCCCACGGTGGCCCAGAACAGTTCGGACTCCGCGCCGTCCGGGGTGAGCGTGCGCACCTGGCCGTCCGCGGTGAGCAGGTCCATGGACAGCACGTGGTTGCCGAAGCTGCCCGCCACATGGTGTGCCTTGCCGTGGATGTCCGCGCCGATCGCGCCGCCGATGGTGACCTGCCGGGTGCCCGGCAGCACCGGGATCCACAGGCCGAACGGCAGCGCGGCACGCATCAGGGTGTCCAGGCTGACCCCGGCATCCACCACGACCACGCCGTTGTCGGCGTCCATCGAGTGGATCCGGTCCAGTGCGGTCATGTCGATGACCAGCCCGCCCGCATTCTGCGCGGGGTCACCGTAGGAGCGGCCCAGCCCGCGGGCGATCACCCCGCGGTCACCCGATTCGGCGACGGCGCGCGCGATGCGGTCGATATCGGGGGTGCTCAGCACCTCGGCGACCGTCGGTGCGGTGCGCCCCCAGCCGGTGAGGGCCTTTCGCTCGATGCTTGCTCGGATCGCTGCGCTCACCCGCCCCAGGGTAGCCATGCCCGGCACATCATCGTGTGGTGACCGCTTCTACACTCACCTGCGTCGAGACGAACCGGACCGGCGAGGTTGAGCAGTGGTGGCGACGGATCCCTACGCAGAAGTCGAGCCGACCCGACCCAGCTCGCCCGGATTGCCCGGTCAGCTCATCCGGTTCGTCCTCATCGGCGGTTTCTGCGCGCTGCTGGACTTCGGTACCTACCAGGGATTACTTGCGCTGGGCATGGTCGCGGCCCCGTGGGTTGACCTGGCAAGGGCGATGAGTTTCGTGGTCGGCACCAGTACCGCGTTTTTTCTTAACCGCAAATTCACATTCGCCGGTGGGCATCGGAAAGGTGCCGGACAGATCGGCGGATTCGTCCTGCTGTACACGGTGACGTTCTTCGTCGCGGTGGGGATGAATCGCTGGATGCTGTACCTGTTGCCGGACTTCGAACTACGAACCAGCGTCGCCTGGGTCATCTCGCAGGCAACCGCCACCACCATCAACTTCGTCATGCTGAAGTGGGTCGTGTTCCGCGAGCCGCGTCCCGACCGCACACAGTGAGCAGCTCACCATGCCGGGCCTGTACCTTGGCAGCGGTGTTTCGAGTCTTTTTGGAGGACTGAGGTCTGATGCCCGGTAAAGCAGCAGCGGCCACGCGGAAGTCGGCCGGGAACGGCGCGGGTGCCGCGGACCCGGCCGAAGCCGAGGTGTTCGCCGAGCGCGCCCCGCAGGGCAGGCTGCTCGCGCAGCGTGGCCTCTATGCCGGCCCTTCGGACCTGGTCAGCAAGGACCTCTACGCCGAGGTGGTGCGCGGCGTGGCCGCCCGCGGCCGTCGCGGCGTCACCCTCGAGCCCTCCGCCAGGGTGTCCGGGAACACCTACTTCGGCCGTTTCCCCGCCAGCTACTGGCAGCGCTGGACCGAGGTGCGGCAGGTAAGGGTGGAGGCCGTGGTGAACGGCTCCGGCACCCTCGCCGTCGGCGCCTCCGATCCGGAGGGTGAGTCGCGGGTGGTGGCCGCGAACACCGTGCGGGACGCCGAGCAGGCCACGGTTACCTTCGAGGCGAAGATCGACCGGTTCCTCGACGGCGGCGCGCTCTGGCTCGACCTGGAGACCGAGGCCGGCGAGCGGCTGACGGTGGAGGGCGTGCGGTGGACCGTGGAGCCGCCGGAGAAGATCCGGCCGACCGCGGTGACCATCTGCACGATGAACCGGGTGGACGACTGCCTCGCCACCCTGAAGGCGCTGGCGGGCGACCTGTCCTCGCTGGAGACCCTGGACGCCATCTACGTCGCCGACCAGGGCAGCGACCCGGTGGAGTCGCGGGAGACCTTCGCCGGGGTAGCCGCGGAGCTCGGCGACAAGCTGCACTACATCCGGCAGCCGAACCTCGGCGGCGCGGGCGGCTTCACCCGCGGGCTGTACGAGGTCGCCGGGCGCCTGGCGGGGGCGGAGGGGTCGGGACGCCAGGACAGCGCTGTGACGGAACACGCCAATGTGCTGTTCATGGACGACGACGTGCTGCTGGAGCCGGACCTGGTGATCCGGCTGACCGCGTTCTCCAACAAGGCCGCGAACCCGATGATCGTGGGTGGGCAGATGCTCAACCTGCTGCACCCGAACCAGCTGCACGTGGGCGCGGAGTACGCCCGGCTGAACACCCTCGAGCCCGGTCAGCCGGTCGAGCACAGCCTCACCACCGCCGACCTGCTCGGGGTGGACGAGGAGACCGGCAAGCCGAACCGGCAGGAGCGGCGGCTGGACGCCGGGTACAACGGCTGGTGGTCCTGCCTGATCCCGTACGAGGTGGTGAAGGAGATCGGCTACCCGATGCCGTACTTCTTCCAGTGGGACGACGCCGAGTACAGCTACCGGGCGCGGGCGCACGGCTTCCCCACGGTGACCCTGCCCGGTGCCGGGGTCTGGCACGCCGACTTCCACTGGAAGGACTGGGACGAGTGGCACCGCTACTTCAACCTGCGTAACTCCATCATCACCGCCGCGCTGCACAGCCCGTTCAACCTGAACCTGCTGTCCAGGGTGCTGCTGGCGCAGGTGGTGCGGTACCTGCTCAGCATGCAGTACGGCCTCACCGCGACCCTGATCAAGGCCGTGGAGGACTTCCTGGAGGGGCCGGAGATCCTGGCCGACGGCGGGGTTGCCGCGATGAAGGAGATCCGGGAGATCCGGGACCGCTACCCGGAGACCAAGCGGTACCCGGCAACCGACGTCCCGGGCATCGCCTCCAGCGACATCGGCATCATCAACACCGCGCCGCGACCCAGCCTGCAGCGTGCGGTGCTGCTCAAGCGCATCCTGGACCGGCTGCTCGGCAAGCACCGGCACGCGCTGGGCGCCATCCCGACCGACGAGGCGCACTGGTGGCACGTGTCCCTGTTCGAGACGGCGGTGGTCACCGACGCCAACCAGGAGGGCGTCCGGGTGCGCCGCTACGACCGGGCCCGGATGTTCGACCTCGCCAAGCAGACGGTCCGTGTGCTCCAGCGCCTGCGCAAGGAAGGGCGCGCCGTGCAGGAGCAGTACAAGCGGGCCATGCCCGAGCTGACCAGCCGGGCCAACTGGACCCGCCTCTACCGCCTCTGACCTGGGGCCCGCTCAGCGGTGCATGCCGAATGTGACGCCCTTGCGCTGCAGGTCGTCCACATAGGTGACGGCGATATGGGCGAAGTTCACCGTCACCGTCATGCCGTCCCTGGTGCGCACGCTTTCCACGGCGCTGTGCTTGACCAGCTGGGGCAGCTTGGGCTCCAGCCGGTGCGCCTCCTCGGCGTCCAGGCTGAACATCAGCGGTTCGCCGCCCGCTGTCGGATGCAGTACCAGTGCGAGCTTTTCGTCTGCCATGCAGCCAAGAACAGCAGGTGGCGGCAAGCAGCGACAAGCCGGTTCGCTGAAAGCTGAGGTAATGCTCACCGGGTCCGGCGCATTCCGGGTGATCCGCCTGCGCGGGGGATCCGGCGTCGGCTAACGTGCTGTTCGAAAGGCCGGTACCCGAGGGGGAGCAACAACGTCATGGCGCACTCGTTCTCATTGTCGCTGGCAGCGGTGGACATCCTGCTGGAGCATTGTGAACTCGGCGCCGCGCCGTTTCCCTTCCAGATTCCGCAGATCGGCAGCACGAAGACCCAGCGGGCGCAGGTCCGGGCCGCGGTGTTCCGCGACCTGGAGTCCCGCGGGCTGGCCCGCGGTGGCCGGCTGGACGAGGACGCCGAGCTGGCCCTGCGCACCACCGTGCGCGCGCCGGTGGTGATCACCGCCGCCGCCCAGCTCGCCGACGACAAGAAGCTGTTCGCCAGGGTCAGCTCGGACGGGCGGTTCGCCGTGCTGGCCCGCCAGGACGAGAACCTGCTGGTGTTCGAGGAGACCCGGCCGACCGGCCTGGTGACCGCGATCGTGGACCTGCTCCCGCTGACGCCCGCGGCCGCCGGGCAGTCGGTGACCGTCCCGCGGCCCGCGCCGGACAGCAGGCCGCGGGGGCAGGCCGAGGACGGCGGCTACGACCCCTTCGGCGGGGTGAGCGGCCCGCGCCCGCGCGGGGGCGGGCAGTTGCGCATGGTGGAACGGATCTTCGAGAAGCCGAAGAAGCGGCTCGGCCAGTTCACCGCGCTGGTGCGGGGGCAGGACGGCAGGCAGGTTCCGCTCGGCCCGGTGGCCTGGTTCGACACCGAAGATGGTCGATACCTGAACACCATGCACCAGGCCGGTGACGGGCAGCAGTGGATCACCTACGCCCCCGCGGACAACGCGCGGCTCGCCCAGCAGCTGTACTCCCAGCTCGAGGGCTACCTCTGAGGGTACCGAGCACGGGCGTCAGTAGCGGAAGAACCGCTCCCTGCGTCCCTGGCGGACCAGCCGCAGCCAGCGCAGGAAGGCCCTGGGGTCCCGCTTCACCCCGATGAAGTACAGCCCGAAGCGCAGCACCTCCAGTGCCCCGATCTTGCGCATCCCTGGCTGGGCGAGCAGGTAGCCGCGGTTGCGGTAGGTGTAGTACCGCTTCACCTCGTTCTCCGGGTCCTGCGCGTGGAACCGGCCGCCGAGCATCGGCTTGAACTCGTCCGAGCCGTTCGGGTGCAGGTAGGTCGCCTTCAGCGAGGTGCCGAACGGCAGGCCGGAGCGGACCAGCCTACGGTGCAGCTCGACCTCGTCCCCACGGAAGAACAGCCGCAGGTCCGGGACGCCGACCACCTCGAGCGTGTCCGCGCGGAACAGCGCCCCGTTCATCAGCGAGGCGATCCCTGGCAGGAAGTCGGTACCGAGCTCGGCGGCGGACCGTTTCCAGGTCAGCCCGCGGCGCAGCGGGAAGGCCAGCTGCTCCGGGCTGTCGATGTTCGCCACCACCGGGGAGACCTCGGCCAGGTTCCGGGTGCGTGCCTCGTGCAGCAGCACGGCGAGCACGTTCTCGTCCGCGGGACGCCCGTCATCGTCGGCCAGCCAGACCCAGCCGGCCCCGAGTGACAGCGCGTGCAGCATGCCGAGGGCGAACCCACCCGCGCCGCCAAGGTTGCGGTGCGAGGGCAGGTAGGTGACCGGCAGGCCGCAGGCACGCACGACCTCCCGCGCGGGCTGGTCCGGGCCGTTGTCCACCACGACCAGGTGGTCGACCGGGTGCGTCTGGGCCGCGATGATCTTCAGCGAGTCCGCGAGCAACTCGCGGCGGTGCCGGGTGACCACCACGGCCACCACGGCCTCCGCGCCGAGCGGGGCCTGCTCCGGCCCGCTGGTGGTCATCGCCCCTCGCCCTTGGCGGCGGCCGTGGGCTCGGCCCCGATCCGGGCGGCGGCCTCGGCGCTGATGTTCTCGAACGGGTCCTTGCCCTTGTACGCCGTCAGCACCTCACGCAGCCCGCCGCGCATCCGCATGTGGCCCTCGTCCATCCAGATCGCCGAGGTGCACAGCTCCAGCAGCAGGTCGTCCTGGTGCGAGGCGAACACCAGCAGGCCGGAGCGGCGGACCAGGTCCACCAGCCGGTCCCTTGCCTTGTTCAGGAAGGCCGCGTCCACCGCGCCGATGCCCTCGTCGAGCAACAGGATCTCCGGGTCGATCGAGGTGACCACGCCCAGCGCCAGGCGCACCCGCATACCGGTGGAGTAGGTGCGCAGCGGCATCGCCAGGTAGTCACCGAGCTCGGTGAACTCGGCGATGTCGTCGATCCGCTTCTCCATCTGCTTGCGGCTCATCCCGAGGTAAAGGCCCCGGATCATGATGTTCTCGTAGCCGGAGATCTCCGGGTCGAGCCCGACGCCCAGGTCGAAAACGGGCGCGACCCTGCCGACGATCCGGGCGTGGCCACGGGTCGGCTCGTAGATGCCGGACAGCAGCCGCAGCAGGGTGGACTTGCCTGCCCCGTTGTGCCCGACCAGCCCGATGCGGTCCCCGTCGTTGATCGACAAGGTGATGTCGTGCAGCGCCTCGATGATCGGCACCCTGCTCTCGGTGCCGATCTTGCCGCCGACCTTGCCGAGCACCTTCTTCTTCAGCGAGCGGGTCTTGGCGTCGAAAATCGGAAAATCGACGTAAGCGTCGCGAACCTCAATGCTGACCATCAGTCACACCCAATACGAGACGCGAGAACGATAGTTGCGCATCACCAGGAGCGCCAAGCCCCAGCCGACCACCGCGAAGCCTGCCACGATCACCCAGTGATGCCAGCTCTGCTCGTTACCGATCAACGGGGCGCGCACGAGCTGGATGAAGTGGTACAGCGGGTTCAGCTCGGCGACCAGATCACGCCAGCCGACCGATTCGCCGAACTTGTCCCGGAGGATGTCGGTGGACCAGACGATCGGGGTCATGAAGAACATCAGGTTGATCAGGCTGCTGACCACCTGGGGAATGTCCCGGAACCGGGTGGAGGCGATGCCGAACAGCAGCACCACCCAGCCAGCGTTGATCGCGATCAGCGCGAACCCGGGGATCGCCAGCAGCGCGGACCAGCCCAGGCCGGGCTGCGGTACCCCGCCGTCGGTGATCGTGTATCCCCGCTCGGTGACCCCGTTCCAGAAGATCGCGATCACCACGAAGTAGATGATCAGGTTGTGCGCGAACATGAGGGTCTGCCGCCACACCGTGCGCAGCACGTAGACCGAAAGCGGGGCGGGCAGGTGCTTGATCAGCCCCTCGTTCGCGATGAACGTGTCGGTGCCCTCGGTGAGGTTGCCGAGCAGGAAGTGCCAGACGATGAACCCCACGGTGATGTAGGGCAGGTAGGTCGCGATCTCGGAGTCGAACAGCTGCGAGTAGAGCAGGCCGAGGCCGAGCGCCGTGATACCCATGCTGATGGTGATCCACAGCGGCCCGAGTACCGAGCGGCGGTAACGCTGCTTGATGTCCTGCCAACCGAGGTGGCTCCACAGCTCGCGCTGCCGGAAGCCGTCTCTGAGGTCGGCGAACGCTCTGGCAAAGGAGCGCCGGTCGGGCGCCGGTTTCGCCGGCGGCCCAGCGGTCGTGTCTACTGGGTCAACGGTGCTGGTGGCGTGCACGAGACTGAGGGTACTGGCGGCACCTGAGCGGCCTTGCGCCTGGCCGGTCATCGCGCCGGCACGACCGGCGAGTTGCCCGGGTCATCGGCCGAACACGCCTCGTGCCGGGCTTCCGCGTGCTGGTAGCTTGTCGCGTCATGGAATCCGCCGTCTCGGACGTCACCGCGCCGAGCCTGATGGTGAGCCTGCTGGAGGCATACGCGGACCGGCCGGACCCGCGCTCGGTCGCGGTCGTCGGTAACCAGCCGTTGCCGCCGGACAGCAGGCGCGCCAAGGCGATCGACGCCTGCGATCTGGTGTTCCGGGTGAACGGATTCGTCTGCGACGAGCCAGATGGACCACCCACCGTAGGCGCTCGGACACATGTCGTGGTGTTCAACCGGGCGCTACGGGCGACCCGCTGGGTATTCGAGAACTACCGCAGCCGGCTTTACCTGCTGGTCGAACCGGGCAGGTTGCTGTGGGAGCCGGAGGACATCCCGCCGTGGTGGCCGAAGGACCTCGGTTTCGTGCCGGTGTCCAACCGGGAAGTGACCCTGCCGCTTTCCGAGGCACTCGGACTGGCCACGATGGAGGAAGGCGCCTGGGCCACCACCGGGACCATGGCGGCCTGGATCGCCCGCACCACCTTTCCGCGCGCGGACCTCGTGCTCTCCGGCTTCTCCTTCATCGACAATCCGGACCAGACACACTGGGAACACGCGGCGGGGGACTCGTGCAAGGTGGGTCCGGAGCACCGGATCGCCGCGGAGGGCAGGCTGTTGGACTCCTGGACCAAGACCGGCAACACTGAATTGTTGCGTTGATTCCCGCGATTCCACAGCGTATCCAGCAGCACAGACCCAGCAGCACAGAAGGAAAACCGTATGCCCTCGTTCAACCTCCGCGAGCGCGCGGCGAAGAGACTCGCCCGCCTCGTCGATTTCCGCATCGAGGAACGCCTCCGTGAGCGGGTCCAGCCCCTTGAGGACCGGGTGACCGAGCAGGAGCACTGCACCGTGGACCATCGGCGCAGGCTGGACGCGCTGGAGGCGGGCCTCGAGCATGCCCGCGGCGACCTGCGCTGGACGCGCAGCGAGCTGGACCGGCTGATGCCGCAGGTCGCGGCGCTGGAGGCGGCCCTGGAGACCCTGCGGGAGAAGACGGCGCTCACCCCGGTCGCGGACAAGCCGGAGCTCGCCGAGGCGCGGTCGCTGATCGAGGAGATCCAGCGCCAGCACGCCCAGATCCGGGTCCGGCTCACCGGGATCGCCAGGTACGAGGACCGGTTGCGGAAGCTGGAGGCGCAGGCCAGCGTCGGTGCCACGGAGTAACCGGGTGCTGCGTGCGGCTACCGAGGACGACGTCGAGTCGATTCGCCGCTGGCGCAACCACCCCAAGGTGCGCCGGGCCAGCTTCACCACGCACGAGATCGGCGCGGACGAGCATCGCGCGTGGTGGGACGCGATATCCGCGGACCCGACCCGCCGGGTCCTGATCTACGAGCGCCGGGGCGTGCCCGCGGGAGTTGTGATCTTCGTCGGGCTGGACGCCGAGGTCACCGAATGGAACAAGTACCTTGATGTCGATGGCCTCGGCGCGGACCGCGGCGCCGCCTGGGTCGAGCTGGAGTACGAGGCGATCGACTACGCCTTCGGCGTGCTGGGTGTTCGCAAGCTCGGCGCGGCCACCTTGGCGAGCAACACCCCGGTGCTCCGGCTGCACCAGCAGGTCGGGTTCACCGAGGTGCGGCGGTACTTCCGGGAGGTCGACGGGGAACCGCGCGAGGTCGTGTGGAACGAACTGATCCCGGCCGACGTGCGCCGGGTGAAGGGAACGTGATGTCCAACCGCCGCGAGGTCCGGATCGGGGCACGCCCGATCGGAGCCGAACACGCGCCGTTCGTGATCGCCGAAATGTCCGGAAACCACAACGGTGAGCTGGATCGGGCACTGGCCATCGTGGACGCCGTGGCCGCGGCGGGCGCGCACGCGCTGAAGTTGCAGACCTACCGCGCGGACACCATCACCATCGACGTGGACACCCCGCGGTTCCGGATCACCAACGAGAACTCGCCCTGGTACGGGGAGAACCTCTACGCCCTTTACGATCGGGCGCACACCCCGTGGGAGTGGCACGAACCGATCTTCCGGCGGGCACGCGAGCAGGGGCTGGAGGTCTTCTCCAGCCCGTTCGACCCGACCGCGGTCGACCTGCTGGAGTCGCTCGGTACCGCCGCCTACAAGATCGCCTCCTCGGAGATCGTCGATCTGCCGTTGATCGAACTCTGCGCGCGTACCGGGAAACCACTCGTCATCTCGACCGGCAAGGCCAGCGTTGCCGAGATCGACGCGGCCGTGACCACGGCCAGGGAGGCAGGGAACGACCAGCTGATCGTGCTGGGGTGCACGGCCTCCTATCCGGCCCCGCCCGAGGAGAGCAACCTCCGCGCGCTGCCGGTGCTGGCTGAGGCCTTCGACGTGCTGGTTGGGCTTTCCGACCACACTCCAGGGATCGGGGTGCCACTGGCCTCCGTTCCGCTTGGCGCCTGTGCCATCGAGAAGCACGTGACACTGTCCAGGGAGGACGGTGGGGTGGACTCGATGTTCTCCCTGGAGCCCGCCGAGCTGGCCGCGCTGGTGACGGAGAGCGAACGAGGCTGGCAGGCACTGGGCGCGGCCACGATCGGCCCCAAACGGAGCGAGCGGGCGGGACTGCGGATCCGTCGTTCGCTGTACGTCGTGCGGGACGTACGCGCAGGGGAGCCGGTGACCGAGCACAACGTGCGGTCCATCCGGCCCGCAGGCGGCCTGCCACCCGCCGAGCTGGGCACGGTACTCGGCCGCCCGTTTCGCGCGGACGCGGCGAAGGGCACCCCGCTCACCTGGGACCTGGTGTAGCGGTCAGACGCCGAAAAACGCCCTGACCTCCTCGATCACCCGGTCCACATCGGCATCGGTCAGCCCGGGATACAACGGAAGGGACAGCTGCTCGGCGTAGTACCGCTCGGCGTTCGGGCACATGCCACGCCGGTAGCCGAGGTCGGCGAACACCGGATGCCAGTACGCCGGGATGTAGTTCACCTGCACGCCGATACCGGCTCCGCGCAGGTGGTCGAACAGCGCCCTGCGCCGGCCCTCCAGCACCCGTAGCGGGTACAGATGCCACATCGGGTCGGCCCCGTCCCTGGTCACCGGGGTGCGCACGGCCGGGATCCCGGCCAGGCCCTCGTCGTAGCGCGCGTGGATCTCCGCGCGCCGCCGCTTGAACTCCTGGATCCGGCGCAACTGGCTGCTGCCGAGCGCGCACAGCACGTCCGGAAGGCGGTAGTTCAGCCCGAACTCGTGCACCTCCTGGTGCCAGCCGCCCTCGTCGGGGAACCGTTGCTCGGCCCGGTCGCGCACCAGCCCATGGTTGCGGTACCGCTGGGCCCTGGTGAGCAGGCCCTCGTCCGGCGTGGCCACGGCCCCGCCCTCGGCCGTGGTGAGGTTCTTCGTCGGGAAGAAGGAGAAGGTGGTCAGGTCGGCAAGCGAGCCAACCGGCCTGCCCCGCCAGGCACCCCCGATCGAGTGCGCGGCGTCCTCCAGCAACAGCGCGCCCGCATCGTGCGCAATCGTGCGCAACCGATCGAGCTCGGCCGGATGCCCCGCATAGTCGACGGCGGCGAGCACCCTGGTTCGCGGGGTGACCGCAGCCTGTGCGGCGGCGGGGTCCAGGTTCCCGGTGTCCGGCTCGAGGTCGGCGAAGGTGACGGTCGCGCCGAGCAGCGCCGCCGTGGACGCGGTGGCCACAAAGGTCATCGGGCTGGTCACCACCTCGTCCCCGGCGCCGATCCCGGCCGCGGCGTAGGCGACATGCAGGGCGGCGGTTCCCGAGGTGACCGCGACGGCGGGGATCCCACCGGTGTGCCCGGCCAGATCGGCCTCGAACCGGGTGACCGCGGGCCCGGTGGTCAGCCAGTCCCCGCGCAGCACCCGGACCACGGCTTCGATGTCGTCCTCCGCCATGGACTGCCGGCCGTAGGGCAGGAAGTCAGCCATACTGCGCCACGAGCTCGCGCAGCTGGTCGGCGTCCAGCCACAGGTCATTGCTGTCGGACCGGTAGGCGAAGCCGTCCGGCACCGGGGTGCCGTGCTCCGGTGGCTCGTAGCCCCAGCCGGCGATATGTGGCTGCACGATGTAGCGGTCGGGCAACTGCACGGTCCGCCGGGAGTCGTCCGGCGCGATCATCTCCTCGTGCAGCTTCTCGCCAGGGCGGACACCGACCTCGTGCATCGGGCTGCCCGGTGCGATGGCCTGCGCCAGGTCGACCAGCCGCATGCTCGGGATCCGTGGCACGTAGAGCTCACCGCCGCGCATCTGGTCGAACGAGTCGGAGACGAACCGCACGGCCTGCGGCAGCGTGATCCAGAACCGGGTCATCTCCTTGTGCGTGATGGGCAGTGACTCGCCACGCTCGGCGAGCGAGCGGAAGAACGGGATCACGCTGCCCCTCGAGCCCATGACATTGCCGTAGCGCACCACCGCGAACCTGGTCGGGTGCGTGGCCGCGTAGTGGTTGGCGCTGATGAACATCCGGTCGGCGCAGAGCTTGGTGGCGCCGTAGAGGTTGATCGGGCTGGAGGCCTTGTCCGTGGACAGTGCCACCACCTTCTGGACCCCGGTGTCGATGGCGGCTTCGATGAGATGCTGCGAACCGACCACATTGGTCTGCACGAACTCGAACGGGTTGTACTCGCCGGTGTCCACCTGCTTCAACGCGGCGGCATGCACCACGTAGTCCACCCCGTGCATCGCGCGTTCCAGCCTGCGCCGGTCCCGTACGTCGCCGATGAACCAGCGCAGCCGCGGGTCGTCGCCGAACTGCTGGCGGACCTCGTACTGCTTCAGCTCGTCCCGGGACAGTACGACCAGCCGCTTCGGATCCAGTTCGGCCAGTGCGTGCGTGATGAACGCCTTGCCGAAGGAGCCGGTCCCGCCGGTCAGCAGGATGCTCGAACCCTCGAGCTCGGCCATCTACTACCTCCACGCTTGACAGCGAACGCCGTCCGCCATCATGTCACCCATGCACGCCGCCCCTGCCGTCAACGTCGTGATCCAGGCGCGGCTGTCCTCGACCAGGCTTCCCGGCAAGGTGCTCCGTCCGCTCGGCGGGCGCAGCGTGCTGGGGTGGGTGGTGCGCGCCGCGCTGGCCGCTCCCGGTGTCGGCAGGGTGGTCGTGGCAACCTCGGACGAGCCCGAGGACGATGCCGTCGCCGAGGAGGCGCGACGGCACGGTGCCTCGGCCGTGCGTGGTCCGCTGCAGGACGTGCTGGCCAGGTTCCTGCTGGCCGACGAGCTGTATCCGGCCGAGGCCGTGGTGCGGCTGACCGCCGACTGCCCGCTGCACGATCCGGCACTGCTCGGTCAGGTGGTGGCGCTGTGGCGCGCGCAGCAGGATCTGGACTACGTCAGCACCACCCTGGTGCGCACGTTGCCGCGCGGATTCGACGCCGAGCTGGTGCGTACCGCCGTGCTGCGGGAGCAGGCAGGCGAACCGGACGGCCCGCACCGGGAGCATGTCACCTCCGGGGTGAAGGCCAGGCCGGATCGCTACGCCTGCTCCGGCGTGGTGGTCGCGCCGCCGGCCGACGACCTGCGGGTCACCCTGGACACCGAGGAGGACTGGGCCGTGCTGGAGGGGGTCGTCGCCGCGCTCGGTGACCGGCAGCCCCGCTGGCGCGAGGTGGTCGGGCTGCTGCGTTCCCGGCCCGACCTGGTCGCACTGAACGCCAAGGTGGAGCAGAAGAAGGTCGGGCAGTGAGGCTGCTGCTGCGGGCCGATGCCTCCGCGACGGCGGGGGCCGGGCACCTGGCCAGGGCGGTGGCCTTCGCCGAGGAGGCCCGCGACCGGGGCTGGACGGTCGCGTTCTCCGGCGAGACCGCGGGTGCGGGCTGGCTGGCGGAGCGGCTGGCGGAACTCGGCGTACGGATGCTGGCACCCGTGCACGATGCGGCGGGGCTCGGCACGCTGGCGGGCGGGTTCGATGCCGTGGTGGTCGATCACTACGGCTTCGGCGAGCTGAGGAACGAGGTGAACGCGGCCGGGGCGGCGCTGGTGTCGCTGGAGGGCGGGCGATTCGGCCGCCGGGCCGCCGATGTCGTCGTGGACAGCGGACTGCGCCCGGCCGACCGGCCGGAGGACGGGTCCACGGTGGTACTGGCCGGTGCCCGCTTCGCACCGCTGCGGCAGTCGGTGCTGCGGGCCCGCGAGTGGCGTGCCCGCAGGCGGCCGCGGGGCGAGCCGCCGCGGGTGGTGGTCGTCCTTGGCGGTGGCGCGGTGTGGCAGCACACCGTGACGCGACTGCTGCACGCGCTGCGGGACACCGGCCTTCCGTTCGAAGCCGAGGCACTTGCCCACGGCGAACCGCGGGCGCCCGCACCCGCTCCGGGCCAGCGGTTCCTGGTTCTGCCGCCGGACACCGAGCTACCCCGCAGGCTGGCCGAGGCCGACCTGGTGCTGAGCGCGGCCGGAGTGACCCTGCTGGAGTTGTGCTGTATCGGGGCGCCCGCCGCGCTGGTGTGCCTTGTCGACAACCAGGAACGGGGCTACCGCGCCGCGGTGGAGCAGGAACTGGCAGCGGGCCTGGGTTCCCCGGCGGAGCTGGACGGTGCCGCGGAGCTGTTGCGGCCGCTGCTGCGGCACCCGAGCAGGCGGGAGGAGCTGGCCGAGCGGGCGGCCGGGGCGGTGGACGGCCGCGGCGCCGCCCGGGTGCTGGACGAGTTGCATGCCCTGCGCCTCGCCGGGACCTGGGCCGCTGCGGACGGCACACCGCGCGGCCGGCCACCAGGGGCCTGACCGGCCTACAGGTACTGGCCGGTGCCGCTGATCCCTGGACCGTGCTGTTCCTGGCCACCCGCGGAGGAGCCGGGCGGCAGGCCGCGGCGCATCTGCTCCAGTTGCACCCTTGCCGCCATCTGCTGCGCGAACAGGGCGGTCTGGATGCCGTGGAACAGGCCCTCCAGCCAGCCGACCAGCTGGGCCTGGGCGATCCGCAGCTCGGCGTCGGACGGCGTGGTGTCCGCGGTGAACGGGGCGACCAGCCGTTCGAGCTCCTCGCGCAGCTCCGGGGCCAGCGCTTCCTCCAGCTCTTTGATGGAGGTGGCGTGGATCTCGCGGAGCCGGTTGCGGCTGGCGTCGTCCAGCGGCGCCGCGCGGACCTCCTCCAGCAGCTGCTTGATCATCGTGCCGATCCGCATGACCTTCGCAGGCTCCTCGACCAGGTCGCCGACGGTCTCCTGCTGCTGCTCGGCCTCCTCACCGGAGGCGATCCGGGCCGTTCCGACGGGCGAACCGTCCGGCCCCACGACCACGACGTGCTGGGACTGCTCGCCTTCGTGGTTGCCGGAGTCGTTCGAGTTGGGGGAAGTCGGCTCGGTCATCTGCTCCATCCTGACCCGATGTTGCGTTGGCTTCTCCCTCAACGGTAGCGGCCCGGCGCCTGCCCTGCGCACCAGGCCAACCCCGCGAGCAGGGATGACGAGACGGCATGAGTACGGTGTCACCCATGGCGTTTGACGTCGCTCGGATTCGAGGGTTGTTCCCTGCTCTGGGTGACGGCTGGATTCATTTCGACGGGGCCGCAGGCATGCTGGTGCCCGAGCAGGTCGCTTCGGCGGTGTCCACAGCCATGCGCGCACCGGTTTCCGGCCCGGGTGGAGCGTTTCCGGCCTCCCAGCGGGCGGAAAGCATCGTCACCGCGGCCAGGCGTGCGGTGGCCGACCTGGTCGGCGCGGACCCGGCCGGAGTGGTGCTCGGGCCGAGCGCCTCGGTGCTCACCCGGCGGCTGGCCGACGTCCTCGGCGAGGGCTGGACGCTGGGTGACGAGGTGGTCGTGTCCAGGCTGGACGAGCAGGCCAACCTGGCGCCGTGGCGGCACGCCGCCAAGCGCACCGGAGCGGTGGTGCGCTGGGGCGAGATCGACATCGAGACCTGTGAACTGCCCGCTTGGCAGTACGAGGACCTGGTGTCCGCGCGGACCAAAGTGGTCGCCGTGACCGCGGCCTCCGGCTCCGTCGGCACCCGCCCCGATGTGGCGACCATCGCCGAGTTCGCCAACCGGGTGGGGGCGCTGATGGTGGTGGACGCCACCTACGCCGCCCCGTTCGTGCCGCTGGACCTGAATGCGATGGGCGCCGACGTGCTGGTGCTGTCCGCGCTGGCCTGGGGTGGGCCATCGGTGGGTGCGCTGGTGTTCCGGGACCCCGAGCTGCTGGAGAAGCTGCCACCGATCGCGCTGGAGGGGAGCGCACGCGGACCGGCCAAACTGGAGCTGGGGCCGCATGCCTACCCGCTGCTGGCCGGGCTGATCGCCTCGGTGGACTACCTTGCCGAGCTGGACGACGCGGCAACCGGGTCGCGCCGCGACCGGCTGGTGACCTCACTCGGCTCGGCGAAGTCGTACCACGCCGGGCTGCTGGCCCAGCTGTCCACCGAGCTACGCGCACTGCCGCACGTGATGGTGCTCGGCGAGGCGATGCGGCGGATCCCGGCGTTCGCGTTCACCATCGCGGGCCGCAAGGCACCCGAGGTCGCCGAGTACCTGGCCACGCAGGGCCTGTGCGCCTTCGCCGACGAGGGCAGCGACGGGGTGTTCGCCGCGCTCGGGGTCGCCGAGGTGGGCGGGGCCGTGCGGATCGGGCTGGCGCACTACTCGAACGTGTTCGAGGTCAACCAGCTCATCCGGGTGCTGGACGAGCTGCGTTAGGAGTGCCCGGCCAGTAGCACCTTGCCGAAAACACTGCTGTCCTCCAGTGCACGGTGCGCGTCGCCGGCCTCGGCCATCGGTACCACCTGGTCCACCACCGGCATGACCGCGCCACTCTCCACCAGCGGCCACAGCTGCTCCCGCACCGCGGACACGATCCGGGCCTTCTCCTCGGCCGGCCTGCCCCGCAGACCGGTTGCCGCGATGCTCGCCCGCTTGGTCAGCAGCTTGCCGATGTTCAGTTCGCCCTTGACCCCGCCCTGCATGCCGATCACCACCAGCCTGCCGCCGGTGGCCAGCGCGTCCACGTTCCGGCCGAGGTAGGAAGCGCCCATGTTGTCCAGGATGACGTCCGCGCCAGGGGTTTCCGCCTTCAGTACCTCGACGAAGTCCTGCTCCCGGTAGTTGATCACGATATCCGCGCCGAGCTGCCTGCAGTGTTCCAGCCGCTCGGCCGAGCCAGCCGTCACCGCGACGGTCGCCCCGAGCGCCTTGCCCACCTGGATGGCATGCGTTCCGATGCCGCCCGCGCCGCCGTGCACCAGCAGTACCTCGCCTTCGGCAAGGCCCGCGTGCATGATCACGTTCGACCACACGGTGCAGGCCACCTCGGGCAGGCCCGCCGCCGACACCAGGTCGACCTCGCCCGGCACCGGCAGCAGCTGGGTGGCGGGCACGGCCACCTTCTCGGCGTAGCCGCCGCCTGCCAGCAGCGCGCACACCTCGGCCCCGACCTGCCAGTCCGACACCCCCGGCCCGAGTTCGGCGATCACGCCGGAGCACTCCAGCCCGAGGATCTCGCTGGCGCCCGGTGGCGGCGGGTACAGTCCCCTGCGCTGCAGCAGGTCGGCCCGGTTCACCGCGCTCGCCGCGACGTCGATGAGCACCTCACCCTCGCCGGGGACCGGATCGGGCACCTCGGTCCAGCGCAGTTGTTCCGGCCCGCCCGGTTCGCTGATCGTGATCGCATGCATACGCCCGACTGTAGCGCCGTCCGGGCCGAGCCGAGGGTTCGGCCGAATGCGCGACGGTGCTGATTCGCCCTTTTCGCGACCGTCGGGTTAACCGTTATCGGAACGGTTGTCCCTGCGTATGGGTACCGCCGAACGACCCTTGACCTTTCGTGCAAAACGAACAAGGGTGGTCGCTCGTCGAACGCTCACACCGAGTCGGGGCGGTGTCAGGCGGTTGGCCCTACTGGGAGATTGGAACTGTTTATGGCATCCGTCAGGAAGAGACTCGTGCCTGCCGTCGCGATCGCGGCCTGCGCGAGCTTGGCGCTCACCACGGCGCCTGCCGCGGCCGGACAGCTTGCGGCAGGCGATGCGCCAGCGGGACCGCGCCTCGCCAAGCAGCTGGTGCGGAAGGTCCACGTCGGCAACATCAACCGGCACCTCATCGCATTCCAGCGGTTCTCCGACCGCAACGGTGGCAACCGTGCCGCCGGTTCGGACGGTTACAACGAGTCGGCCGAGTACATCGAGCGCAAGCTCGAGGCCGCGGGCTACGAGGTGAACCGGCACGAGTTCGAGTTCACCTACACCGAGACGCTGGCCGAGCAGCTCACCACGGGCGGTGGGGACGTGCCGATCATCGCCATGACGTACAGCCCGTCCACCCCGGATGGTGGGATCACCGCCCCGCTGGCCGCCATCTCGCCGGACGAGACCCCGGGCTGCGAGGCCACCGACTTCGGCGACGTCACCGGCAAGATCGCGCTGATCAAACGCGGTGCCTGCAGCTTCGCGCAGAAGGGCAGCTCGGCCGCCGAGGCGGGTGCGGTCGGCGCGATCGTCTACAACCACTCGCCGGGTCCGGTCAACGGCACCCTCGGCGGCCCGGAGAACGCCACCATCCCGATCGGCGGCATCACCCAGGCCGACGGTGAGGCCCTGGTCGCGCTGGACGGTTCCGACGTCACGCTGAACATCCAGACCCTGACCGAGGAGCGCACCACGCACAACGTCATCGCGGAGACCCAGACCGGCCGCAAGGACAACGTCGTGATGGCCGGTGCCCACCTGGACAGCGTGGACGACGGCGCCGGGATCAACGACAACGGCACCGGCTCGGCCGCGCTGCTGGAGACTGCCCTGCAACTCGGTGGCAGCCCGCGAGTGAACAACGCGGTCCGTTTCGCCTGGTGGGGCGCGGAGGAGCTGGGCCTGGTCGGCTCCACGCGCTATGTGCAGTCGCTGGACTTCGAGCAGCAGCTGAACATCTCGATGTACCTCAACTTCGACATGATCGGCTCGCCGAACGCGGGCTACTTCGCCTACGACGGGGACGACTCGGCCGGAACCGGCGCGGGCCCCGGGCCGTACGGTTCGGCGCAGATCGAGGAGAAGTTCGTGAGCTTCCTCGGCTCGCGCGGCATCGAGGTGGAGGACACCGACTTCAGCGGCCGGTCCGACTATGGTGAGTTCATCGAGGTCGGCATCCCGGCCGGCGGCCTGTTCACCGGTGCCGAGGTGACCAAGACGCCGGAGCAGGCCGCCAAGTGGGGCGGTGTCGCGGGAATCGCCTTCGACCCCTGCTACCACCAGTCCTGTGACCACCTCGGCAATGTCGACCGGATGGCGCTGAACCGCAACGCCGACGCCATGGCCTGGACGATCGGCAGCTACGGGATCAGCACCGAGGAGGTCAACGGCGTCCCGCCGTTCCAGGCGAAGAGCAAGAAGGCGACCGCCAAGCAGCGCGCTCACCAGCGCGTGGCCACGGTCGAGGTCGCCGAGGGTTCCGACCCGCATTCCGTACAGGGCTGACCCGGCCGGACCGGAAACTTTCGGTATATACATAAGTCTGGGTGCGGTCCACGCGACCGCACCCAGACCTTACCGAGGTTGTCTGTTGTAAAGGGCGGCTGGCTGCGCGACAGGCCGGCACCCGAAAGCTGCTGACGTGCAGATGACGCGTCGATGCAGCCTCGATAGGGGCCATCACGCGCGATGAGTTGTCGAGCGCATTACGTCGAAAGCCCGTGCTGCTCACAGTCGCGACTGGGCCGGGATCAGGCCGCCTCAGCCGCGGGGGCACAGCTCGCAGTCAACCGCGTCGGATCATCAGTCACTGCACCACCTGACCTTTCCCGGTGGGCCACCGGACCAGCACCTCGGGGTCGGTGCCGACGCCCCGGTGAGCTCCGCCGTCAACTCCAGGATGCGCTTTTCGACGCCTGTTCACAACCGTTTCGTTACACCACGTTCCGGTGATACCCGAGGATTGCGACAGCGCGGCCGCGGCACGGCTCCCGCTACTGGTGCACGCGGCGTTTCACGGGATACCGGCATCACCGGCCAGGGTGGCGCGCGGTCCGGCCGCAGGTCCTAGTCTGATGCGGATGAGCGAGGTTCGGGACGGGGTGCGCTGGCTGACGGACACGGAGATGCATGCATGGCGGTCGTACATCGTCGCGACCCTGATGTTGCGGCACCGGTTGCATCGCGAGCTGGCCGATGCGCACGACGTCTCGCTCGCCGACTACGAGGTGCTGGTCTGCCTGTCCTCGGGGCCGCACAACCGGATGCGGATGACCGAGCTGGCCAGCATGCTCGGCTCCACCAAGAGCAGGCTGTCCCATCAGGTCGGCAGGCTCGAGGTGCTCGGCATCGTGCGCCGGGGCAAGGACCCTGAGGACAAGCGCGGGGTGGTGGCCGAGCTCACCGACGAGGGGATGGCGGTACTGGAGCGGGCGGCCCCGACGCACGTGCAGGGGGTGCGGGAGCACCTGATCGACCTGCTGACCACCGAGGAGCAGATCGCGATGGGCCAGGCCTTCTCCCGGGTGCTGAACCACCTGACCGAACTCGACGAGTGACCCGGCGGGTGCGCGCCCGGCGCCCTCGGCGCAGGCGCTACGCTGGCCGGCAGGGAAGCGTGGCAGAGCGGCCGAATGCACCCGCCTTGAAAGCGGGCGTCCCGAGAGGGACCGGGGGTTCAAATCCCTCCGCTTCCGCTGCCCTGACCAGGGCGGACACCGCTGTGGATGAACTTGGTCCGCAGGCTGGTGTCCGTCCTGGTCTCATTTCTGGTCTCATTCGTGGTTCGACGGCTCGGCCTCCCGGCGGTCCTATTTCATGGTGTGGCTGAAAGACGGCTAGCTACTCACCCTTCCTCTCCACCTTTGGAAACTGTTCCGTCGTCTCGTCCCCCAGCACCATCGGCAACCTCCCAGTTGGCCGCTCATCCCCAACATCGCCGTGATCAGGGTCAACCCCCGGCCACCGAATGCAGCGGCTTCTGCCTACGTCGTCGCCATGCCGTCGGCCTGGCTCGTTCTCCCGCTCCCACCGTCTCCCCTCATCATCCTCCGCCCGTTCCCGCTCCACCCGCGTCACAATCTCCGCTACCGACAGCCGCCCAGACTCCCGTCGCCGTTTCCGCTCTCGGCAGCAGTGCAGAAGCAGCAGAAACACTCCGTAGAGCAGCGGTGGCCCCAGCACCACCGCTGCCATCAGCAGCAGCCGAGTCACGTTCCTGGTGGTGGGTACGGCGAACAGCCATTGTGCGGTGGTTCGTCCTCGGGCCACGAGGAAGGGCCGGACTCCGGAAACGCGCCTGCGTCCATCTTCTCGAGCGCGTCATCCTCGGCCGTGTTGTCAGCTTCGGGCGCCTCGTGCGGCGTGTCGTCCCCTTCGGCGAAGTGCCGTGCTGCTCGGGCGGCAGCGCCAGCTGCCGCCTCAGTCTCCGCCCGCTGCTGGGCGTCGACGGCAAGCAGCATCGAGCACGGCATCAGCTGGTGGGCGAGCTCTTGTTCGCGCAGCTCTGGGCAACGTTGTTGGAGTAAGGCCATGCCAACCCCGGGGATACAGCGGTACAGCTCGCCCAGGGCGGCGATCAGCTTGAGGAGTTCCAGGTTGGTGTCCGGGGTGTGGTGGCTGTCCGGCGCCGACATGGCCTAGAACCCTTCGCGCAGCCGGAAGGCTAAGCGCACCTGCGGGCAGGGCCAGGCCAGCCCGCAGGACTCGCACAGTCCGGTGCGGGGCAACGGTCCGTGCAGGGTCAGGGCCAGGCCGATCAAGGTGTAGAGCTGGGCTGGCTCGGGCACTCGTTCGGTGTGCTGGGCGCACATCCAGTTCAGGCGGCGCTGCCAACCCTGCAGTACTGCGGTGGGGGCATGAAGATCGCGAAGGCGCACGGTCATGGTGACCGCTCCATCCTGTCGAGTTGGCTGACATGTGGAGCGGCAACCCGGCGCCGGGAACACCACAGCCCAGGCGGGCGCATGTGTGTCAAGCGGGAACGCCTGGCCAGGGCTATCGGGGGAGTGGGTCGGCCGGCGCCGGGTGCCTGGACAGAGACGCTATGGCGGTTACTCGCCAGTAACCCGAACTGTCAGTTCGGGTGGTCTGGGCGTTCGGATGGCGTCAAAGCGGCAGACCGACGCGGCTGGCCAGCCTGGACGCTTCCAGCGATACCGAACGTCGCCCGCGCTCCACTACGGTGCGCAGCAGCACGTGGGCGGCGGGCCGGAAGCGTACGTCTTCCGGCGCTTCCCGCTCGGCGGTGTTGAGCAAGAGTAAGGCGCTGGCGTAGTCGCGGCGCTGCTGATACCCCTTGGCTTGATCCAGCAGGAACGCTACGCGGCGTTCGATCGAGGGCGAGCGATCATGGTTGATGCGTTCCGCCAGGCGCAGGCCCTCGACCGCTTCGCCCGATTCGACCTCGATGGTTACGGCGTACATGGCGACGTTGGTCGGTCCGAACGCCGTCCAGCAGGTGTTCCGTTCGCCGGTCTGCTCAGCTAACGGTGCTGCTTCATGCAGTCGGTCGCGAGCCGTCCAGGCGTCACCGCGGCGAACAGCGGCAATACCAGCGATGAGTAGCAGCGCGCCCGAGAGTGCCAAGGCGTCGGCGTGGTCGGCCGCGACGAAGGAGCGCAGCTCCTCGACAGCCTGCATCGCGATTTCCTCGGCGCCTTCGGCCTGCCCATCGGCGAGCAGTACCTGAGTCAAGTTCCACTTGGCGCCCGCCAGCCGTATCGGATCGTCGGCTGCTTCGGCGGCTTGTACGGCTCGATCCGCAGCCAGCAACGCCAAGTTACTTCGGCCGACACGCTTGGTGACGGTCCGCAGCAAACAGTACAGATCTGCGGCCTCACGCTGGGCGTCTCGTTGCTTCTCGGGCGCGGCGACGCGAACAGCGCTGGTCGCGTCGGCGACGAGTTCGGGCAGCTGAGCATTCAGGCTGCTGTAGCGCTGCGGCGAGGTCTGCCACGTATGCCAGGCGTTTTGCACGGCGTCGTGCAGCGTTGGCAGCGCAGGAGCGGTCGTCGGCGCTGGTGAAATGGGGTTTGTCAACGCTCGGTACAGCGCGTCACCAGCTTCGGTGTTGTTGTGCTGTTTCTCCGGTGTCGGCCGGTGGCTGAGCAGGTCGCCGAGCTCCACATACAGCACGTCGGCAAGCTGCGCGAGCACCGTGATCGTCGGTAGCTTCTGGCCGCGCTCGATCTGGTACAGGTAATCCGGCGTGATGCCGGTCAGTCCGGCGACCACCGTCTTGGTCTGGCGAGCGGCCGTGCGGTAGAAGCGCACGCGGTCACCGACCACCCGCGCCAAATGTTCGTTCATGCCCGTCTCAACCCCTCCCGCGAGGGCGTGACCAGGGCAAATCGTACGCTTACCCGTCTCGTCCGTCACGGGTGGCACACTCGTGCAATGGTGACGTCCCGCCACGGCAATGCTCCGCTCCGCACGCTTGTCCTCTGGGATATCGACCACACCTTGATCGAGACACGGGGCGTCGGCCGCGCCATCTACGACCGGGCGTTCTACGCCGCTACCGGCCAGCCACTCGCGCATCTGGCGCAGATTTCCGGCCGGACGGAACTGGACATCATGCGGGAGTCGCTACGGATCAATGGCATTGAGCCGACCGGCGAGGCCGTGGATACGTTGGCCGCTGCACTGGTGCGGGGCTATGAGGACGCTCGCGACGAACTGGCGACAGTTGGCCGTGCTCTGCCGGGCGCCGCTGATGCGCTCGCGGCTTTCGCAGCTGAGCCTTCCATCCACCAAGGCGTGTTGACCGGCAACCTGCGCGAGGTGGCGCGGATCAAGGTAGAGGCATTCGGCTTGGCCGACCCTCTCGATCTCGTGAGCAGTGCCTACGGCGACGACCACTCGGACAGGGCTGAACTGGTGGCGATTGCACAGCGCCGGGCCAAGGAGTGCATAGGTGTGACGTTCGCGAGCGACCGCACGGTGCTTATCGGGGACACGCCGAACGACGTGCAGGCCGGGCGTGCTGCTGGTGTACGGGTCATTGCTGTTGCGACAGGCAAGAGTGACGAGGCGGCGTTGCGGGCGGCGGGGGCAACGATCGTGTTGCCGGGCCTGATGGATGTAGCAAGGCTGGTGGATGTCGTGACGAACGGCTGATCTGCCTCAAGTACCGATCCGCACATCGGCTCCACCCCGCCCGCCTTCGCCACACTGCGCGCCATGCGTGACCTGCACACCCTTGGGTCGTACATCCGACTGTCCGACCGAGGGAACGAGGCTGAAGCACCGGCTGGGGACGTTGTGGCAACGGGATGTGGGGCTTTGTGGAGGGCGAGGTCAGCGTCTGCGATGCCTGCTGTGTACGTTCCAGTATCGTGGCCAATGGAACACTTGGCGATCAGACACTGAAGCCAACCTCGTCGAGGAGTTCCCGGGGTGTGAGAACTTCGATGCCCTGCTCTCTGGCTCGGCGAGTGAGCCGATGTTCGTTGGTGATCAGGCTTGCGTTCTCATAGCGGGCGGTCGCGGCGATGAGCGCGTCACGAGTATGCCTGATGTTGCCGGAGCGCAGTTCCGCCATGACATTGACGTCGTCGTTGTCGATTAGTCGGCAGAAGTTAAGTTTAGAGTGGTCGTTAACAACGGCACCAGTGGAGACTAGCTCGCCAAGAGCAACCAACAGCAGGATTAGCCGTGCTCTCCGTTTGACATCTGGTATCTCGCAGAGTTCGTCGATGCTGACGTGGGTACAGAGCAGTTGCAGGCGGCCGTCATCAATTGCCGCTCGGACCGCTTCATAGGCGCCAGCGTTATCTGCAATGGGATCTATGGCATTGGAATCGAGAACGGCGCGATGCATTAGCAGAGCATACGTCACTGCTCAAGAAGAATCACCCTCGCCTACCTGCACATCTGCCCCCCGCACCGTAATCGTGCACGCCTGGTTGCCAAAGGTCTGGAGGTGCCGGTACAGCCGTCAGGTCTTCTCGCCTGACAGTTCACTGTTATGGAAGCTCGTCACGTGCGGTCCGTCCTGCTGGTGGTACTGCATGAGGAATTCGGCTGTGGGTCGCTGGGTCGGTAGGTGCCGAGGTACACCTTGCGTAACTCGTATGGCGCAAACCGTCACGTGTGCTGCCGTGTACGAGTCGCCTAGAATTGCTTCTTGTTTTGGTAGGGAGTGGAACATGGTCGTTGCCTCGTTTATGTTGATAGACACATCGTGCTTAGTGATGTGGCATATCAGCGCAATTGATCGCAAATGGCAAGTCGAGAACCAATCCGCAGGCATAACCCCTGCCCTGTACAAAATAAAATCGGGGCTTTGCGAATGAGTGGCCCTATCCGATGGGCACGATGATAAACATATGTAACTTTCCCGTCGACATTTATTTCGGTTCCCTGAAAAACCCTAGTCAGGGTCGTCGTTGTCTATATGAGAGGCGCAAGGCTGGTAGCAAACAAATACATGTTGCTACCGCATCTTCATTGATGATGCTGAAGATCTTTGTCGAGTTGGCTACATCGATATATCGACGATCTTAGCTGGTAAACACACCAAGATTGATCAACCGGTACCCCATGGCTTCGCTGCTGACGTCAAACTCTTCGGCTAGGGCTTGGATCAGATCATCGCGAGACTCGATGCCGGTCTTCTGCTCGCGGTCGACTGCAGCTTGGACCAACTCCGCTGGCATGAGCAGCGCTGCCGCGAAGGCATTGGCTTCGATCTCTTCGTAGTCGGTCGCCGCGCTTGAGACCTGGTCGCGCTTGTTGATCCGGATCGTGTGGTCAACGATGAGCGGTCGGCCATCGTGGAGCTTCCAGTGCCCAAGTTCGTGTGCAATCGTAAATCTCTGGCGCCTTCGGGAGGTCTGGCTGTTGATGCCAATGACCACGCGCTCCGCGTCACGGAGCAAGAAGCCGGATTCGGAGCCCGAAGCTGGCGCGCGAACGACCTGGATGCCCTCACTTCGGGCGATGGGTTCGACTGGGGTTGGCGACGTGTGGATGCCGTACTTTGTCAGCAGTTCGGCAACGCCGCGCTGGACCTTGCGATCTGCCACGATCTACCTCTAGTCGTTTGTGGCTCGGCGTAGCACCGAGCTGACGAAGTCGTGAGTGGTGTCCGGCTGGCCGTCCAAGCTATCTGGCGCTAGGAGTGCCTTTGCGGTGCGCGCGGGCTGATCAGGTAGGGCGAACAGCGTCGCGGGTGGCACATCGAGTTCCTCTGCAATCTGGACCAACCAGTGAATCATGACACGCTGACGGCCAGCTTCGATGTTCGCAATGGATGAGCGTGTCAGACCTAGCCGCTTGCCCAGGTGAGCCTGCGTCAAGCGGTGTTGGGTGCGGGCGGCGCGGATTCGGTCACCGATCGCCTCGTACAGCTGATTGACGGCATCTTCCGGCCACCGCATGGCATACCTCCCAACAGTACGGCCATCCTGACATGTTTGCGAAAAAAACACTACCGCTGGACGGTAGTCATTTTGCCTTGCGCACTACTCCATGTGAGTGTAAGGTTTCGCCAACGGCTCGCCGGGTGGCGAGTTTGTCAGATTGTCAGGAGGCCGCTATGGCCAAGAACACCGGGCGTGGCTCTCGGGTTGGCGCAGTGCGCCAGCGGAGCCAGACCCACAACCCCCGCACCCAGACATGGACGAAGCGCGGCTCGAACGGCCGGTTCATGGACGGGAAGCACGACAGCGCGCCCTTCAAGGGCGTGCGGAAGGAGAGGTAGCCGATGGCGATCCGAATCACAGCAATCCGCCTGACAGGCGGCGAAGGTCACGAGCACATCAGCCGCCTATGGTGGATCAACCCGGCCACCGGCAAGGCCGACGACAACACGCGGGCCAAGATCGTGTCGTGGATCGAGGACGAAAACGGCAAGGCTTTCGTTGAGGACGGCAATGGTAATCGGGCAGATGTCGGGGTTGTGACCCCGAGTACAGGCCCGAAGTACCTGCGTACGCACGCCAACGGCCGGTGGACCGACAACCTGTTGGCTTTGCCGCGCAAGTAACATCGGAAACTAACCCCGACAGAGACAAGGACCACGCCGTTGGGCCCGGCGTGGTCCTTGTCGTCGGGGAGAGTAACGAGGTTTGGCAACGTTGTCACCTGCGAGCTTACTGCTTGTTTAGATCGTTAACTTCCCACTTCTCTGCCATTTTCAACAGGCGCCGAACACGTGGGTCAGGGTTTGAAAGACCTGCTCGGAGGGCCGCCAGCAGCAGGCGCCCTCGCCGCTGGGTTGCGTAGTTGCCGGGCGGTCTCCCTGGCCAGCACCACCAGCACGACCAGCTCCGCCGCGGCGAGGATGCGCAGGTCCACCGGCTCCGCGCCGGCCGGGGCCCAGAACAGGAACGGGATGTAGGACAGCAGCGAGACGGTCTGCACGACGATCGGGACGTACCACGTCCGCCGGGGCAGGTAGCACGCCAGGATCACGGTCAGCACGTCGGCGAGGTAGAAGTACCGCTCGTGCATGGACGGCAGGGCGTAGGGGACCAGTACCACGGACAGCGCGCCCAACAGCACGATCCGGGCTTCGGTGAGTTCCACCCTGCTGAGCAGCACGAGCAGGCAGAGGGCCAGGACCAGCGCGCCGGTGAACAGCACGCCCGGCAGCCGCATGATCTCCAGGCCCTGCTCACCCCGGAAGAACTGCCATACCGACGGCGCGTTCATCGTGAGTTGCTGCCAGACGTCGGTCGCGCTCACGTAGACGGTCAGCAGTTTCGCCGCCGAGGCTCCGAACAGCAGCGCGGGGACGTCCAGCAGCAGGTAGACGGCCGGAATCGCGAGCAGGGCCCGCCACGGCACCCTGCCGGTCAGCACCATGATCAGTAGCAACGGGAAGAGGAAGATCGCCTGCAGCTTGAATGCCAGCGCGAGCCCGAAGAACACGCATGCCCACCACGGCCTCCTGGTCAGCAGGTAGTAGACGCCGCCGAGGGAGAACGCGGCGTAGCTGGCGTCGGCCTGGGCCCACATGGAGCCGTTCAGCACGACGGTGGGCAGCAGGAAGACGACCCCGCCCGCGACGAACGGCGTCCAGGAGCCCGGAAAACGCAGCGCGACGATCCGGTAGGTGAAGAAGGCGAGCACGATCTCGAACAACACCGAGAAGATCTTGATTCCGAACAGTGGGGGTACCGGCAGGTAGGTCAGAATGATCAGGAAGTACCGGTACGGGGCATTGAGATCGGAGAACTCGTATCGCAGGGCCGAGAAGCCGTCGTGCTCGATGATGAAGTCGTACCAGGGACGATAGAACAGCAGGTAGTCGGAAGTCTCGTAGTGGAACAGGGAAAGCCGGACGCCGAACGCGAGCACAATGATGGCTCCCGCGAGTACGAATTGGTACCTTCGGCGGATTCGGTTCGGCTGTCCGGTGTCCCCCTGTGGCGAAGTGAAAAGTCGATCATTCTCGGTGGTCGACACATTTCGAATCCTACTTACGAATTCTCCGAATAGTGTCGCGACCCGGTCAGCAGCGCACGCAGGCGGACCAGGACGACCGTGAGGCAGCCCAAGGCGGTGATCGCGGCACCGGCCACCAGCGCCACCGCCCCGGTGAGCAGCTGCGCCCAGCTGATCGAAGGCCCGTTGAAGATCCGGTCGACCAACTGCGGCAGCAGCGCAAGGCAGACCACCGGCAGGACGTACGGCAGCAGCCGCGGTATGGCCCGCCACCATGCGTACCGGCGGCGGCGAGCCGCCCAGCGATGCCTGCGCAGGATCCCGCGCACCACGAGGCCCACGGCGAGCAGGGTGAGCCCGGCGAGCACGAGGTCGGTGACCAGCACGATCGGTGCCGGGGGTCGCGGGGTGCCGCCCTCGATCGCGGTCAGCACCCCGTCCGCGATGGCGTTCGCGTCGGTGGGCGCCAGCCCGATCCCGGTGTTGGCCAGCACGGCCACCCCATAGCCGCTGCCCGGCAGCAGGACCTGTCGCGCGGTGTAGGTGAACCAGGCGCCGTCGTGGGATATCTCGGTCCGGCCGTCCTCGGTGCCTGCGAACCAGCCCATCCCCTCCTTGCTGGCTGGGCCGGGTGGGGTGTGCATGGTGTCCAGGCCGTCCGCCGAGACCAGCCGCCTGCCGTGACCGTTCTGCATGATCAGCCAGCTGGCCAGGTCCGCGGCCGTGGAGATCACCCCATGCGACCCCGCGACGAACTGCGCCGGCTCCGAGCGCACGAACGGGATCCCGTAGGTGTAGGCGTGCCCTTCCGGTACCGCGGCGTCCCCGGTGCGCAGTACCGTCGAGCTGCCTGCCATCCCCAGCGGCCGGAACACTCGCTCGCGCAGGTAGTCGGCGTAGGGCCGGGAACTCACCACCTCGACCAGCCGGGCGGCGACATGCCAGTTCGGGTTGTAGTAACGCCAGGTGCTCCCCGGCTCGGCGGCCAGCCCCGCCGCGTGCAACCGGTCGACCGCTCCGGCGAGGGTGTCCGGCTGCGGCATCCTGGCGTCCGGGTAGGCGGCATCGGACATCCCGGAGGTCTGGTTCAGCAGCTGCCGCACCGTGATCCGGGCACCCCGCGGATCGACGAGCCGGAACGAGGGCAGGTACCGGCGCACCGGCGCGTCCAGCTCCACCTTGCCGGCCTGGGCCAGCTGCAGCACGGCCAGCGCGGTGAACGACTTGCTGAGCGACCCCACCGGGAACCGGGTGTGCTCGGTCACCGCCGCGCCGGTGGAGTCGTGGCCGTACCCGGCGGCCAGCAGCACCCGATCCTCTCTGGTGATCGCCACCGCCGCCCCCGGCAACCCGGTACTGTCCAGATAGGACTCGACGAACTCGCTCACCCTGGCTGGCAAGTCCTCGTTCGGGGCACTGCGTGCGGCAGGCAGCGGCAGCCCGGCGAACACGAGCAATCCCACCGCCGCGGCCAGCACGCAACCTCGGAACCCAGCGCGCATCGCACCCACATCTCCCCGGATCGGCTGTTCGACCCGCGCAGCGTAGGAACGCCACGGGCACGTGCACCCGACCCAAAGGGCAGGACCGCCGTCGACTTTCAGGATTCAGTTCCCGCGAGGTCGTCCAGCAACAGCCCGGTCACCCGCTCCTCGACCACGGCGACTCCGTGCTCGCGCAGCGCCGGTGCCAGCTGCGCGTCCCACGTTGCCTCGGTTATCCGGCGCTGCACCCCGGCGAACGCGGCCTCATCGCCGGCCGCTGGGAGCGGTTGAAGATCAACTACCGGACCACCGCCGGGATCCTTCGGCATCCTGCATGGCGAGCGGCTGCCCGATCTGAACGGGCAGCCGGGCACGTTGGCCGGCTGCCGCTCGCAGGTGCCCGGTGGTCGCGACGTCCCGCTCGCCTCGGCGATCGTCCCGGCCGGGAGCGGGAACGCTGCTTGCTGTTCGTCGCATGTACCCGCGCCAGGGAACGTCTCGCGGTGTCCTGGCACGGCAGGCCGAGCCCGCTGCTGCCGTACTGACCAGGCGAACTTTGCGTGACCTTCCGTGTTGCTTGTGTGACCTTCCCACCTGTACTAGCCTGCGCGTGTTCCAATATCGGGGAGGAATTGTGGCAAACGGGGGAGGGCACGAGGTAGATCCCGGCGCTTTGCGGGATTACGCTGACTATGTGTCCGATTTGTCGCTCGACGTGCAGACTGTGCGCCTGTCGGCGATGTACGAAGGTATGAACAGCACCGGGTTCACCGGTCTTCTCACTCCTATTGGCGACGGCTGTGAGGCCGCACGTACGAACCTGCTGCAGCCGATGTTTGAGATGCTGCAGCGGAAACTCAATCAGACCGGTGAAGGGGTTCGGACGGCCGCCTACAAGTACGGCCTAGCCGAGGTCGAGGCACAGGAGCGTGTCGAAGGCGCCGGTAAGGGCGGTGCTCGTGCCATTTAGTGACACTGTATCCATCGACGGTTTTACACCGACGGTCTCGACTACACCGCTTGCCGAGAAGTTGAAGCAAGACCATTTCGGCTTGGATCAGATCGACTGGTTCTGGCGCAACTTCATCAGCGATGACGGCAAAGGTCTCTACGCGCATCTGGTGGAGCCCATTACCGGTGACTTCAACCGTATCGCCGAGAACGGTGAGGCATGGTAGCATGTTTCCAAGCAGTTCAACGGCTTGTCTAAGAACCTGACGGACAACACGTACAAGTTGTTGACCGAGCACTGGACCCGTGGGGAAGCCGCGGATGCCTACCAGGGATACGTGGAGATCAACTGGGTAGGTGCACTGTTCATCGCGGAGCAGCTTTCCGACTACATGGGTAAAGGCTTTACCAAGTTGTCGGAGTGGTCGATCAAGCTGGCCGAGAAGGCCATCGATCTTCTGGACAAGATCGTACAGAAAATTGTCAAGCTTGCTGGGAAGGCGGTTTCGTCGCTCGGTGGGGTATTGGCCGGTCTGGTCAACTGGGTTGCGACAGGTTTCGAGAAGTTTCCGTACTGGAGCGACGTCGAAGAGATTGTCGGCTTGATACACCAAGTCGAGCGGCTGCATGTACAGATAGAAGAGTTGGTCGCCGCCCTCGGGAACTACTTCAAGGCCTATCAGGGGGTGTTCGACGCGGTGAAGACCATCCCCGAGATCAACTCGACTCAAGATGTCGCGGAGATCACCAAGGCAATGGTTGGTGGTAAAGCCGAGATCAAGGACAAGAAGAAGGATCTCGAGGAGAAGAAGGGACAGCTCGACGGGAAGTTGAGCGAGATCGACAAGCGGCTGAACCCGCAGGACGACACGACCGGAGAGGGAGGCGGGTCCCGGTGACTGGCGTTGCCGGTTCGGCCGACTGGTACCTGGCACCGATGCTGAGCGCCGAGCGCCAACTCGACGCGGCGGTTGACGGCGCGGCCGAGGAGATCCGGCGCGCCGAGGAAGTGATCGCCGATCTGGAATCCAGCGAAGAAGCCGTCACCGAGGATGAGATCGCTCAGTTCCGCGACTACGTCACCGGTCCTGGCCGCACACCAGCCTGGGACGCGGTCGCGGCGAGGGTGGCCAGCGGTGAGATTACCTGGCGGGCGGTTGTCGAAGGCGAACTGGCTCTTGACGAAGGCGTGCGCACCGCATATGAAACAAGCGCACGGATTACCTCGGAGGAGCAGCTGACATCGACCGATCGGCCTCAGCGTGCGGAGTCGGAGGTCGGTGCTGTTCATTCGCGCGCGGGCTGGGAGGATGACGACGACTACTTCAGCGACCTTACCCCGTTCGACGACTCCCAGTATTAAGGTGCGAGTAATGAAGGTAAGCCCTGTCCGTTGTATCGCCCTCGCGATGGTACTGGGTTCCGGTCCGCTACTTTCGGCATGTGGCTCTGAAGGTGAACAGTCGGCGTCGAACAAGCGGCTCACCGGTCAGGATTCGTGCGACCTCGTAACCGCTCAGGATTTGCAGGAAGCTACCGGATCCGGTTTCGAGGCCGGCGAGCCCGAAGGGAAGCAGTGTTCGTTCTCCTCGTCCGAGGGACCGGTCCCACTGGTCATGGTTGGTGCCGGGGTACCGTCAACCGGTGGTGCGGGCGATAGCGGCGTGGCTCTCAACGCGGAACCCGAGGAGATCGAGGTCGACGGGGTGCCGGCGCGCAGGGCGAGTACGCAGCCGGGTGGAACCATGTGTGCGGTTGATGTCCTGCTGGCGCCGGATGACGCCAGTCAGGTGTACAGCGTGGTGTTCAGTGGCACGGGGTCCGGTGATCAGAATACCTGCGACGCGGCCACCCAGATAGCGTCGACGATCCTCGAGAAGCTCCCGGAGTAGGCCGTGCCGGACTGGATCTGGTGGATAGTTGCGCCGCTCGTGCTGGGCGGTTGGCTTTATTACCAATGGCAACAGAAGAAGGCACGCCGGGATGCGTATCGCGAACTTGCGCACCGGCTGGGCTGGCAATACGTCGACAACGATCGAGGCCTTGCCAAGAAGTATTCGGGCCGGCCGTTCGACGACGCCGAGTGGCGTTCCGCGAAGCACGTGTTCCGCGGCCAGTACCGAGGTCGAGGGCTCACCGCTTTCGAGTTCGGGTTCCGACTGGAAGAGACCGACCGGCATGGCGACGAGCGCACCGAGACCGTGTTGTACCAGGTGATTGCGGTGAAGTTGGCCGGTGAACGGCCTTGGCTGGAAGTCGGCGAACGCGGATTCTTCGGTGGGTTACTGCGCAAGGCCGGAGTACACGTCAAGGACACCGGCGATCCTGCCTTCGATGAGGTGTTCGCGGTGTCGACCGACGACCCGGCGTTTGCCGAGGACGTTCTGGCCGAGGACGTTCGGGCCTGGCTTCGTGGCGATGGTCGAGCACAGGACAACCCGATCCGCGTGCACGGTGACGAGATCATCACCTGGCGGCGAGGTCCACTGGAACCTGCCGACCTCCAGCCTCGCGTGGACTTCCTGAATGACTTTCTCGACCGGGTTCCGGATGGCGCCCTAGTCTGATCGCAACGGCGGGAGCCAGAGTCCGCTGCGGGTGCGGGTTGGTGCGCCGTCCGTGCCGTGTGCGGGGAGGTCGAGCAGGGCCTCGATGACCTCGGTGGCCGGGCCGCCGAGTTGCCAGAGCGGGTGCCGGTCCTCGGCACGGAAACGGGCGGCGTAGGCGTCGGTCGGGGAGCGGACCACGTAGGTGTCCAGGGCGCCGCAGCGCCAGCGCTGGGCGTGGATCGCGGTCAGCTCACCGCCGTCGCGCAGGTGCGTGAAGCAGAATCCGGCTTCGCGACTGCGCATGATCGCGTCGATGGCCGCCTGTTCAGGGCTTGGCATCGCGCAGCACCAGATCCCGCAACGCGGCCCGCAGCCGCCCGGCCTGAAGTGGGGACAGCCACCACTGGCCGCCGTCCGGTTCGCCGATCAGCACCCGGTCGCCGCACAGCGCGATGGTGACCCTGGTCCGCCGCCCCCGGTCGTCCCGGCAGTACACCGCGCAGACCCGATCCGGCCGCACGTTCGGCCAGCGCCGCCACCGTGGCCACATGGTTCTACCTCCCGCTCTGGGACCCGGCCCCGCAGACCTGGGCGGGTACGCGGAGCCGGGCCACCGGCCGCAGCCGGTTCGATTTACGGTAGGTCGCGTATATACGTGAAGCAACGCGACGAGTGAAGTTCACCCGATAGGGGGCGCGGAGTGCGGCTAGTATCCGGCGGCATGACCACTTCGCTCGGTCCCGGCGTGCGGCGCCGGGTGCTCGGTAAGCGCCTGCGCAAGCTCCGCGAGAAGCGCGGGATGACCACGACGACCGTGTCCAAGCGGATGAAGATGGCGCAGCCCTCGCTGAGCCGAATCGAGAACGGCCGCAACGCCATCCTCACCGAGCACGTCTACAAGCTCTGCGAGATCTACGGCGCCAGCAAGGCCGAGACCAACCGGCTGATCCGGTTGTCCGAGCAGTCCAAGGAACGCGGCTGGTGGGAGTCCTACTCGGACGTGATCAGCGACTGGTTCGAGATCTACGCCAGCCTGGAGAGCGACGCCGAGCGGATCCTGCTGTACGAGTCCGAGTTCGTGCCGGGCATGTTCCAGACGCCCGGCTACATCCGGGCGGTCTACCGCGCCGCGCACCCGGAGGCGGGTGACGAGGCCGCGAACCGTGCCGTGGACCTGCGGGTGGCCCGGCAGCTGCGACTGGAGGACCGCAGCATCACCGCGCTGATCAACGAGGGCGCGGTGCGCAGGGTGGTCGGCGGCAGCTCGGTGATGCTGGACCAGGTGCGGCACCTGATCGAGGTGATCGAGCGGCAGCATGCGGACATCCGGATCGTGCCGTTTGCCGCCGGCGCGCATGCGGCGATGAGTGGCCCGTTCAACCTGCTGAAGTTCCCGGACGCGAACGAGATCGACCTGGTGTACGTGGAGAACGAGCGCGGCGGGATGTACTTCGAGCGGCCGGAGGACCTGGCCCGCTATACCGACATCTTCGACCGTGCCCTGGCCATCGCCCTCACGCCGGAGGAGAGCGTGGAGCTGCTGGGTAAAATCGGGGAGGAGTTCTAGGACCTGGGCGATCGAGAAAGGGGAGCCAGCATGAGCGGCCTCCCGGAGCACCTGCACTGGCGGAAGAGCAGCTTCAGCAACGGCAACAACGGCGCCTGCGTGGAGGTGGCCGAGGCGCCCGGCGGTGGCCGCTACCTGCGGGACACCAAGGACCGCGGCAAGCCCGCGCACTACTTCACCGCCGCCGAGTGGGACGCCTTCCTGCGCGGAGCCAAAGCAGGTGAGTTCGACTAGGTTCCGCGTGAACGTTCAGGGACGCTGGTAGTAGCTGTCCCGGCGTTCCCCGCGCAGGGCCAGCGAACCCTCGTCGGCCAGCGCGCGCAGCAGCTTGCTTGCCTGGGCGGGCGATGGCGCACAACTCGGCCGCCTGTCCACGGGTGGTCTGCCCGTGCGCGTCCACGTAGGTGAGCACCATCTGCTTCTGCTGCAGCAGCTCCGACAGGACCCGAAGGTCCGGCAACGCGAGCGGCCGTTGGATCTGCTGCTCCTGTTCGAGTGCCCAGCGTGTCATCGAGAGGTTCGCCGGTCCGCCGGGTAGCACGGCCACCACCGTTGCCTCGGTGCTGCGCCCGTAGTCCGGCACCGGTCGGCCGACCCGCAACTGCTCGGCGAACATGCGGTTGATGCCCCTGCCGGTTCGCTCGGCCAGCCCGTCCGCTTGAACGCGAAACATCCAGTTATGCGTAAGTATGAACCTGGCGCGAGGACAGCAGTCCAAGTTTTATAACTGTGCAATTGCGGGTCTGCGGGTGCCGTAGTCGTTACCGTGAGTGCGCGGAGCCAAAGCCGGCGAGTTCGACTGAGCCCGGCGGGTCTACGGTGGCAGCGTGAATCCGACATACGAGGAGATCGCGCGCGACTGCGAGCTGGCCGCGGAGCAGAACCCCGAGGAGCGGGCGCAGTGCCTGATCGAGGCGGCGGACTACTGGCACATCGCCGGGAACGACGAGCGCGCGCGGGAGCTGTACGAGCGACTGCTCGCCGAGCCGGACCGTGGTGGTGCCGAGGTCGACCCCAGGGTCTCGTACGCCTCCTTCCTTGTTGACATCGGTGACCGCGAACGCGCCAGGGAACTGCTCGACGACGCCTGGAAGGACGGCGAGCTCGACGCGGGCTCGCACGAGGTCGCGGGCGAGGTGGTGGAGCACGAGTTCGGTGATCTCGCGGAGGCGCTGCGCTGGTTCACCCGCGGGATCGTCCACTCGCTCGAGCCCGGCGAGTCGCTGACGGCCGAGCACCTCGTCGGCGACCTGATCCTGCACTCGATGGTCGGTTCGCGGCGACGGGTTCGGGAGGCCATGGACCAGCCGCCGGACGACTGGGACAAGACCTGGGAAACCGCCCGCGAGGCCATGCCGCTGCTGCGGAACGCGCGGGACGACGATGACTCGTTCGGCGCGGCGTACTCCGGCCCGGTCGCGGTCCTGTACTGGCGGCCGGAGGAGTTCGCCGAGCAGCTCCGGCGCTGGCCGACCGCCTATGCCGACTTCCGCGATGAAGCTGATCCGCACCTCGAACACCGCAGGGGCCTGGAACGGTTCCTGCGGTCCGACACGTATGGCACCTCGTTCGTGATCGTCACCGGCACGGTGGCCGAGTTCGCCGAGCATGCCGCCGAGCGGGGAGAGGACCCGGCCGGGCCGGGCGCCAGGGCCTCCTACGGTGCCGAACTGGCCCGGCGGGGCGCGTTCCGCCCCTGGCCTCCTGGCCGGAACGAGCCGTGCTGGTGCGAATCCGGCCGCAAGTACAAGAAGTGCTGCGGCGCCCCGGGATCCACCGACTGATCAGGAATCGAGAAGCGCTGGTCACCGGGTCGCACCTAGTGTTTCCGGCATGACTTCAATCGACAACATCACCCTCGAGGTGGCCGACCTCGCGGCCGCCGAACGCTTCTACGCCGACGCCTTCGGGCTGGGCGCCGAGCTGCGCCTGCGGGCCTCGCAGGAACCGACCACCGGTTTTCGCGGGTTCACCCTGTCACTCATCGTGTCCCAGCCCGCCGATGTCCGCGCCCTGTTCGATTCCGCCATCGAAGCCGGGGCAACGACGCTCAAGCCGGTCGCGAAGTCGATGTGGGGCCACGGCGGGGTCGTCCAGGCCCCGGACGGGACGATCTGGAAGGTCGCGACCCCGGCGAAGAAGGACACCGGCCCGGCCACCCGGCGGATCGACAACATCGTGCTCCTCCTGGGAGCCACCGATGTGGCCGCGAGCAAGCGCTGCTACCTCGACCGGGGCTTCACGGTGGCGAAGAGCTTCGGCCGCATGTACGTCGAGTTCGACGGTGGGGAGGGCCCCATCAAGCTGGCGCTGTACCGGCGCCGAGCCCTCGCCAAGGATGCCGGCGTCTCACCCGATGGCTCCGGATCGCACCGGATCGCGATCGGCGGGGCTGCCGAGCCGTTCACCGACCCGGATGGGTTCGCCTGGGAAACCACCTCGACGGCGGACCTGCCCTGATGCGCAGGCGGAGCGATGCTCAGCTGACGGCATCGAGTTTGTCCGCCAGCCGCCCGATCCAGGCGGTGACCTCGTCGGCGGAGCGGTCCGGGAGGCCGAAGACGACCTCGCTCACCCCCAGCTCCGCCCAGTGCGCCAGCACCTCATGATCCGGTTTCCCGGCCAGGGCGATGATCTCCGGATCGCCTTCGCGGCCGTGCTCGCTCCAGGCCTTGCGCAGCAGCCGTACCTTCTCGTCCAGGTCCCGGTCGGTGGGGGTGGTGATCCAGCCGTCCGCGTGCCGGGCGATCCAGGAGAACGTGTTCTCGGTGCCGCCTGCCCCAATCAGGACCGGAATCCGACCGGTCGGTTTGGGCCAGGCCCAGCTCGGTCCGAAACGGACGAACTCGCCCTCGTAGCTCGCCTCGTCCTCGGTCCACAGCGTGCGCATGGCCGCCAGGTACTCGCGCAGTACGGTGCGCCGTCTGCCCGGCGGCACCCCGTGGTCCGATAGCTCGTCGGTGTTCCAGCCGAAGCCCGCGCCGAGGGTGACGCGGCCGCCGGAGAGGTGATCCAGCGACGCAATCGTTTTCGCCAGGGTGATCGGGTCGTGCTCGGCAGGCAGTGCCACGGCGGTCGAGAGGGTGATCCGGCTGGTCACCGAGGCCGCGCCGGCCAGCGCCACCCACGGATCGAGGGTGCGCAGGTAGCGGTCGTCCGGCAGGCTCTCGTCGCCGGTTCCCGGATGGGCCGCGGTCCGGCGCACCGGGATGTGCGTGTGCTCGGGCACCGAGAACGAGTCGAATCCGGCCTGCTCGGCCGCACGCGCGGCGTCGGCGGGGGTGATCCCGCGATCACTGGTGAACAGCACGATGCCATGGCGCATGGCATCGATTAGAACATGTTCTACCTTGGTTGGCTATGCCTGCGAGCGGGCGGCCATGCGGGCACGCACCTCGGGGCGGCGCAGCGGCGGGTCGTTCTTCGGTGGCTGCTTGCGTTCCGGCAGCTCGGCGAGCAGCCGGGTGGTGATCGCGGTGATCTCCGCGACGGCCGCCTCGAAGGGCTCCCTGGTCTTGTCCGAGAGCGACTGCACCCCGGTTACCTTGCGTACATACTGCCGCGCCGCGGCCTCGATCTCCTCATCGGTCGCATGCGGTTGCAGCCCGCGCAGCGTGGTGATGTTCCGGCACATGATCCCAGCGTACGCCCCCGAAGGGCCCTGAACGTGGCGTTCGAGACGTCAGACGTCCCAATCGGTCCGTTCGCGACGGTAGACGTCCGGAAAGCCACGTTCAGGACGTTGCCGGGGACGTTTGGGTGGTGACCTCGCCGCCTGCGGCGGTGGCGTGCACCCGGAGGGGGGTCGCGGTGCGGCCGCGGGCGCGCAGGATGGCGGTGGCGACCGGCTCGGCGAGGGTGGTGCGCAGGGCGCGGCGCAGGCCACGGGCGCCGTACACCGGATCGAAGCCGGTCTCGGTGAGCAGGGCGGCCACCGTGTCGTCCACTTCGAGGTCGACCGAGCGGCGGCGGAGGCGGGCCCGGAGCAGGTCGATTTCCAGGCGGGTGATCCGTTCCGCGGTGGCGGTGTCCAGCTCGGTGAACACGACCGTCTCGTCGATCCGGTTGAGGAACTCGGGGTCGAAGAACTCGCGGATGGCGGTGTCCAGGGTGGTCTGGTTGCCGCGGGCGGCGAGGCGATCCCCCAGCGGCCCGGCGAGGCGGCGCCAGCGGGAGGCCCGGCGGCGGGCCAGTTCCGCCGAGCCGAGGTTCGAGGTGAGGAACACGAAGCTGTTCCGGAAGGAGATCGTCTGCTGGCCGTTAGCCAGCCGGAGCTTGCCGTTGTCCAGCACGTGCAGCAGGGCGCGCAACACGGTCGGGTGCGCCTTCTCGACCTCGTCGAAAAGCACGATCCCCGGCGTGTACGGATCTCCCTCTATTGTGGACCGATCGAAGACGCTGTAGGCCTCCTTGCTGCCGGCGTAGCCGGGCGGGGCGCCGGTGAACGAGGCCGCGTAGTGCTCCTGGGCAAGCGAGCTCATGTCCACCCGGCACAGATCATCCGGCCCGGATCGCAGTTCCGCCGCGATCTGGCGGACCAGCTCCGTCTTCCCGACGCCGGTCGGCCCGACGAGCAGCAGGTTGGCCAGTGGGCGGCCGGGGTCGGTGACGCCCGCGGTGGCCAGGGTCAGGGCCCGAACCGCGCTGTGCACGGCGGGGGACTGCCCCAGGATCCGTGCGCCAAGACGCTCGGTCAGGGTGTCCGGGTCGAAGGTGGCCGGTGGCTGCCGGTCGGATTCGGCAGCCACCGGCGGAGAGCCGTCCTGACCAGCATGCCTGCGACGGTTCTGGTCGTGGTACATGTCGGTCAGGTACGGCATGGATATCCTTTCTTCGCCGGGGAAGTTGTCAGGCCTGCATCGTCTTTTCCACCGGAAGGTCACCGACCTGGCAGTCGACCACCCCGACGGTGCTGCGGGTGATCGCCTCCACGTTCTCCTGCGCCTTGGTGGCGTCGGTGACCCACTGCTTGTAGAACTCGAACGGGCAGTCGGCGACGCCCTTGTCCCCGTCACCCGCGGCATGCACCCCGGAGTAGCCACGGTGCAGCAGCTTGAACAGGTGGTTCTGGGACTGGTCGTTCTCCCGCGCGTCCCGGATCGCCGACAGCGAGATCTGCGCGTACTGGATGCCGTACTCCTCCTCGCCGGTCTCGCCGAGCGTGCGGCCGTCGAAACCGATGATCGCGGAGTGGCCGAAGTAGGAGTACACGCCGTCGAAGCCGGCCGCGTTCGCCACCGCCACGTAGCAGTTGTTCGCCCATGCCATCGACTTCGCCATGATCACCTGCTGCTCCTTCGCCGGGTACATGTAGCCCTGGCAACGGACGATCAGCTCGGCGCCCTTCATCGCGCAGTCGCGCCAGATCTCGGGGTAGTTGCCGTCATCGCAGATGATCAGCGAGATCTTCATCCCCTTCGGGCCGTCGGTGACATAGGTGTTGTCACCCGGGTACCAGCCCTCGATCGGGCACCAGGGCAGGATCTTGCGGTACTTCTGCACGATCTCGCCGTGGTTGTTGATCAGGATCAGCGTGTTGTACGGCGGCTTGTTCGGGTGGTCCTCGTGCTGCTCGCCGGTGATCGAGAAGACGCCCCAGGTGTCCGCCTCGCGGCAGGCAGCGCTGAAGATCTCGGTCTCCTCGCCGGGAACGGTGGCCGCGGTCGCGAACATCTCGTCCGGGTCGTACATGATGCCCTGGGTGGAGTACTCCGGGAACACCACCAGGTCCATTCCGGGCAGCCCGGTCTTCATCCCGACCACCATGTCGGCGATCTTGCGCGCGTTCTCCAGCACCTCGGACTTGGTGTGCAGCCGCGGCATCTTGTAGTTGACCACCGCGACGCCGACGGTGTCGGGGCTGGCCGAGATATCACCGTGTCGCATCAGTTTCTCCTTCGATTTACTTCAGTAGGACATTGCGTCACGCGGTCGCGGGAGCGGGCTGGGTCGCGCGCTCCCGGGAGAGCAGTGCCGCCGTGGCCACCAGCACGACGCCGATACCGGCGGCGAGCAGCGCGGCTGGGCCGTCCGAGGTGTAGGCGCCGGTCATGGCAAGGAACGCGGGCACCGAGCAGGTCGGCTGGCTGAGCAGGACCACCGTCCAGCCGGTGAACTTGGTCAGCCCGGTCATCCCGAGGCCGAGCACCAGGAAGAACAACGACCACAGCAGGGCCCAGGCGAGCCAGATGACGCCGAACACCGGGTCACCCTGGCGCCAGAACGAGATTCCCGCGTACACCACCGCGGCGGCGGCTACGAACAGCGAGAACCAGCCGACGCCCTCGGGTTCGAGGTTCGCCAGGTTGGCGATCCCGACGTAGAGATACGTGAAGCCGAACAGGTACAGGCCGGAGGCGGCGAGGATGGCGTCCGTGTCGTCACCGGCCTGAATGATCAGCACGGTAGGGGTGACGCACTGCAGGGCGCCGACGAACAGGTTCAGCGGCCCTGCCGAGCGGGTGGGCACCTTGCCCAGCAGCATCAGGCCGTTCACCAGCAACACCGCGCCGACGTAGAGCAGACCCACGTTGTTCATCGGGCGCCTCCGATTAGGATCGGATGGAATAATTTCAGATGAAAATAAGTCGGCAAGGGGGTGCCGTCAAGGGGTACTGCCGGTACGGCCGCTCAGAGCCGGGTGATGACGTCGAAGTCGTAGCCGTCCGCGATGGCGAGGTGGACGTGCTGGCTGGCCTGCTGGCCGTGGAACTCCACGGTGCCGCGCGGCCCGTGGTAGGCGACGCCGTCGATGGCGGCGTTCAACTCGGGCAGGTCCGCGGTTCCTGCCCGGCGGGCGAGGCTTGCCAGGGTGTGTAATCCTTCGTAGCAGGACTCGGCCGCGTTGTTCAGCGCCGGCGCGCTCGGTCCGTGCAGGCCGACATACCTGCCGAGCAGATCCAGCGCGTCGGCGCTGACCAGAGAACGGAAGTACGCGGCCGAGACGAACAGGTTGCCCGTCGCCGCGTGCCCGCTGGCGAGCAGCATGTTCTCCTCCATCAGCGGGCTGAACCGCAGCAACCGCTCGGGCAGCCCGCGCCGGGCGAACTCGCGGTTGAACTCCACCGCGTCGTGCCCGACGAGCAGCATCAGCACCCCGTCGCACGGGGTGGCCTCGACCCTGCGCACCAGCCGGGTCATATCGCCTGCGCCGAGACCGACGAAGGCCTCGCCCGCGATGTCCAGGTCGAGCTCGCGGGCGAACTGGCGCACCGCCGCGGTGGATACATGCGGCCACACGTAGTCGTCACCGACCACGAACCACCGCCGCGCGCCGAGGTTGTCCCGCAGCCAGCGCAGCGCGGGCGCGACCTGCATTCGCGGGGTCTCGCCCGAGCAGAAGATGCCCGGCCTGCGCTCGCCACCCTCGTAAAGGGACGAGTACACGTATGGGACGCGATCGGCGAGTACCGGCGCGAGTGCGTTGCGTACCGAGGAGATGTGCCAGCCGCTCACCGCGTCCACCCGGCCGTGCTCGACGAGTTCGCGCAGCTCACTCGCGATGGCCTGCGGTGCGGCGCCACCGTCCAGTACCTCGAACCGGACCTCCCTGCCCAGGATGCCGCCCTCGGCGTTGATCTCGTGCGCGGCGAGTTCCGTGATCGCCTCGCAGGAGGGCCCGAACAGCCCTGCCGGCCCCTGCAAGGGAATCACCATCGCGACATTCCAGATGTCGCGGCGGCTTCCGGCGGCGACACCGAATGCCATGGGGTCTCCGCGAGGTCCGTGCTACGGCAATGGTGGACTTACTTTCACCTGGAAGTCTTACAATCGGCTGAGGTTTCCGCAAGAGGGAGGACGGGCGGCACGAGATGCGTGAGGACAGCGCTACCGATAGTGAGATCGCCTCCGCCGAGCCACTGATCCGGGTGCTCACCAGGGCGGCACGGGTGGTCACTTTCCGGGTGGAGCAACTGCTCAAGCCGGAGGGCTTCAGCCTGGACCAGTGGCTGGTGGTCGAGGCGCTGGCCGAGCAACGCGGGTTGTCCATGGCCGACCTCGCCACCAGGACCATGGTCACCGGCCCGACCCTGACCAGGGTGGTGGACAAGCTGGTGTCGAACGCGGTGGTCTACCGCGAGGTGGACGCCGAGGACCGCCGCCGGGTGCGCGTGTACCTCAGCCCGCGTGGGCGTGCCGCCTACAAGCGGATCGCGGCGAAGATCGGCAAGGTGGAACGCGAACTGCTCGGCCAGGCCGACACCAGCAGCATTCTCGCCTTCCTCACCACGCTCAGCTGAGCAGCTGGAGGGCGCGCAGGGAGATCTCGAGCGCGAAGCGTTCGTCCGGGTCGCGCAGCCGGTCCCCGAACAGGTCCTCCAGCTGGTGCAGGCGGTACCGGACGGTCTGCGGGTGGATGTGCAGGCGGGTCGCGATCTCCGGCGCACTGCCCCTGGTCTCCAGCAGCGCGAGCAGGGTCTCGCTGAGCCGGGTGCGTTGCTTGACGGTCAGCGGGTCCAGCGGGGCGAGACAGGACCGGGCGAGCTCGCGGACCAGGAACTCGTCGGTGGTCAGCAGCAGGGTGGGGAGGTGCTCCCCGCACCAGATCAGCTGCTGGTCGGCCAGTACCCCGCGGCGGGCGAGCTCGAGCGCGCGCCGGGCCCAGCGCAGCGAGATGTTCGCCTCGGAAAGCCGGACTTTCGGGCCGACCACGGCTCGCCAGCCGGACCGGCAGGCCAGTTCGGACTCCAGTTCGGACCGTCGTCGGTCCGGATCGGCCACGATAAGGTAGGGCTCGCTGTCGCCGAGATCGGCGAGCACCCCGTCGTCCAGCGCCAGCGCCGCCGGTTCGGCGAGCTCGTCCCGGCGTTCCAGCGCGACCGCCGCGATATGTTCGGGTAGCTCCCACCGCGCGGGCCCGGCCAGCTCGCCGAGCGCCTCGGTGGAAACCGGTGGGTCGGAAAGGATCAGCTCCAGCAGGCGTCTTCGGCGGCGTTCCAGCGCGCCCGCGTTGCGTACCTTCGCCGCGGCGTAGCCCTCCACCGACAACGCGGAGATCTCATCGATGTAGACGAACAGCGCGTCGGCGAGCTGGCAGATGGTGGCCGAGGACAGCTGGGCGGCCTGGCCGAACTCGGCGATCAACCGCCAGGCGACCCGCGCGCCGACGTGATATGCGGTCTGCAGGGTGTCCACCCCGCGGCCCTCGCTGACCTCCAGCTTGCCGAGCCAGCGAAACAGCTTCGCCGCCTCCTCCTTGGAGGCGTCCGGATCGGCCATCCGCTCGATGAACTGGTTGATCGCCTGCTCGATTCCCTCGGTGATCGCTTCCCCGAAGCGGCCTTCCAGCGGCCGGGCGTACTCCGGGATCGAGCGCTGGATCTCGTGCAGGATCGCCGCGGCGACATCGCCCGCCCGTGGCCGGAACATCGCGGCGAGGCTGCGCGGCAGGGCGGACCAGGGATCGTCCGTGCCGGTGCAGCCCGGTTCACCTTCGCCGTTGCGCGATACCGTTCGCCGGCTCGAATCCGGCCCGGCGACCCATTCCACGGATCTTCCCCTTGGTCTCAACAGATCACGCCACCCTTGTCCGACAGGTCCGCGAATCTTGTAACCTGCGTCACAATATCGATGGTCAGGGTGCTTGTCAACGGGTTCAATTCGCTCATGGTTAACACAAAACATGCGGGCGACCATTGATTGATCTTCCGGCGATCTTCCGGTGGCCGAAAACCCAGGTCGGCCGGGTTGTGTTCGGGGTGCACGTCCGCGTCCGGTCGGGGATTGTTTCAATCTTCGACGGTGCTGGATAATTGTCATGTGAAAACCGGGAATCCTGTCGTTTTTGGTGGCCTTTCGGGTATGTGGCCCGGGCATCTCACGGCGTGTCGGTGCAGGTCGGGTGACGTCCGTTCGGGTTAGCTCAGTCGGCCGCAACCTGCCTATACTGGGCTTGTTCGCCCACCTCGTTGCGCCGAACGAACCAGCAGGCGTGGTCTTCCCGGAAAACCTGGCTGGGACATCACAATGTTCAACAAGCCTTTTTGGCAGCTTGGTGACAAATTCCTGAAGCGGTTGATCTGGAACGATCCCGCGGCAAGTGGACACTTGTTTCCCGCGTCACACTGAAGTAACCTACTGGCTGGTAGATATCTGAAGGAAATTGGACTCGACTACCGCAATACGTCCCGTTGGGTCTATTGATGTGGGCCGCGGCCAGCCTCCGTTAATGGTGCTGCGCTCGCCCGGGGGGCCCGCATCCGGCCTTAGGAGAATTCGTATGATTGGTCGCGTATCTTCATCCAGACTGCGTACCGTGGCGTCGGTGACCACGGTAGGCATGGTCACCGCACTGGCCGGCGCGCTCGCCGCCGGACCCGCCACCGCGTACACCACGAGTCCGCTGGACGTGGTCAGCAAGGAACTCACCTACACCTGCACCTTCCCACTGGTCGGCCCGCAGCCGGTCACCGCGACGGTCAGTGTCGACCTGCCGGCCTCGGCTGCCGTCGGGGACCGGATCCAGCCCACCGGTCTCGCCATCGACTTCACGCTCAGCGAGAACATCGTGACCGCGTTCCGGTTGATCGGCGCCGCCACCATGGAGGCCGATGGGGTCGCCGATGTGGACGTCGCCTTCGGCGGCAGGGACCTCACCATCGGAGTGCCGAACCTGAAGGCGCCGAAGCAGGACATCCCGGCCAGCGGCCCGATGAGCAGCAGCATGACCGGTCCGATGCCCAGCTTCATCCTGTACGAACCGGGCTCGCTGGAGATCAGCGCGGGCCAGCAGTTCTTCGCCTCGGCCACCGCGCTGGACGCGAACGGCAACGACACCGCGCTGGGCAACCCGATCGACATCCCGTGCACGCAGGATGCGGGCCAGGACCCGCACCTCGGCACGATCGACGTCACCGGCGCGGCCACGGCGGGCCCGGCGACCGGTGTGTCGGCCCAGGGCAGCGTGGACAAGGAACTCGCCTACACCTGCACCTTCCCCGAGGCCGGGCAGCAGGACGCCGTGGGCAGGGTGACGGCCACCTTCCCGGACCAGGCGCAGGTGGGCCAGCGCGCCGAGATCACCGACGCCGAGGTACAGGCGGATATCAACGAGGCGAGCGTGGATGTGCTGCGGGACAACGGAGCCGCCACGGTCGAGGGTTCCGGCCAGGCCGACCTGCACGCCAGCCTCACCGACGCCAGCGGCACGCTGGAGCTGACCCTTGGCCTGCCGGCCACCATCCCGCCGGTGGACGTGCCCGCGGCGGGCGGGCTGACCGCGTCCCTGCCGATCAACACCCCGTCGTTGATCTTCCGTGCGGCCGGGGATCTCTCGGTGGCGGCCGGTGACCTGAACGGCACGCTCACCCCGCGGGACGCCGCGGGCAACGAAACCGCGCTCGGCACCTTCGACGTGCCCTGCCAGCCGCAGGCCGGTCAGGACACGCACCTGGCGACGGTCCCGATCGTCGCCTGACCAGCGACCCGGTCCGTGCCCGCCGGCCCGGCGGGCACGGACCGGATCGTTCCAGTGGAAGGAGATCCGATGCCGCGTGGCCTTTCGATGGTTGCCCTCGTGCCCGCGATGGCTGCCATGCTGACCGCGCCCACCTCGGCCGCGGCCGAGGTGGACGCCATCGAGGTGGACAAGGAACTCACCTACACCTGCGAGTTCCCCTATCTCGTCCCGCAGGAGCTCAGCGGCACTGTCCGGGTGAGCCTGCCGGACTCGGTCGAGGTGGGCGAACGGTTCCAGGCGAACAGCGACGTGACCATCGCGCTCACCCTGAACGAGGACATCGTCACCGTGCTGAACCTGCTGGAAGCGGCCACGTTCGAAGGTACCGCACGGGCCGATGTGGACGCCGACATCAGCGGTCTCCGCACCACGCTGGGGATTCCGGGGCTGCGCATTCCGGTTACCGAGGTTCCGCCGGAAGGGGAACTGCCGGTCACCATCACCGGGACCATGCCCTCACTGATCGCCTACCAGCCCGGCACGCTGACACTGGCCGCAGGCGAGGAGTTCACCGCGACCATCGACGCCCGGCGCGTGGACGGTTCCCCGATCGAGCTGGGGGAGTTCGACGTCACCTGCGCGATCACCACGACCGATCCGCCGCAGGATCCGCACCTGGCCACGATCCCGATCACCGAGTGAGGACCGAGAGCTGAGGAGATTCCGTGCTGTCTGTTCGATCGGTACCGCGGCGACGGTCACGTGGTGCCGCGGTCGCGGCGGTGGCGGCGCTGACCCTGGTGGCGGGCCCGGTGGCCGCGGGCAGCGCGCCGGACACCGGGGACGCCGTGCTCCAGCCGGTGACCACGAGCCTGCGCAACACCTGCGAGTTCCCTGGGGCAGGCAGCCAGCCGTTGACGGCGGGTCTCACCGCGAGTTTCCCCACGGTGGTCCGGGCACCGGAGGACCTGCGGGCCGCGGACGTCTCGGTGGGCCTGGTCCTGCCCGCAGGCACGGTCACCGCGTTGCGGGCCGCGGGGATGGACTCGTTGGCCGGCACCGTGCGGGTGAACGCCTTCGCCCAGCACGCGGGAAAGCGGGCCAAGGCGCAGGCGAAGGCGGAGCTGCCTGCCCAGCCGCTGCCCGACGATGGCGAGCTCGTCCTGCGGCTACCCGGCGAGCTGGAACCGATCGCGACCAACGCGGCCGGTGAGGTAGCGCTGACCCTGGACCGGCCCGAGCTGATCCTGCTCGGCGAGGCCGAGACCGGGACCGGGGCCGAGACCGGTGCGGCGGGCTCGCCCGCCGGGGTGTTCTGCACCGTGGAGGAGGGCCAGGACACCGCGCTGGCCACCGTGCGGGTGGCGGCGGCCGACCGGACTCCCACCCCCAGCACCACAACGGACCCGAGCACACCCGGATCGACCGGGTCCAGCACGCGAAGCACGATCCCTTCGCAGTCCACAGTAGACACAACCGACGCTTCCTCCTCGGCGCACCGGGCCGGGGAAGGCCCACCGGGGGCGGCGGCCGACACCGCCAACCTGTGCGGTACCGAGATACCGCCGGACGCGATCCAGGTCCGGCGGGGCTACTACAACGTGGTGGTGACCGCCGGGGTCCGGAAGCTGGACTCGGACATCGTGTTCGGACCACCCGGCTACCTCGGCGGGGACCTCTGGCTCTGGCTACGCCGCAACCCCGACACCGGCGGAATCCTGTACTGCAACGGGATCAGCGGCGACCTGTGGCTGCCCGAGACAAGGGACTCGTTCGTGATCTTCCGGTTCGTGCCGGCATCCGCGCTGGTCAAGGTCAGTCAGACCGCCCCGGCCGAGGGCTCGGTCGACCCGCTGGAGTTCGTGTTCGAGGGCACCGCGACCGCGATGATGACCATGCGCGACGTCCGGGTGAACGGGACGCCGCTCGATGTCGGGCCGGACTGCGGCACCAGGGTGCCGATCGAGATCGAGCTCTCCTCCGAGCCGGGCGAGTGGGACCTGGCCAACGGCGGGGTCATGGAGTCGGAGTACACCATTCCGGAGTTCGCGAACTGCGGCGTCACCGAGCCGCTGGACTCGCTGTTCACCAACCTCGTCTCCGGCCCGGACAACCACATCCGGATCGAGTTCAGCCCGATCCGGGAGTGCTCGGTTCCCGACCCGCCACCGGTGTGCGCGCGGCCGGAGGAGGGATAGCCGATGGGTGCCGAAGTGGCCGTGGAGGGCCTGAGCAAGTCCTTCGGGAGCCAGAACATCTGGCGGGACGTCTCGTTGGTGCTGCCGGAGGGCGAGGTGAGCGTGCTGCTCGGGCCGTCCGGAACCGGCAAGTCCGTGTTCCTGAAATGCCTGATCGGTCTGCTCCGGCCGGAGCGGGGCAGTGTCCGGCTGGACGGGGTGGACCTGGTGCGCTGCTCGGAACACCAGCTGTACTCCGCCCGCAGGCAGTTCGGGGTGCTGTTCCAGGACGGTGCCCTGTTCGGCTCGATGAACCTCTACGACAACATCGCCTTCCCGCTGCGCGAGCACACGCGCAAGAGTGAGACGGAGATCCGGCAGCTCGTCGGGGCGAAAATGGAGCTGGTCGGGCTCACCGGCGCGGAACGGAAACTGCCCGGCGAGCTGTCCGGCGGGATGCGCAAGCGGGCCGGGCTGGCCAGGGCGCTGGTGCTGGAGCCGCGGATCATCCTGTGCGACGAGCCGGACTCCGGACTCGACCCGGTCCGCACCGCCTATCTCGCCCAGCTGCTGATCGACCTGAACGCGCAGCTGGACACCACGATCCTGATCGTCACGCACAACATCGCCGTGGCGCGCACGGTTCCGGACAACGTCGGGATGCTGTTCCGCCGCAGGCTGGTCCTGTTCGGGCCGCGTGAGGTGCTGCTGACCAGCACCGAACCCGCGGTGGCCCAGTTCCTGCGCGGCAGGCGGATCGGCCCGATCGGGATGAGCGAGGAGAAGGACAGCGCCACCATGGCCGCCGAGGCGGCCCAGGACCCCGGCGAGGAGCCCGAGGAGCAGGCGCGGGTGGTGCCGCAGCTCGAACCGACGCCGGGGCTGCCGCCGCGGCGGGCCGTCCAGCGGCGCAAGGACCGGGTGATGCGGCTGCTGCCCCAGCTCCCGGAACAGGCACGGCAGGACATCCTGGCCTGCCTCACCGATGCCGAGCGACATCGTTACGGCGTGCCCGTCCCGCAGCCGAGGGGGTACCGGCCATGAGCGCCCCGCCGGTCGCGAGCATGGGCCTTGCCGCGCTGCGCCAGGTGGGAATGTTGTGCTCGCTGGGGCTGGATGTGTTGCGGCTGAGCCTGAAGCCGCCGTACCAGTTCCGCGAGTTCATCCAGCAGTGCTGGTTCATCGTCCGGGTCAGCATCCTGCCCGCGGCGCTGGTTTCCATCCCGTTCGGCGCGGTGATCGCGCTGCAGCTGGGTTCGCTGACCCAGCAGATCGGCGCGCAGTCGTTCACCGGGTCGGCCAGCGTGCTGGCGGTGATCCAGCAGGCCAGCCCGCTGATCACCGCGCTGCTGATCGCGGGCGCGGGCGGCAGCGCCGTCTGTGCCGATCTCGGCTCCCGCACCATCCGGGAGGAGATCGACGCGATGCGGGCGCTCGGGGTGTCCCCGATCCACCGGCTGGTGGTGCCGAGGGTGCATGCCGCGATCGTGATCGCGGTGCTGCTGAACGGCATGGTGAGCGTGGTCGGGGTGCTCGGCGGCTACTTCTTCAACGTGATCATGCAGGACGGAACCCCCGGGGCCTACCTGGCCTCGTTCTCCGCGCTGGCCCAGCTGCCGGACCTGTGGATCAGCGAGATCAAGGCAGTCCTCTTCGGATTCATCGCCGGGATGGTCGCGGCCTTCCGCGGGCTGAACCCGCCGCCGGGACCGAAGGGCGTCGGGGACGCGGTGAACCAGTCCGTGGTGATCACCTTCCTGCTGCTGTTCTTCCTCAACTTCATCCTCACGACGATCTACTTGCAGATCGTCCCGCCGAAGGCGTTGTGATCCGATGACAGATACGGGACTGAAGCGGCGCGGGCCCGTCGACCGGTCGCTGGACCCGCTGGGCAGGCTCGGCGACCAGCTTTCCTTCTACCTGCGCGCCCTGCTGTGGGTGCCGCGCACCCTGCACCGGTACTTCAAGGAAGTGGTGCGGCTGCTGGCCGAGGTCAGTTTCGGCACCGGGGCGCTCGCCGTGATCGGCGGCACGATCGGCGTCATGGTGGGCCTTTCCGTGTTCACCGGCACGGTGGTCGGCCTACAGGGCTTCTCCGCACTGAACCAGGTGGGCACCTCGGCCTTCGCCGGGTTCCTCTCCGCCTACTTCAACACGCGCGAGATCGCCCCGCTGGTGGCCGGGCTCGCGCTGTCCGCGACCGTGGGCTCAGGGTTCACCGCGCAGCTTGGCGCGATGCGCATCTCCGAGGAGATCGACGCGCTGGAGGTGATGGGGGTGCCCAGCCTCCCGTTCCTGGTCACCACCCGGATCATCGCCGGGTTCATCGCGATCATCCCGCTGTACGTGATCGGCCTGCTCACCTCCTACCTGGCCGCGCGCACCATCACCGTGGAGTTCTACGGGCAGTCGACCGGGACCTACGACCACTACTTCACCTTGTTCCTACCCCCTGAGGACGTGGTCTGGTCCTTCGTCAAGGTGCTGGTGTTCAGCGTGGTGATCATCCTGGCGCACTGCTACTACGGCTACCGCGCCGCGGGTGGCCCGGCCGGGGTCGGGGTGGCCGTCGGGCGCGCCGTGCGCTCGGCGATCGTGACCATCGCGGTGCTCGACTTCTTCCTCAGCCTTGCCATCTGGGGAACCACCACGACGGTGAGGATCGCGGGATGAGGGGACACAGTCCGGAGGAACGGTTCCGCAGCCCTGGGCTGCGCGTGCTCGGCGTGGTCTACCTGGTGATCGTGGCGGTGTTCCTGTGGCTCACCATCGCCATCTACCGCGACGTGTTCAGCACCGAGGTCCCGGTGACCCTGCGCGCCGACCACGTCGGCAACCAGCTCCAGGCACAGGCGGATGTGAAGATGCGCGGGCTGATCGTGGGCACGGTGCGCGAAGTGGACAGTCACGGCGACGCCGCCGAGCTCGAGCTGGCCATGGACCCCGAGCTGATCGACAAGGTACCCAGCAACGTCTCCGCCCGGCTGCTGCCGAAAACCCTGTTCGGGGAGCGGTACGTGAGCCTGGTCGAACCCGCGGACCCGGCGCCGACCCCGCTTTCGGCCGGGGACGTGATCGGCCAGGACCGCTCCGCCGCATCGATCGAGCTGGAGCGGGTGCTGAACAACCTGCTGCCGCTGCTGCGTTCGGTGGAACCGGCCCAGCTGGCGAGCACCCTGAACGCACTCGCCCAGGCGCTGGAGGGGCGCGGCGAGCCGCTGGGTGACACGCTGGTCCGGGTCGGCAACTACCTCGGCGAGCTGAACCCGCAGCTACCCGAGATCAAGGACGACATCTCCGCCTTCGCCGACGTCTCCGACACCTACGACGCCGCGGCTGGCGACTTCCTGCACGCGCTTTCCGATCTCACCGTGACCAGCAGGACGGTGGTGCAGCAGCGGGCGAACCTGGACGCGCTGTACCGCACACTCACCGCCGCGACCAGGGACGTCACCGGGTTCCTCGAACAGAACAAGGAAACCCTGATCCGGCTCTCCGCCTCCGCCCGGCCCACCCTGGACGTACTGGCCCGCTACGCCCCGCAGTACGCCTGCATGCTGGACTCGGTCACCGACCTGATCCCCCGGCTGGAGAAGACCTTCGGCAAGGGCACCGACAAACCCGGCCTGCACGTGAAACTCCGGTTCGTGCCGGACCGGGGGCAGTACTACCCGGGGACCGACGACCCGCGCTACGACGACACGCGCGGTCCCCGCTGCTACGGCTCGGACGGTGGCGAGGACTCCGCAGCCGCGATCCCCGCTTTGTCCACGATGGACTCCGAGCTGGGTCCGGCGAACTCCCCGCAGGAAAGGAACTTTCTCGCCGCCGTGCTGGCGCCGACGCTGGGGGTGCGGCCCGCGGAGGTGCCGGAGTGGAGCAGCCTGCTGCTCGGCCCGTTGCTGCGTGGGACGGAGGTGGAGTTCGAATGAGGGACATCCTTGCGCCGCTGGTGAAACTGATCGTGTTCGCCGTCGTCACGCTGCTCAGCACCGGTCTGCTGGCGATGTCCATCGCGAACACCGACCTGCGGGCATCGCATGAGTACTCCGCGCGGTTCACCGACGTCACCTCGCTGGTGGAGGGGGACGACGTGCGGGTCGGCGGGGTGCGGGTCGGCGAGGTGGAAAGCATCGAGCTGATCGACCGGCGGCTGGCCAGGGTGGAGTTCTCGGTTGACGCCGACCGGGTCCTTCCCGCCTCGGTGACCGCGGGCCTGAAGTACCGCAACATGCTCGGGCAGCGCTATATCGCGCTAGAGCGCGGCGTCGGCGAGGTGGACGGGGTGCTGCCGCCGGGCGGGGAGATCCCGCTGGAGCGCACCAGTCCCGCGCTGGACCTGACCCTGCTGTTCAACGGTTTCCGCCCGCTGTTCCAGGCGCTGTCCCCACAGGACGTGAACAAGCTGTCCTACGAGCTGATCCAGGTGTTCCAGGGCGAGGGCAGCACGGTGGACAGCCTGCTGCGGCACACCGCCTCGCTGACCTCCACCATCGCCGGCAAGGACGAGGTGATCGGCAAGGTGATCGGCAACCTGAACCAGGTGCTGGACACGGTGAACGCCCGCGGCTCCGAGCTGTCCTCCTTGCTGGACACCGTGCAGCGGTTCGTCTCCGGGCTGGCCGCGGACCGCGAACCGGTCGGCGAGGCGATCACCTCACTTGGTGATCTCGCCGACTCCACCGCCGGGCTGCTCGCGGACGGCCGCCCGGCGCTGCGGTCGAGCATCGGCGAGCTCGGCCGGTTGTCCGAGAACCTCGCCGACAACGAGGAGATCGTCGAATCCGCACTGCGGAACCTTCCAGTGAAGATGGAGTCGGTGACGCGGATGTCCTCCTACGGCTCCTGGATGAACTTCTTCCTGTGCGAGGCGACCACCTCGCCCGCGGCGGGAAGCTCGCCGCTGCCGCTGGCCGGGATCCCGCGCACCGAGCCGAGGTGCTACCGATGAAAAGTTTCTCCGAACGCAACCAGGCAGGCATCGGCACGGTGAGCATCGTGCTGCTCAGCTTGATCGCGCTGGTCACCTTCTACTCCGAGGACCTGCCGATCATCGGCGGCGGCACCACCTACACCGCGCACTTCGCCGAGGCCGCGGGCCTCACCGCGAGTACCGAGGTGCGGGCCGCCGGGGTGAAGGTCGGCACGGTCACCGCCGTCGAGCTGGAGGGCGACCACGTGCGGGTCACCTTCCGGGTGGACGACGCCTGGGTCGGCGACCGCACCACCGCGGAGATCGGGATCAAGACCCTGCTGGGCTCGAAGTACCTTGCGATCGACCCGCGGGGCAGCGCACGGCAGGACCCGGACGAGCCCATCCCGCTGGAGCGCACCACCACTCCCTTCGACATCAACGAGGTGTTCGACCAGCTCTCCGCCACCGTCGGGGATATCGACACCGACCGGCTGGCCAGGTCGATGCGGGTGCTCACCGAGACCTTCGCCGACTCGCCACCGCATGTGCGCTCGGCACTGGAAGGGCTTTCCGCGCTGTCCGAGACGATCGCCTCCAGGGATGCCGAGCTGGCCAAGCTGCTGGAGAACACCCGCAAGGTCTCCCGTACCTTCGCCGACCGCAAGGACGCGGTGCGGCAACTGCTTTCCGACGGCAACCTGCTGCTGGCGGAGCTGCGCGCGCGCAAGGAGTCGATCAGCGAGTTGCTTTCCGGGACCCGCGAGCTCTCCGCGCAGCTACGCGGGCTGGTCGCGGACAACTCGGGCCGGCTGCGCCCGGCGCTGGAGCAGCTGGACCGGGTGAACGCCGTGCTGCAACGCAACCAGGAGGAGCTGAACCGCAGCCTGGCGCTGGCAGGCCCGTACTACCGGCTGATCGGCAACACCATGGGCAACGGCAGGTGGATCGAGACCTACCTGTGCGGGCTGATCGAACCGCCGGAGGGCGAGCCCTGCGCGCCACCGAAGGAACCCTTCCCGCAAGGAGGACCGCGATGAGCCCGGCCGGAACGCGCAAGGGCCTGCGTGCGGGCATCACCCTGACCATCCTCGCCGTGCTGCTGGCCGCGGCCACCGTGCTGATCATCCGGCCGGGCGGGCAGCAGCGGTTCACCGCGTACTTCACCGCGGCGGTGGGCCTCTACCCCGGCTCGACCGTGCGGGTGCTCGGCATCCCGGTGGGCACGGTGGCGGAGGTGGTCCCGGAGGGCGAGCGGGTGCGGGTGGAGCTCGCGGTGGACTCGGATGTGCCGATCCCGGAAGGCGCCTCCGCCGCCGTGGTGGCGCCCAGCCTGGTCAGCGACAGGTACGTGCAGTTCGTCCCGGTGTACACGCAGGGCCCGAAACTGGCCTCGGGCGCGGTGATCCCGGTGCAGCGCACGGTCACCCCTGCGGAGCTGGACGAGCTGTTCGCCAGCCTGGACGAGCTGGCCGGTGCGCTCGGCCCGGACGGGGCGAACTCCGATGGCGCGCTTTCGGACCTGCTGGACACCCTCGCGGAGAATGCGGACGGCAACGGGAAGCTGATCAATGACACGATCAGCAAACTGGCCGCGGCCAACCAGACGCTGTCGGGCACCAGGGACGAGCTGTTCGGCACGGTGTCCAGCTTGCAGGAGTTCACCAGCATGCTGGCGGGCAACGACGACCAGGTGGTCGAGTTCGCCAGGCAGCTGGCCGACATCTCCGCCTTCCTCAGCGGGGAACGCACCGAGCTGGGCGCCGCGGTGAGCGAGCTTGCCACCGCTCTGGAGTCGGTGCGCGGGTTCATCAAGGACAACCGCGGGCACCTCAAGTCCAACGTGGACAAACTGGTGGAGATCACCAAGGTGCTTGTCGACCAGCGGGACTCGCTGGCCGAGGCGCTGGACACCGCGCCGAACGCGGTGGAGAACTTCTACCAGGGATACAACCCGCAGCGGCGCACCCTGGACTCCCGCACCCTGCTGCTGGAGTGGTGGCCGCAGTCCCAGCAGGACTCCGGTGCGCCGGAGGACGCGCCCGCACTGCCGCTGCCACCGGTCGGGCCCGCCTACAGCACGGGAGGTTCCTGAGAGATGGCGCTTGAACGGGAGTTGACTGCTCGAGGTGACCGCGTTCGGGAACAAGCACTGATGCGCCGCCGGGTCATGCCCGTGGCCGTGCTGGCCGCGTTCTCGCTCACCGGCTGTGGTGCGGGCGGGTTCAACGGGATCTACGCGCTGCCGCTGCCCGGTGGGGCCGATCTCGGTGCGCATCCGTACCAGGTGACCATCGAGTTCGCCAACGTGCTGGACCTTGTGCCGCAGGCCGGGGTCAAGGTGAACGACGTGCCGGTGGGCAGGGTGGACCGGATCGAGGTCGCGCCACAGGACTGGACGGCGCGGGTGACCGTCTCGGTGCACGGGTCGGTCGACCTGCCCGCGAACGCGCACGCGAGCGTGCGGCAGTCCAGCCTGCTCGGGGAGAAGTTCGTGCAGCTGAGCGAACCCGCGGGCGGCGGGACCGGGAAGCTCAACGACGGGGCGCTGATCCCGCTGGAGCGCAGCAATCGCAACGCCGAGGTGGAGGAGGTCTTCGGCGCGCTCTCGCTGCTGCTCAACGGTGGCGGTGTCGGGCAGATCCAGCAGATCACCAGCGAGCTGAACCAGGCGCTGGACGGCAACGAGGAAGGACTTCGTGCACTGCTGTCCAATATGGACACATTTGTCAGTCAGCTGGACGCGCACCGGCACGAGATCACCAGGGCGCTGGAGGGGGTGAACCGGCTTTCGGCCACCCTGGCCGGGCAGCGCGAGCGGATCGACGAGGTGCTGCGTGACCTCCAGCCTGGGGTGGAGATCCTGGCCCAGCAGCGGGAGTCGCTGGTGACGATGCTGCGCTCGCTGGATTCGCTCTCGGCCGTCGCGGTGGACACGATCGACAAGGCCGGCGCGGATATGGTGGCCGACCTGCGGCGGCTGGAGCCGATCCTGCGCAACCTCGCCGACGCGGGCAAGGATCTGCCCGAGGCTTTCGAACTGCTGCTGACCTTCCCGTTCCCGGACTCGGCGATGGAGATGTTCCGGGGCGACTACGGCAACGTGTTCGTCGATCTGGACACCCCGGTGCCGCCGGGTGAGCCCACCGAACCCGGTGCGCCGGGTGCCCCGGTCGTCCCGCTCCGTCCGATGGATTCACCCGCGTTACCAGGGGGCGAGAAATGATCACGCGCAAGGTGCAGCTCCAGGTGGCCGTGTTCGTGCTGGTCGCGCTGGTCGGCGTGAGCTACGTCGGGTACAGCTACGCCGGGCTGGACCGGATGTTCGGCGGCAGCGGGATGGTGGTGCAGGTACGGCTGGCCTCGTCCGGCGGACTGTTCACCAATGGGGAGGTCACCTATCGCGGGGTGCAGGTCGGGCGGGTCGGCCCGATGCGGCTTGCAGGGGAGGGGATCGAGGCTGACCTCTACCTCGAGGACTCGGCCCCGCCCATCCCCGCGGACACCGCGGCCGTGGTCACCAACCGGTCCGCCGTCGGGGAGCAGTACCTCGACCTGCGGCCGCGGTCGGCGGATGGCCCCTTCCTCACCGAGGGATCGGTGATCGAGCAGGACCGGACCAGTCTCCCGCCCCCGGTCGAACAAGTGATGTCTACATTGGACAGCATGGTCGCCTCGGTACCGTTGGACTCGCTGCGTACCGTGGTGCGCGAGGCCGGGGCGGCCTTCCAGGGTACCGGGCCGGAGCTTGGCAAGCTGATGGACAGCGCGGACGCGTTCACCCGCACCGCCGTGGAACACCTGCCGCAGACCAGCAAGTTGATCACCGACGCGCGTACCGTGCTGAACACGCAGGTGGAGCAGGCACCCGCGATCGACTCGTTCAGCCGGGACCTGCGGCTGCTCGCCGAGCAGTTCAAGCATTCCGATGGCGACCTGCGCAGGCTGATCGGTGCCACCCCGCCTGCCGCCGAGGAGACCAGCGCGCTGCTGGCCGAGTCCGGCAGGGGGCTCGGGCTGGTGCTGGCGAACCTGCTGACCCCTTCGATGATCTTCGAGAGCAGGACCGCGGCCACCGAGCAGTTGCTGGTCTACTACCCGCTCGCGCTCAGCGCCACCGAGGATGTGGTCGGCAGGGACGGGGAGGCCCGGTTCGCCTCGGTGCTGCGCTTCTTCGAGCCGGAGCCATGCATCCGGGGCTACCAGGACACGGTGTACCGGCCGGGCACCGACACCTCGCCCGCCCCGGAGCTGAACACGCGGGCGCGCTGCACCCTGCCGTACGGGCACCCGAGTTCGGTCCGGGGTTCGCAGCACGCACCGAAGGGCGCGCCCGCGCCCGATCCGGATGGCCTGAGCCAGTTGCTCGGGGTCGACCTGCTGCGAGGTGGACGGTGACAAGTACCGCGGAACCGACGGAGGTGGCGGAGCCGACGGAGCCGGAACCGGTCCGGCCGCGCCGTCCGCGGGCGAGCATGATCCTGGCCCTGGTGCTGGTGGTCGCCGCGCTCGGCTATGCGGGGTGGGCCGGGTTCTCCTGGTGGCGGGCCGCCGACCAGGCAGGCGGCTACGCGCAGGCGAGGGACGAGGTGCTGCGGGTAGGCGAGCAGGGCGTCACCAACCTCACCACCATGGACCACACCCGGTTCGATGAGGGGATGAGCCGGTGGCGCGATTCGGCGACCGGGGCGCTGCGGGACAGCCTGGTGCAGGACGCCCAGCGAACCAGGGAGCGGATCACCGGCGCGCGGACCTCCACCCGCGGGAAGGTGGTGGACGCCGCGGTGACCGAGCTGGATCAGCGCGCCGGGTCCGCCACCGTGATCACCGCCGTGGAGATCACCGTGACCAAGGAGGGTGCCGAGCCCGCGGTACGGCGCAACCGGTTCCAGGTGGAACTGCGCCGTACCGATGACGGCTGGAAGCTGAGCGCGTTGAGCGCGGTCGGTGTCGGCGGCGAGTGAGGAGAGTGGCGGTGTCGAGACTGGCGAGACTGTGGCGACTGCCGCGCCCGCGGCGCGGGCCCGGAACCCCGGTGCTGCTGGTGCTGACCGCGGCGGTGCTGGTGGGGCTCGGGTCCTGGTTCCTTGCCGAGGCACGGGCCGCGGCCTCCGGTGGGGCGGACGGCAACGCCGCCCTGGTGGACACCGGCCTGACCACCGAGGTGAGCGGGCAGGTCGGCGAGGCGCTGGAACGGGTCTTTTCCTATTCCTACGACGATATGGCGGCCACCGAGCGGGCGGCCGAGCAGGTGCTGGCCGGTTCCGCGGTGCAGGACTACGACCTGCTGTTCGGTCAGGTGCGGGACAAGGCGCCGGAGCAGAAGCTGGTGCTGTCCACCACGGTTTCGGTCAGCGGGGTGCGGACCGTGGACTCGTCCAGTGCGCATCTGCTGGTGTTCCTTGACCAGACGGCCACCAGAGTGGACACCGGCAAGAGCAACGCCACCGCGGCCGTGCTGAGCGTGGACGCCGAGCGGATGGACGGCCGCTGGAAGATCACCGGACTGGTGCCGCGCTAAGGCCGTGTTTAAGAAGGCGCGCGCCCGCGCATCACCTCAGGCAGCCACCTTCTTAAACAGCGCCTAAGGCCGGGGCGCGGGTTGCGCGCCCCGGCGGCCGATCAGTTCGCCCAGGCGAGGGTGAGTTTCAGGTCGTTGTCCGGGCCTGCGATCAGGGCGTCCAGCGCGAGGTCGGCTACCCAGGGGATGACGGTGAGTACCTTGCAGCCACTGAACTTCGGGATGGTGAACGTGCTGAGCAGGTCACCGCCGACCAGCGGGTTGAAGCCGGGGGCCGAGGCCAGCGAAACGGTGGCTGGGGTCTTGGTCCGGCAGTTGTCCCCGATGAACGCGGGCACACCCGCCACCTTCACATTACTCAGTTTCAGGGTGACATTGGCCTCCGCTGTCACCGAGCCGCCGTCAATTTTTCCGGTCGTCTGACCCTGTGGGATCAAATCGAGGTCGGCGCTCACCGGAACGAAACCGAATACGGTGAACTCGCCATGTGCCGTGTCCATGTCGAGGTCGGCGACGAATTCACCGGACGCCACGTCGATGTGCGCGGACAGGCTGCCCTGGCCCAGTTCCAGGGTGGAGCCGAGTTTCTCGACCGTAGCCGTGCCACCGGTGACGTCGTAGTTGAAGGTGACCGGTGCGGCGGCGGCCGTTCCGGCACTCAGCAGGCCACTGACCAGTACCGCGGCCCCGCAGGTCGCCGCGAGCCGGTGCCAGGGTCTTGATCTCTTGCGTGAACCATTCAGCATGGAAATCTCCTGCATGACGAGCAGACGCGAATACAGACTTTGGTCACAGAGTTTTCGCAGGGTGTACCTACCAATGGGTAGGTTACAGTTGTGTGTTGCCCGCCACAAGGCCGATTCGGGCGCATTGTTCGTTCCGGGTTATCGTTCCGTTTTATTTGTACCCCGCATGACTAATTCCGATCCCGGGTTTTGTCGCCGAGGTGAGCGCATCCCCCGTCCGGGGGGTGTGGTGTGAACGTGCGTGCGGTGGGAACGGGCGCCGACTTTCGTCTGGTGACCGGGCGCGTCGGCTCGCTCACTCTTTCGTGGGGACGCCGGTGATCGTCGCCGGTGGGAAGGAGAAGCTCGATGAGGAAGCGCGCACTCGCCGCGGCCCTGCTGGCAGGCTCGGCCATAACGCTCGGCCTGGTGGCGCCCGCCACCGGCGCCGAGCGGGACTCCGGGGCGCAGCCGTTCATCGTGGGCGGCGTGGACGCGACCGAGACCTACGGCTTCATGGCGGGTATGCAGACCACGGACGGCAGGCACAACTGCGGCGCCTCGCTGATCAGTGCGCGGTGGCTGGTGACCGCCGCACACTGCGTGACCGACCCGAGCACCGACCGGGCCGTGGACCCTGCCCGGTGGCAGTACCGGATCGGCAGCACCGACCGCACCAGCGGCGGCGAGGTCGCGGCGGTGGCCGAGTTCATCCCGCACGAGAACTGGTCCTGGCGCGGGCCGGGCCAGTACGACATCGCGCTGGCGCGGCTGGCCGCGCCGGTGGCCGCGGAGCCGATCGAGATCGGCAGCTCTCCCGCGCCGGGTGCCGAGGTCAGGGAACTCGGCTGGGGGCTGACCTGCCCCACCCGTGGCTGCGGGCCCGCGCCGGTCACGCTGCAACAGCTGGACACCACGATCGCCGCCGACAGCCGCTGCGGCAGCGGGTTCGACCCGGACAGCGAGCTGTGCATGGACAACAAGGGCGGCGAAGGCAGCTCCTGCTACGGCGACTCCGGTGGTCCCGCCGTGGTCCGCAGCGGCGGCAGGTGGGTGCTGGTCGGTGCCACCAGCCGGGGGCAGACCGCCAGCTGCCCGGAACTGCCCGGCATCTACACCGATGTGACCTCCTACACCGGCTGGATCGCCGAGCGGACCGGCGGCCAGGCGGGCTGACCAGGTACGACGCCCGCGGTGGTGGATCCACCACCGCGGGCGTCGCCGCGTTCGCCGAGTTGCCAACATACCCTGTAGGGGTATTGTGTCCGGCGTGATGGACACGCATGCCGGACACGAAACCGGACAGCACGAACACGAGCACGGGCACGGTGACCACGCCGCGGTCTTCCGGGACCGGTTCTGGCTGAGCCTCGGCCTTGCCGTCCCGGTGGTCGCCGGCAGTCATATGGTCGCCGACCTGCTCGGCTACCAGATCCCCTCCTGGGCGGGCTGGATCGCGCCGGTACTGGGCACGGTCGTCTTCCTCTACGGTGGCTGGCCGTTCCTTTCCGGCGCGGTCGGCGAGCTGCGCCAGCGGCAGCCGGGGATGATGACCCTGGTCGCGCTGGCGATCAGCGTGGCCTTCATCGCCAGCGGCCTCACCTCGCTCGGGGTCGGCGGGCTCCAGCTGGACTTCTGGTGGGAGCTCGCGCTGCTGGTCGTGATCATGCTGCTCGGGCACTGGGTGGAGATGCGTGCCCTCGGCCAGGCGTCCGGCGCACTGGAGGCGCTGGCCGAACTGCTGCCGGACGAGGCGGAACGGGTGCGGGACGACGGCGAGGTGCAGCCGGTCGCGCTGACCGAGCTGCGGGTCGGGGACCTGGTGCTGGTCCGTTCCGGGGGCCGGGTGCCTGCCGACGGCACCGTGGTCGAAGGCGCTGCCGAGCTGGACGAGTCCATGGTCACCGGCGAGTCGGGCACCGTGCGCAGGGCCGATGGCGACCAGGTCGTCGCCGGAACCGTGGCCACCGACTCGGCGATCAGGGTCCGGGTGGACGCGGTCGGCGAGGACACCGCGCTGGCCGGGATCCGGCGGCTGGTCGCCGACGCCCAGGGCTCCCGTTCGCGCGCACAGGCCCTGGCCGACCGCGCGGCCGCGCTGCTGTTCTGGTTCGCCCTGCTGGCGGGGGTGCTCACCTACCTGGTCTGGTCCCTGCTCGGGGCGGCCTCGGATGCCGTCGAGCGCACCGTCACCGTGCTGGTGATCGCCTGCCCGCATGCCCTCGGCCTTGCGATTCCGCTGGTGATCGCGATCTCCACCGGAATGTCGGCCCGCGCGGGCATCCTGGTCACCGATCGGCTGGCGCTGGAACGGATGCGTTCCGTGGACGCGGTGCTGTTCGACAAGACCGGCACCCTCACCAAGGGACGCCCTGCGGTGACCGAGGTGCTGGCGGGCGACAAGGCCGACGAGGACACCGTGCTGGGACTGGCCGCAGCTGCCGAGTACGACTCGGAGCATCCACTGGCGACGGCCATTGTGGACGCCGCCAGGGAGCGTGCGAATCCGCCCAGGGCAACGGATTTCCGCTCGCTGACCGGTCGTGGCGTGGTAGCCACAGTGGACGGAAAGGAGATCGCCGTCGGCGGGCCCTCGTTGCTGCGGCACTACGGGGCCGAGCCGCCCGCGCGGCTCGAGCAGCGTACCCGGGCGCTCGCGGACCGGGGCGCGACCGTGCTGCACGTGCTGCGGGACGGGGTGGTGATCGGTGCGCTGGCGCTGGCCGACGAGATCCGCCCGGAGTCGAGGCAGGCCGTGGACGCGCTGCATGCCGAGGGGGTCCGGGTCGTGCTGATCACCGGGGATGCCCGCAACGTCGCCGAGTCGGTGGCCGCCGACCTCGGCGTGGACGAGGTGTTCGCCGAGGTGTTGCCGCAGGACAAGGATTCCGCCGTGGCGCGGCTGCAGGAGCGTGGCCACCGGGTGGCCATGGTCGGCGACGGGGTGAACGACGCACCCGCGCTCGCCAGGGCCGATGTCGGCATCGCGATCGGGGCGGGCACCGATGTGGCGATCGAGTCGGCCGGGGTGGTGCTGGTCTCCGACGACCCGCGCGGGGTGCTCGCGGTGCGCAGGCTTTCCGTTGCCAGCTACCGGAAGATGTGGCAGAACCTCGGCTGGGCTGCGGGGTACAACGTGGTGGCCGTGCCACTGGCTGCCGGTGTGCTCGCCTCGGTCGGGTTCGTGCTGCCGCCTGCGGTGGGCGCCGTGGTGATGAGCCTGTCCACGATCGTGGTGGCGCTCAACGCCCAGTTACTCCGCCGGGTAAGTCTGTCGGGCTGACGGCCCGCTCCCCGAGGCCGCCCACTCCGACCGAAAGTTGACCGGGCGCGCGGATATTCACTCTATCGAGTCGTTTATTGTCTCGGCTCGGCCGCGCGGTAGTGACAAGCGCTCCGGTAGCCGGTAAACAGCATTTAGTAACCGGTCGCTGGTCGCGATGTCAAGGGCGATCACGTTCGGTGGTATGGGGACGCTCGAAACGGCTCGGTCGGCCAGTTTGTCTGCCGGCGGTCGGCGGCGCACGTCGATGGAGGTAGCTGATGGCGCGCACGGTCCTGCCGAACAGGCCGGGCAGTGGGGGGCAGGACACCGATTCCGTCGCCGAACTGCGCGACCGCACCGGCATCCTGGCGGCCAGCCTGCCGGGCAGGCGCAGGCAGCCTTCCGCGGCCGAACCGGAGGATTCGCTGCTGGCGCAGCCGTATCCCGCGGACCACCCGCCCGCCGACTGGTTCGAGCCGGTGTCCCGGCCCCGCGAGATCGGCCGTGCCGGGGTGGTCGCATGGGCCGCGGGCGCGCTCATGTTCGTGGTGCTGGTCAGCGGCGTCTACGGAACCGGTTACCAGCGCAACACCCCTGCCGACGCCTCGGACGGGCGGGCGCAGCCGACCACCAGCACACCGGCACCGGTGGCCGAGATCCCGCCGAAGCCCGCACCGGACTCGCCGGAGCCGAGGACCAGCGCCCGCACCGAGTCCACCCCGCGACCCGTCGAGCCGGAGCCTGCGCCACGCCGCGAACCGGCCGTCGCCCCGGAGACCGAGGCCGAGGCCGAACGCCCGGTCCTCCGCAGCGACGCGCGGCCGCCATCGACGCAACCCGCCGAGGAACCGCGCGAGGAGGTCCGGATCCGGATCCCGAGCCTGCAGGACTTCATCGAATCGCACGACCTGTCGGAGTTCACCGACTTCACCGAGTTCGGCGACACCGGTTCCCCGCAGACCACCCAGCTGCGCACCGACCAGGCGGAGTTGCGGATCTTCCCGGAGGCGTTCCTGCCCCGCTGACCCGGATGTGGACGGCCAAAGCACGCATGTGGCCGGCAAACACGCGGATGTGGGCGGCAAACACACCGGATGCGCGTGTTTGCCGCCTACGCGCACGCGTTTGCCGTCCACGCGCACGCGTTGGCCGTCCACATCCGGCCCGGGCGGGTCAGCTGGCCTTCTGCGGGGCCTGCTTGCCGACCTCGGTACGGGAACGCAGACCGAGCTTGCGCAGCACGCGGGTGACGTGCTGCTCCACCGTGCGCGGGGAGAGGAACAGGCCCTCGGCGATCTCCCGGTTGGTACGGCCACAGGCCAGCATCGCGGCCACCTCGCGTTCCCTCGGCGAGAGCTGGTCACCGTAGCCGCGCCGGCCCCGGCGGGAAGGGCGCCAGGCGCCGAGTTCGCGCAGCGCGTACCGGCAGCGGCCGGCGTCCCTGGTCGCGCCGAGGCGGGAGTAGGCCTCCGCGGCCGAGCGCAGCCCGTCCACGCCGCCCTGCGCACCGGCGGCCAGCAGGCAGCAGGCCGCCTCCTCGGTGGATACCGCGGCGGGGTATGGCATGGGCAACGCCAGGTAGCCGCTGGCCGCCTCCTCGAAGGCCGCCGCCGCCCGCTTGTGCTCGGCCCTTGCCTCCAGTAACACCGCCCGCGCGGCCACCAGGCTGGTGTGCGCCAGTGGCGCGTCCCGGCCGGTGATGCCCGCGGCGAACTCCGCAACGGCGGCCTCGGCCTCGGGCAACCGCCCGGCGAGCGCATAGGCCCGTGCGGCTGGCGGGAGCAGTTCGGCCGCCCACACCCAGACCCCCTTGCGCCGGGCGAGGCGCAGGCCGTGCCCGGCGACCTCGGCCGCGCCACGGACGTCCTCACCCGCCAGCAGCACCCTGGTGAGCATGCCCGCAGCGGAAAGCACCACCGGCAGCACGGCACCCTGCGGTTTGGTCAGCCCGCTGGCCCGCAACAGCCGCCGTGCCGCTTCGAACTCGCCCCGCACCGCGGCGAGCGCCCCGCGCACCAGCTGGGCCTCCGCCACCACCGGCCCGACATCGGCACAACGTTGCTGGATCGACTCCGCGCGTTCGGCCAGGCCGGTCCACTCGCCGGTGAGCCAGTCCAGCCGCAGCCGCGAGCCGCCCGCGACGCTGCCTGCGAACAGCGCGCCCGCCTCCTCGGCCATCCGCACCCCACCGGCCAGCAGCTCGGCGGCCCGGTCCAGCCTGCCGATCCAGGACTGCGCGTCGGCGAGGTTGCACCACAGCCGCGCCAGCTGCACCCGCTCGCCCGCGGTGGGGGCGGTGTCCGGCATGCCCTCGAACTCCCGCCAGGCCGCGCCGTCGCCGACATGCGCCCGGCAGGCGATCCGGTCGGCCCGCAGCGCGAGCCGCAGCTCGGGGTCCGCCAGCTCCGGGAACACCGCGTCCACTTCGGACATCCAGTGTTCGTGCCAGACCAGCGGGGCCAGCCCCTCCAGCGGGATGGCGAGCAGGTTGTACCCGCGCACGGCCAGGTCCGGCCGGTCGGCCAGCTCGGCGACCGCCTGCTCCACCTCTGCCCGCGCGCGTAGCAGCCGCCCCGGCAGCCGCACCAGCAGCAGCCCGAGGTTGAGCCGGATCCGGCCCCTGGCGAGCCCGCCGAGCTCACCCCGGTCGACCACCCTGCGCAACGTCCCGATCAGCTCCGGCCGGTGCGCGCGCAGCGCGATCTCGCTGAGCCGCACCGCGAACCGTTCCACGTCCCCGGCGCCGAGCGGGCCCGCCAGCAGCTCCTGCAACACGTCCAGTGCCGCCGAGGTCTGCCCGGCCTCGATCGCTCGCTCCACCGCGGCCTCGGCGTAGTGCAGCCATTGCGGTAGGTGCCCTGCTGCCCGCGCGTGCCGGGCCAGCTGCGCCAGCGGTGGATCCGCACCCGCGCCGAGCACCTCGATCGCCTTGTTATGCAACAGCTCCCGTTCCGGCGGACTGATCGACTCGTACACCGCGGTGTGCGCGAAGTCGTGCCGGAAGCCGTAGCGGTCCTGGGTTACCTGGTGCAGCACCCCGCCGCGCACCGCGGCGGTCAGTGCGGCGCCCAGCCTGCCGGTGCGCAGTCCGCACAGGGCACCGATCGTGCCGGCGTCCGTCGGCGTGCCGAGCACCGCGGCCGCCCTGGCCAGCGTGGCCGCCGGGCCGGGCAGCGCGGCCATCCGGGCCTGCACGGCCTCGCGCAGCGGCGCAGGCACGGGCAGTTCGGCCACCGCCCGGCCGCCCGTGCCCTCGGCCACCAGCGCTCCGGAAGCGCTCAGCGCCCGCAGGGTCTCCTCGACCACGAAAGGGATTCCTGCGGTGCGGTCGTGCAGCTTCCCGGTGAACTCTTTATCCACTGTGGATTCATTGAGGACGGTAGCGGCCAGGGCGTGCACCTCGCGCGGGTCCAGCGGGCGCAGTCGCATCCGGACGGTCGGCACGCCGACGGCGATCCGCGCCGGTGCCTCCAGCGGCCCGCCAGGGGGCAGTTCGGTGTCGGTGTAGGCCAGCAGGATGCCGAGCCGGTCCGGCGGATCGGCGAGCAGGAACCGCAGCACCTCGCGGGTGAGCGGGTCGGCCCACTGCAGGTCGTCGATGACCAGCAGGGCGCGGCCGCAGGCCGCCAGCACCTCGCGGATCGCGCGGAACTGCCGGTGTCGCTCGGCGGCGCGGTCCGGTAACGGCTCCGGGCGCGCGGGCAGCGCCTCGGCGATCTCCGGCAGTAGCGGGCGCAGGACCCCGGCCACCGAGCTCAGCGGGCCCAGTGGGTCCAGCCCGCCCGCCCGGCGCAGCGCGTCCAGCACCGGGCCGTAGGGGAAGGGGTCCCGTGCGGGCTGGCAGGCACCGAGCAGCAGGTTGTCGGCACGGAACTCGCTCAGCCGCACCAGTTCCCGTACCAGCCTGGTCTTGCCGATCCCGGCCTCACCGGCCACCAGCGCGACCGAGGGGCGCTTGCCGAGCACATCGCGGAGTATCCCCAAGTCCCGCGCGCGTCCGACGAGCGCGGCCGAGCCGTCGAGCAGGGCGACCATGATGGCTCTCCTTCGGGCGCCGCGGCAGGGTACGCGGCGCTGAAGGAAGCGTAGGCAGCAGGTTAACGGGGGTAAACCGGCTGATGCTACTTAGGTGCTGACCCATTGGGGTGATGCCAGCGAATCCGCGGCCGCTCCGTGCCCGGCGACACCATGGCCAGCAGCCTCCGGCCTTCCCGTTCCAGTGCCCTGATGTCCTTTATGGACACTTCGCGGAACAGTTCGATCTCCAGCGTCGTCTCCCCGCGGGCGGTGCTGGTCTTCCACATGCCACAGACGAATCCGTCGACCAGGGCCGTGCCCCTGATCAGGCCGTTCTTGGTGAACACCCGGGCCCGGTCCGGCTCGCTGATGATCCGGCCGCGGTCGGCATGGGAGAGCAGCACGTTGTCGAACGGGGCGAGCAGCCGGGGCGGGGCCGGGGTCGCCGGATCCGGCCGGGGTGCGTCCGGCAGGTCCCACAGCCGGGTTCCGCCAGGGCCGGTGAACTCGCGCAGCAGGGGGCGCAGCCGCCGCACCACCTCGCCGAGGCCGGTCAGTCCGCACCACGCCTGGATGTCCCGCACGCTCGCCGGTCCGAACGCGCCGAGGTAGCGCAGCACCATCCGCTCGATGTCGGGGCTTTCGTGCGCGCCGCGGCCGAGCCAGGCCTCGACCGTGGTGTTCACCGGACGTCCGGAGCTGCCCCACAGGCCCCGCGGTGGGAGCTGGACCAGCGGGGTGAGCGCCTGCACGGCGTTGGCCATGGCCCGCCCGTCCCGGTCCGGCCAGCGCTCCCGCAGACGCTCGCCGAGTTCGGCAGGCGTGCTGGGCTGCCGGGCCAGCACCGCGCGGCCGGCCTCGGCCAGTTCGTTCAGGTCCATGCCGCGGATCGCCGCACCCCACTGGCTGCCGCGCAGCATGCGCTCCAGCACCGGCCGCAGCAGTGGGCGTAACTCGAGGCAGTCCCGCGCGGAAACCAGATGGATGGTCCCGCGCAGCACCGTCGTGCGGACCACCTCGCGTTCGGTGACCAGGGCGTTCACCTCCGCGGGGTCGAACTCTTCGATCCGGCTGCACAGCCCGTAGAACGGCGGGTCCGGGTTCTGGGCCTGCATACCGACCAGGTGCTCGATCACCTCGATGGCGGTGTGCCGCTCCCGGCGCAGCAGCAGCTGGCGGGCGAGCAGCGCGCGGTTCAGCGCGCGCGGGCTGAGTTCCTCCGTGCTCATGACCTGCACATTAGAGTGAATTCCGGTCACTTTCCGGCCTGCTGAACAGGAAGTGTCCCTCGCCCATTACCGCACTCCACTGTGAAGTGAAAGGTGCTCATGTTGAGACTTGGGTCACACGGGCGAGGGTTTACCGATTGGTAGGCCGTAGAAATACCAAGGGGGCTGGTATCGAGAGAGTTCCCCTTTCCACTCGCCGACTTGGAGGGACAATCCCGGTGCCGATGCAGGACGCGCGTCGCGCGGCGGTGGTGACTGGACTCGGCGGCTGGCTGCCGCCCCGGGTAGTGGACAACGCCGAACTCGAGCAGCGGTTGGACACCTCGGACGAGTGGATCCGCAACCGGACCGGCATCCGCGAGCGGCACGTGGTCGAACCCGGACTGTCCACAGTCGACATGGCCGTGGAGGCGGGTAAGTGTGCCCTGCGGTCGGCGGGCTCCGATGTCGTGGACGCACTGGTGCTGGCCACCGCGACCCCGGACTACCTGTGCCCGGCCAGTGCCCCCGAGGTGGCCAGCAAGCTGGGGCTGGGCGGGGTGGCCGCCTTCGACGTCAACGCGGTGTGCAGTGGCTTCGTCTACGCCCTCGCCACCGCAGCCGGTCTGATCGCGGGCGGGGTGGCAGGCCGCGTGCTGGTGATCGGCTCGGACGCGTTCACCACCCTGCTGGACCCCGACGACCGCAGCACGGTGCCGATTTTCGGGGACGGAGCGGGAGCGGTGGTGCTGCGTGCGGGCACCGCCGAGGAACTCGGCGCGCTCGGCCCGTTCGACCTGCACAGCGACGGGGAGCTGACCGACCTGCTGGTGGTCCCCGCAGGCGGGGCGAAGCAACGCCGGTCGGCGGACCCGCGGGAGCACTTCCTTGCCATGCAGGGCACCGCGGTGTTCCGCCAGGCCAGCGCCAGGATGGCGGAGTCGTCCCGCGCGGTGCTGGACCGGATGGGCTGGTCGGTCGGTGAGGTGGACCGGTTCGTCGGGCACCAGGCCAACATCCGGATCCTGAACGCGGTCGCCAAGCAGCTCGGGCTGTCCGCCGACGGTCTGGTGGTCAATGTGGACCGTACCGGCAACACCAGCGCAGCCTCGATCCCGCTGGCGCTGACCGACGCCTGCGTTGCCGGCTCGTTGCGAGCCGGAGACCGGGTGCTGGTCAGCGCGTTCGGCGCGGGCCTCACCTGGGGTTCCACCGCGCTGCACTGGCCGGACCTGCCGAAGGTGGAGTCACCCCGCGGCGGGGAGTGACCGCCAGGACGGGTAGCCGCGGTGCCGAGGCTCGTCACGCTGCGCGGCGCGGGTCACCGGGTCGGCGGCTGTCGGGGCGGTCGGCGTGCCCGGCAGGCTGAGTCGGATGAAGCCGGCTCGCCAGACGCACCTCAACCAGGCACTGATGCGGATTCCGCGGCGGGCGGAGAGCGTGGACCGCAGCACGCTCGCCGCAACGTACGTCGCGGCCGGATCGTTCGCGGCAATGCTGCACTCCGCCGACCATCAGATCCTCTACGGGCGGCGCGGGACCGGGAAGACGCACGCCCTGCTCTACCTGAGCGATCTCGTCGAACGGGCAGGGGACGTGGCGGTATACGTCGATCTCCGTACGATCGGCGCGGCGAGCGGGCTCTATGCCGACAGCACCCAGAGCCTCTCCGTTCGTGGCACCCAGCTGCTTGTCGACACCCTCGAAGCCATCCACGAGCAGCTGCTGACCGTGCTGTTCGAGCGCGAGGTCGGTGACCAGGATCGGTTGCTCAGGGCGCTGGACGACCTGGCAGCAGCAGCCACCGCCGTCGAGGTCGTCGGCGAGGTGGAACGGGAAACCACCCGCAACGACTCGGCGGAAACCAGCGCTGGTATGACCCTGGGCACGGCCACGGGTGGCTCGGTACAGATCGAACGGCGAGCCGCGGCGAGCGCCCAGCGCAGGCTGCGCCGTACCGGTATCGAGCGCCATCACGTCGTGTTCGGCCCGCTGAGCCGCGCGCTGCACCGCGTGGCCGCCTCGCTTGGCCGAGCCCGGATATGGCTGCTGCTCGACGAATGGAGCAGCGTTCCGGTGGACTTGCAACCCCTGCTGGCCGATCTGCTGCGGCGGTGTGTGCTGCCGGCAACAGGCCTCACCGTCAAGATCGCCGCGATCGAGCGCCGCTCGACGTTCTCCGTGCGTTCCGGACCGGGGTCCTACCTCGGCATCGAGGTCGGCGCCGACGCCGCCTCCGCGGTCAGTCTCGACGACGTGCTGCTCTTCGACCAGAAACGCACCGCGGCACGGGAGTTCTTCGGGCGGCTCTTCTTCAATCACGTCGCCGCGCTGCTGACCACCATGATCAGCGACCCACCCGCGGACGCCGATCGCCTGCTGGCCGAGGTGTTCCGCCGGGATGCCTTCGCTGAACTGGTCAGGGCGGCCGAGGGCCTGCCTCGCGACGCGATCAACATCGCGGCGCTGGCCGCGCAGCACGCCCACGACGCACCGGTAGGTGTGCCGGACGTCCGGCTCGCCGCCAGGGACTGGTACCTGCGGGACAAGCAGACCGCGTTGACCGCCAACCATGCCGCAGGCCGGATGCTGCGGCTGCTCGTCGACGAGGTCGTCGGCCGTCGCCGCTCCCGCACGTTCCTGCTCGCCCAATCGCCGGATCTCCGCAACGAGGTGATCGACGAGCTGCACGACGCGCGACTGCTGCATCTGCTCCGCCGCGGCATCGTCGACCGGCACCAACCGGGTGCGCTCTACGACGGTTTCGCCATCGACTACGGCTGCTACGTGGCCCTTCTGCTGGAGGATCGAGCCGTCCGCCCCAAAGACCGGGGAACCTGGCTGAGCTCAACCGCCGGGATTCCGCCCGAGGGGTTCAACCCCGCGAAGGAGGCCGTCGACCTGACCAAACTCGGGTAGCGTCCCGGCGCGGACCCGCTTCGCGCCGTCGCATCGGGTCAGGGTTCGTCGGCCCAGGTCCCGGTGGCGGACTGCCTGCCGCGCAGCTGGACGGTGGCGTGCCAGCTCCAGTGCGCACGCTCGCCCCCACCACAGGCGTCCAGTACCGCGTCGCTGGCAAGGATCCGTCCCGGCACCCGCTTGGCGTGCTCGGTGAGCCGGGCGGCCTCGTTCACCGCGTCGCCGATCACCGTGTACTCCAGCCTGCTGCTGGTGCCGAGCTGCCCGGCGAACGCGGGCCCGCAGGCCACCCCGATACCGAGGTCCAGCTCCCCGGCCGCGCGCACCGCGTCCCGGATGGCGCGGGCGGCCCGCAGCGCCGAGGTGGCCGGGTCGGACAGCCGGGTGGGCGCCCCGAAGACGCACAGCGCGGCGTCGCCCTGGAACTTGTTCACCAGGCCGCCGTGGGTGTTCACCGCGTCCACCACGCAGGAGAACAGCTGGTTCAGCTTGCGGACCAGCTCCGGCGGTGGCAGCCGGTAGGCCAGCGCGGTGGAGTCCACCACGTCCACGAACAGCGCGGTCACCTCGCGCACGTCCCCGGACAGCGAGGCACCGTGCTCCAGCGCGTGCCGGGCCACCTCCGCGCCGACGTGCCTGCCGAACAGGTCCCGCATCCGTTCCTGCTCGCGCAGCCCGGCGACCAGTTCGTTGACCGAGTTCTGCAGCATGCCGATCTCGCTGGCGTCGTCCACCGGCACCGAGACGTCCATCCGCCCGCGTGCGATCTCGTCCAGCGCGGTGCGCAGCCGGTGCAGCGGTGCGGCCACCGCCTTGGCCAGCAGTCCGGTGGCCATCGCGCCCACCACCAGCCCGATCGCGCCGAGCAGCAGCAGGCTGGTGGTCGGGTCGTCCGTGCCGAGATAGGGCGGGGCGGCCAGCAACAGCACGCCCAGCAGCGGCACCCCGCTGGCCAGCATCCAGGTCAGCACCAGCCGGGTGAGCACCGTGGTGGGCAGGTTCCCGGTGGGCGGCGCGACGTCCAGCGCCAAGGTCATCACCGGCCGGGCCACCCATTCGGCGGCAAGGTAGGTGAGCCCCACGGTGGTCAGCCCGCCGAGCGCGATAGTGAGGGTGACCCCGCCTGCGTCCCAGCCACTGCCGAGCACGGCGGTGAGGATCCCCAGCCCGGCGGCGCCGATGGACCACAGGGTCCCGCTGACCAGCGCGAGATCCACCGGTAACCGCAGCGCCCTGCGTGCCTCCTCCGGCGAGGGCGGGCGGCCGAACAGGAACCAGATGGCGGTGCGGCGCTGCAGCACCCCCGTCCACACCGTGCCTGCCAGCAGGGACAGTGCTACATAGCCCGCCGAGCAGACGACCAGGGTCCAGTCGTTGCCGCCGACCCCGCTGGGGATGCCCTGCAGGGCCAGCAGCAGGAACACCACCCCGGCACCGCAGATGCTCGCGCCGAAGCCCAGCGCGGCGAAGCCCAGGCTGGTGCGCAGTACGGTCCGGAACCGCCCGGAAAGCCGTGCCCTGGTCACGTCATGATCGTAGGGCCCGTAAGCCCCGCTCAGGCCTCGCGGACCACCTCGGTCGCGCGCTTGTCCTCGCGCAGCCCGGTGTAGCGGGGGTGCCGCAGCCTGCCGTCCTCGGTCCACTCGGTGAACCCCACCTGCACCACCAGCTCCGGTCGCACCCAGTGGCCGCGTTCGCCGACCGGCTCGCCGAACGGCGACTCCTGCTGCCGCAGGTCCTCCAGCCGGGCCCGCAGGCTGCGCAGGGTGCTGGTGTCGTAGCCGGTGCCCACCTTGCCCGCGTAGCGCAGCCGGTCGCCCTCGTAGTAGCCGAGCAGCAAGGCGCCGAAACCCACCCGCGAGCCTGCCGGTTCGGTGAACCCGCCGACCACGAACTCCTGGTCGGCCACGCATTTGAACTTCAGCCAGTCGCGGGAACGGCCGCCCTGGTACGGCGAGTCCGCCCGCTTGGCGATCACACCCTCCCAGCCGGAGGCGCAGGCCTTCCGGTAGTAGGCCTCGCCGTCGCCGTTGCGGTGCTCGGAAAGGCGCAGCGGGTCGGTGAACTCGAAGGCGTCCCGCAGCAGTTGCTTGCGCTGGCGCAGCGGCAGCGGGGAGGCGTCGTGCCCGTCGAAGGCCAGCAGGTCGAACAGGTAGTAGTACACCCGCACCCCGGTGGCCTCGATGCGCACCGGTTCGGTGAGGTGGATCCGCTGCTGTAGCCGGGCGAAGCTGGTCTGCTCCCCTTCGAAGGCGACGATCTCCCCGTCGGCGATGAACCGGGGGCCACCATGCGCGGCCAGCGCGTCCACGATCTCCGGGTAGCTCGCCTCGATCGGCTTGTGGTTGCGGGACCACAGCCGCGGGGTTCCGCCGTCCCGCGCGCAGATCGCCCGCACCCCGTCCAGCTTGCGCTCGAAGATCCAGTTCTCGTCGGAGAAGCGATCACCGGTCAGCGTCGCCAGCATCGGCTGCCGCCAACCGGGATCGCTCATGCTCCAGCTCCTCACTCGTTCTACCAGCAAGTATGTACCCGCTGATGATCGAGGCGAAACGATCTCTTTCCGCGTGCCCGGCTCAGCCGGGGCTGTTCGCGCTGTCCGGCCCGTCCGGGCTGTCGGCCGTGTTCGCGCTGTCGGCCGGGTCGGCGGGCGAGGTCGCGGAACCGGCGGTGTCGGCGCCGTCCGCGGTGTCCGCGTGCGCGGCTGGGGCCGGCTGCGGCTGGACCTGCTGCACGAGGGGGGCGTCCCGCTGGTCCCGCAGGGTGGTCTCGCCGGAGCCGTCGGCCGCCAGTGCCACGGTGGTGCCGAACCCGGCGATGGCCAGGGTGGCGCCCGCGACGACCCAGGTGCGCTTGCCGTTCATGGTGCTTCCTCCTTCTCGGGGAACCGCTTGGCTGTCCCTTTCACGATCGCGAGCGTTGATGAAACGAGATCCCCACTGCTGATGAAGGCCTCCTCACCAACCGCCCCGGTCCAGCCAGCGCTGTGCCAGGGCGAGCCGGTCCGCAGCCTTGCGGGCGCGGTCCGGCTCCCGCACCCGGTGCGGGCCGGTGGCCAGGGACAGCAGCACCGCGGCCACCCGCCTGGCCAGCGCCGCCGGACCCAGTTCGCGGCCGAGCCGGGTGGCCAGCTCGCGGCCGAAGCCCTCGATCCGGGTCGCGGCCCGCGGGTGCAGCCTTGCCAGCAGCGCGAGGTGCGCCAGCAGGCACCCGGCGTCGTCCAGGCGCTCGCCGGTGCCGAGGGTGTCCAGATCGAGCAGGCCGCTGACCCGGCCGTCCGCGACCAGCAGCTGGTTCTCGTAGAAGTCCCCGTGCACGGCCACGGGGGGACCCTCCGGCCGCTCGTGCCGCACCATCGCCGCGATCGCCCTGGCCTGCCCGGCCAGCTCGGGGGCGGTACCGGCCAGCACCTCCGCGTAGTACGGCGCCCGCTGCCCCCAGGTCGGCCGCAAGCGCGTGCCGAGTTCCGGCAGCGTGTCCAGCACCGCCACGATCGTCGCAGGCCTTGGCAGGGCGGCGCGCCCCTCGACCAGCTCGGCGCGCAGGCCGCGGCCGGGGAGTCCGGGCAGCAGCACCAACCCGCGCTCGCTCCAGCCAAGCGAGTCGGGCACCGGGCAGCCCGCGGCCACCGCGCGCCGGTGCCGTTCGTGCAGCCCGCGTGCCCGGTCCGGGCGGAGGACCTTGACGAACACCGTGCGCCCGCCGGGCAGCCCCGCCTCCACCACGGCCCGCCTGCGCGGCCGGTAGGCCCGTACCCGCAGCCGCTCCGGCCTGCTGCCCAGCAGGCCCGCCAGCCCGTCCGGATCGCAGGCAAGGGGCAGCGCGGGCAGTTCGGGGTCGCACGGGAACCGCCACATGCCGATCTCGGTCCGGCCGTCACCGAGCCGGGCCACCCCCGCGGGCAGAGTGCCGGAGCAGGCGCCGAGGGTCTCCGTGCTGACCGAGCCGTCCGCCCAGCGCACCCGCACCGTGTAGCTCACCGTGGTGCGGCTGCCCGGTTGGTGCTCGACCTGGACCGCCGCCCAGTGCTGCGGCCGCCCGCCTGCCGCGCCGAGCACGGCCTCGATCAGCTCACCCGCCGGATCGCCGGTGAGCAGGGAGAGTGCGGTATCCATGGGGGCCACCCTCGGCGCGGCGGATGATGACCCGCTGAGCAGTGGATGAAACCTTCTTCATGCGGGGTGTTCGTCCGCCGTTCACCTTCTAGGGTGACCCGATGGCAACGCTGACCGACCCGGTGGACCTCCGCACCCCGGCCCGGCAGGAGCTGCGCTTCCGGCGGCTCGGTTGGGTGGTGCTGGGGGTCACCCTCGCGCTGAACCTGGCGAGCATGGCCGTGCCCGCCCTGATCGACCACCCGCTGACCCGCAACCGCGGCGAGATCCAGCTCTACCTGGACGTGTTCGTGGAGGGCAACCTGCCGACCTGGTGGAGTACCGGGCTGCTGGTGGTCGCGGCGGTGGTGTTCGCGGTGGTCGGTGGCCTGGCCAGGAGCGCGCGGGCCGGCGAGGCATGGGCCTGGTTCGTCAGCGCCGGGGTGCTCGGCCTGTTGTCCCTTGACGACCACACCCAGCTGCACGAGCGGCTGGACCGGATCGGCAGGCAGCTGGTGTCCTTCGACGGCTTCCCGTTCTACTGGCTGCTGCCCGGGCTGGTGGCAGGCGCCGCGGTGGCCACCGCCTTCCTGCTGCTGGCCTTCCGGCTGCCGAGGGCGGGCACCCTGGGTGTCGCCGGTGGCTGTGCCCTGCTGCTGGCCGGTGCGCTCGGTGGCGAGCTGGCACAGGGTCTGCTGATCGCCGAGGGCGAGAGCGGACCGATCTACGTGCTCACCTACCACGCCGAGGAGCTCGCCGAGAACCTCGGTGTGTTGCTCCTGCTGGCCGCGGCGGTGCGCTCGGTGGTGGTGCTGCGGCAGGAGGGTGACCTGCGGTTGCGGTACCGGGTTTTGCCACCCGGCGAGCGGGTAAGCCGGGAGTAGACCCGCGCAACGGAGGGAGTCCAGATGACCAAGGCACGGGACATCATGACCCCGGACGCGCAGTGCATGCGGACCAGCGACACCGTGCTGGACGCCGCCAGGCGGATGGCCGAGCTGGACGTGGGCGCGCTGCCGATCTGCGGGGAGGACGACCGGCTGAAGGGCATGGTCACCGACCGGGACATCGTGACCAAGGTGCTGGCCGGTGGAAAGGACCCGCGCGCGATGCATGTCGGCGAGCTGGCCCAGGGCGAGGCGGTGACCGTCGGTGCCGATGACGAGGTCGGCGAGGTGCTGCGCACCATGTCCGAGCACCAGGTACGCAGGCTGCCGGTGATCGACGGGCAGGACCTGGTCGGCATGGTCGCGCAGGCCGACGTCGCCAGGGTGCTGGACCAGACCCGGGTCGGTGATGTGGTGGAGGACATCTCTGTTCCAGGCTGATCCCGTTCCCGGTCGGGGAGTGGCCGGGATTACTCCGCGTCCTCCTCGGCTGCCGGGGGCTCGGCCAGCCCGTCGCGGAGCTGGCTGAGCGTCCTGGCCAGCAGCCGGGAGACATGCATCTGGGAGATCCCGACCCGCTCGGCGATCTGGGTCTGGGTCAGGTTGTGCACGAACCGCAACGCGAGGATGCGCCGCTCCCGTTCCGGCAGCTCACGGACCAGCGGCTGGAGGGCCTCGTGATTCTCCACCCCCTCCAGCGCGCTGTCGTCCGCGCCGAGCGTGTCGCCCAGCGCCAGGTTGTCGGTCTCCCCGGACAGCACCTCGTCCAGGGACATGGAGTTGTAGGCGTTGCCTGCCTCGAGGCCCTCGTACACCTCGTTCGGGGTGAGACCGAGGTGGTTGGCCAGCTCGCTGGGGGTCGGCGCGCGGCCCAGCCGCTGGGACAGCTTCGTGCTGGCATTGCTGATGGAAAGGTGTAACTCCTTCAGCCTGCGCGGCACCCGTACCGTCCACCCGGTGTCCCGGAAGTACCGGCGGACCTCGCCCATCACGGTCGGCACCGCGAAGGAGAGGAAGTCCGAGCCGTGCGCGGGGTCGAACCGGTCCACCGCGTTGATCAAGCCGAGGGTGGCGACCTGCACCAGGTCCTCCTTGGCCGCGCCGCGCCCGCTGAACCGCTGTGCCACATGCTCGGCGAGCGGTAGATAGCCGGTGACCAGTTCGTCGCGCAGTTCGGCGTACCGCGGGTCGTCCTGGTCGAGTTCGGCGAGCTGGTCGAACAGGGGCGCGAGATGGCCGTAGTCGTCCGGCTCAGGGCCGGAGTGGCTCCTCACCCCTGAATCACTGGCCGCCGTTTGGCCAGCTCCACGTGCACCCAGTGCGCAGGTGCGCCGTCTGTGCCGTCGCCATCGCTCTCCACCCAGGAAGCGGCCGAGTCGGCCAGGGTGGTCAGCACCCGCCAGCCGAACGAGCCGGTACTGGGGGTGTGCTGGTCCGCACTGCTCACCGCGCCGGTGAAGCGCAGCTCGTCCTGCTTGATGGTGAACCGGCACACCATGATGGTGGCCGGGAGTGCCCTGGTGATCAGGGTGGAACATGCCTCATCCACGGCGAGTCGCAGATCCGCGATGGTGTCCAGGTCGAAGTCGGCGCGCATCGCAATACTCGCCGCGACCGAGCGGATCAGCGGAAGGTGCACCAGATCAGCACCCAGCCGTAGCTCGATATCATCTTGTCCGCCGACACGTTGCGACGGCGGCTCGGTCTCGCTCACGTTCACCTCATCGTGTCGCCCGGCAGGGGGTCGGTCGATCGGTACCAGTCTAGGCCGGGTCACTTACCGAGGGCCTCGCGTAGTTCCTGCTTGGTCATCTTCGATCGTCCCTCGATCCCACGTTGCCTTGCCTCGTTGTAGAGCTGGTCCCTGGTGGGCCCACCGGGCCCGAGCCGCTGCCCCGAGCGCTTGCCGCCCCGCCGCTCCGGCGAGACGTCCTTTGTAGACGTCTTGCTGGCCCGCGCGGACTCACCGGTGCGGGCGCGTTCCTTGTTCACCACCCTGGCGGCGATCTCCTCGGCGCGTTCCTCGCTCGCACCGTACTTGCGCTGGGATTGTTTGATGTACTCGTATTGCCGTTCGCGCTTGGCGTTCCACGCTCGTGGCATCCAGGCCCCTCCGATCCTTGGGTATCGCCCGGCAGCCGACGCTCAGTCGTGCCGGAGCACGGCACCGAAGCCGTCCATCAGCTCCAGCCGGTCACCGGTGTGCACGATCCCGGCTCCGGTCGCGATCGCCGCGGCCGCGATGGCCTCGTCGGCACGCCTGCGCACCGGCTCCTCGGCGCCGATCGCGGTCAGCTCCTCCGCCTGCAGGGCCACCTGTTCTGGGCCGGAACCGGCGAAGACCGTGGCCGCGCTGTCCTGCGCGGCCGGGCTGACCAGCAGGGTGGCCACATTGGCCTCGCGCAGCGCGGTGGTTGTCGCCTGCAGGCCCTGCACGGACAGCCCACCCGCGCGGCCGCTCTCCGCGTTGAACCGCTGCACGGTGTCGTCCAGCCGGTCCTGCCGGGCGTGCTCGAGCAGTTCGTGCACGTGCTTGCGCAGTTCACTGTCCGCGACGCCCTCGGCGCGGCTGCCGGAGCTGACCTCGACGGCGAGCCTGCGGGTCTGTTCCGGCAGCTCGTCGTGCAGTGCCGAGCGCCCCTGCACCTCGCCCGCCAGTACCACCAGCTCGGCTCCGACCCGCTGGGCCAGCTTGCTGAGGTCCTCGGCCACCAGCTGGAGGTTCTGCTTGACCGTTTCCTCGACCCGTTCCTCCATATGCCTGCGGATCTCCCCGGCGTGGGTGACCACATGCACCGGGTGCTCCTGGCCCTGGGTGGTCTCACTGCTCAGCACGTTGCCATCGGCGTCGAAGGCGGTCAGGTCGGCGCCCGTGCTGTCCACCACGGCGATCACGTGCACCGGCGCCGGTTCGCCGTACTCGACCAGAGGCAGCAGGTAGGGCAGGTCGGAATGCCTGCTCACGGTGCCTGCCGGCGGGGTCGGCAGGTGCCGGTCCAGCAGCACCTCGCCGTTCGCGGCGATCAGCGCGCGGCCGCTGCGCCCCACCGGCGGGCTACCCCGCTGGACGGCCTCGGCCATCGCGTCCAGCGTCGGCACCGATGCGCCCTGTTCGGCGAGGTTCGCACGCAGGTCACGCCAGGTGAGCTCGAGCCGCTTGGCCGCGTCCTCGGTGTCGTGCGAGTCCTCGAAGTACACCGAGTCATAGGGACCATCGGCAGTGAGCAGCTCACGCAACCTGGTCGTCTGCACGTCATCCTCCTCGGCCGCGGGTAGGTTCTCCCGGCCGGAGTACCCCGTGCGGTGACCGCGAAACGTGCCGACCGATTACCGCCAGCGGCACGGCCGGTGCCGGATGAGGATCAAGGCATGGCTTATCGCATTGCGGCGCTGGACGAGTCGGTCGCCAAGGAGGTACGCAGCACCCTGCGCGCCCCCGGCTACGGTCATCCGGCGTGGTCGGAGGTACCGGAGACTCCGCAGCCCTGCAGGCTGTGCCTGGAGAAGATCACCGCGCCGGAGCGGCTGATCGCGTTCACCTACGACGCCTTCCACGGCCTGGAGGACTTGCCGCTGCCGGGGCCGATCTTCGTGCACGAGCGGGCCTGCCTGCCGTACCAGCGGGTGGCGGAGTTCCCCGCCCAGCTCGGCAACAGCGGGGTGGTACTGGACGCGTACCGCAGCGGGCGCGGGCTGCTGACCGAGTGGCGGGTGGCCAAGCCGGAGATCGACGCGGCGCTGACCGAGTTGCTCGCCCGCCCGGAGGTCGACTACGTGCACGTGCGCAGCGCCACGGCGGGGTGCTACGTGTGCACCGCGCTCCCGGCCTGAGGGCCGGGGCTCCGGCGCGCGGTTGTCGGGAGAGCCACAACCACTTCGCGAACATCGGACGGGTTGCTTAGGGTCCATCAAGTGATCGCGTCATGACCTGGTGGCACGCCGTGCTGATCGCGTTGGCCGGCGTGTGGGCTGGCACCATCAACACCGTCGTCGGCTCCGGCACCCTGGTGACCTTCCCGGTGCTGGTCGCCCTCGGTTACCCCCCGGTCACCGCGACCACCTCGAACGCCATCGGGCTCGCGCCCGGCACGATCAGCGGGGCGGTGGGCTACCGCAAGGAGCTGACCGGGCAGCTGCGCAGACTGCTCGGCTTCGGGGTGGCCTCGCTGCTAGGCGCGATCGGCGGCACGATCCTGCTGCTGTCCCTGCCCAGCGACGCCTTCGAGACCGTGGTGCCGGTGCTGGTGGGCCTGGCCGTGGTGCTGGTGATCGTGCAGCCGCGGGTGGCCGCCTGGATCGCCACCCGCAACGGCGGGAAGCCGCGGCATCGCGCGGGCCCGTTGCTGGTGTTCCTGATCTTCCTGGTCGGTATCTACGGCGGGTACTTCACCGCGGCCCAGGGCGTGATGCTGATGGCGATCATGGGCATGCTGCTTTCCGAGCCGATCCAGCGGCTGAACGGCATCAAGAACGTGCTGGCCGCGGTGGTCAACGTGGTCGCCGGTACGGTGTACGCCTTCGTTGCCCCGATCAGCTGGCCGGTGGTCGGGCTGCTGGCCGCGGGCTCGGTGGTCGGCGGCCTGCTCGGCGCCAAGATCGGCAGGCGGCTCTCGCCAACGGTGTTGCGCATCGTGATCGTGGTGATCGGCCTCGCCGCCGTGGTCCAGCTCGTCCTCCGACAGCTGTAGGTTCCTGCCCGAAATCGGGCAGGAAATTTGCCCTGGACGGCCCGTCCTGCCAGGGTCGAGTGAATGGACCACGCCGAGCTGGTTCGCCATATCGCCGGATCCACCGGGCTCCCGCCGCCCATCGCGGCCCGCGTGGTGGCGGACGTGATCGCCTACTTCGGCGAGACCACCGAGCAGTTCGTCCGGCGCAGGCACGCGGCGCTGCACCGGCGTGGGCACAAGAACGCGGAGATCTGGCCGATGCTGCTGGCCGAGCTGGCCGCCCGCCCGGTTGGCGCGGGCGAGCTCACCGAGCGGCAGCTACGCCGCATCGTCTACGGGTGAAGGGCTGGACACATGTGTGGAATCGTCGGCTACCTCGGTGGCCGCGCGGCGGAACCGATCCTGCTGGAGGGACTGCACCGGCTGGAGTACCGGGGGTACGACTCGGCAGGCATCGCGGTGGCCCATCGCGGCAGGGCGCGGGTGACCAAGGCCGCGGTGCGGGTCGGTGAGCTGCGTGAGCTGGTCGGCAAGGGCACCGGCGCCCAGGTCGGCATCGCGCACACCCGGTGGGCGACGCACGGCGAGCCCACCGACGCCAACGCCCACCCGCATCTGGACGCCGAGGGCCGGATCGCGGTGGTACACAACGGGATCATCGAGAACGCCGAGTACCTGCGGACCAAGCTGGCCGCCGACGGGGTGGAGTTCGCCTCGGACACCGACACCGAGGCACTGGCGCACCTGATCGCCGCGGCCCTGCCGACCAGCGCGGGCCTCGAGGAGGCGGTGCGCTCGGCGCTGCGCGGGGTCGAGGGCGCCTACGGGCTGGTGGTGCTGGACGTGCGCAATCCAGGGGAGCTGGTGGTCGCCCGCAACGGCAGCCCGATCGTGCTCGGGATCGGTGACGGGGAGATGTTCGTGGCCTCCGATGTTGCGGCACTGGTGCGCTACACCCAGCGCGTGGTGTACCTGGACGACGGCGAGCTGGCCACCATCGCCGCGGATGACTACCGCACCAGCACCCTGCAGGCGCGCCGTACGGCCAAGGAACCGACCATTGTGGACGTCGCAGAGGACGACTACCAGCTCGGCGAGTTCACCGACTTCATGCGCAAGGAGATGCACGAGCAGGCCGAGGCGGTACGGCGCGCGCTGCTCGGCAGGCTGGAGGAGCGGTTCGCCACCGCGCACCTCGGCGGGATCGGCCTGGACGCGCACGCGCTGCGCTCGGTGCGGCGGGTGAAGTTCCTCGGCTGCGGCTCGGCCTACTACGCGGGCCAGCTCGGCGCGAACCTGGTCGAGGAGCTGGCCAGGCTGCCGGCGGACGCCGAGCCCGCCTCGGAGTTCCGCTACCGCAACCCGGTGGTCGATCCGGACACCCTGTACGTCGCGGTCAGCCAGTCCGGGGAGACCGCGGACACCCTGGCCGCGGTGCAGGAACTGGGCCGCAAGGGCGGCCGGGTGATCGGCGTGGTCAACGTGGTCGGCAGCGCGATCGCCAGGGAATGCGGCAGCGGGGTGTTCCTGCACGCCGGCCCCGAGGTCTCGGTGGCCTCCACCAAGGCCGTCACGAACATGAGCGTGTGCTTCGCGATGCTCGCCCTGCTACTGGGCCGGATGCGGGACCTTTCGGTGGCGAACGGCCGCCGGATCGTCACCGCGCTGGCCGACCTGCCCGCGCGGATCGCCGAGATCCTCGCGGCCGAGGAGGAGATCGCCGAGGTGGCCCGCCGGTTCGGCGAGGCTCGGCATATGTTCTTCATCGGCAGGGTGCGCGGCTGGCCGGTGGCCAGGGAGGGCGCGCAGAAGCTCAAGGAGATCTCCTACGTGCACGCCGAGGCATACCAGGCGGCCGAGCTCAAGCACGGCCCGCTGGCGCTGATCGACGAGCGGATGCCCTCGGTGGTGCTGGTGCCCGACGACGATCTGCGCACCAAGAACATCGGCACGATCGAGCAGATCAGGGCGCGCGGCGGCCCGGTGATCGCGGTGAGCAACGCCGAGCTGCCGGACGGCCTCGCCGACGCGGTGCTGCCGGTGCCGCGCAGCGAACCGGAACTGGACCCGATCCTGTTCACCATCCCGCTACAGCTGTTCGCCTACCACCTGGCGACGCATCTCGGCCGGGATATCGACAAGCCGCGCAACCTGGCCAAGAGCGTCACCGTGGAGTAGCCGTCAGGAACTACGCTGGAAGCCGCGGGCCGCGTCCAGGAAGGTGTCGTTCTCCTCCGGGGTGCCGATGGTGACCCGCGCACCATCGCCTGCGAACGGCCGCACCACCACCTTGCTGGCCAGCGCGTGCTCGGCGAACTCCTCGGTGCGCTCGCCCAGCGGCAGCCAGACGAAGTTGGCTTGGCTCTCCGGCACCACGTAGCCCGCGGCCAGCAGTTCCCCGCGCACCCGGTCCCGCTCGGCGGTGATCTCCGTGCACCTGGCCAGCAGCTCGGCCTTTGCGTCCAGGGAGGCGATGGCCGCGGCCTGCGCGAGGGCGTTCACGCTGAACGGCACGTACACCTTGCGCAGCGCCGTGGTGACGTGCGCCGGGGCGACCGCGTAGCCGACCCGCAGCCCGGCCAGCCCGTAGGCCTTGGAGAAGGTGCGCAGCACGGCGACGTTCTCCCGTTCGCCTGCGAGTTCGATACCGTCCGGCACCTCGGGGTCGGTGACGAACTCGCGGTAGGCCTCGTCCAGCACCACCAGCACGTCCGCGGGCACCTGGTCCAGGAACCGTTCCAGTGCCGCGCGGCGTACCGCGGTGCCGGTGGGGTTGTTCGGGTTGCACACGAACACCAGCCGGGTCTTCGGGGTGATCGCCGCGAGCATCGCGTCCAGGTCGTGCGTGTGGGTGGCATCCAGCGGGACGGTGACCTGGTCCGCCCCGGCCACCTGGGTGACGATCGGGTACGCCTCGAACGACCGCCAGGCGAACAGGGCCTGCTCGCCTGGCACGCACAGCGCCTGCACCAGCTGCTGGCACAGGGAGACCGAACCGCAGCCGACGGCGATCCGCTCGGCAGGCACCGCCAGTTCCTCGGCCAGCCGGTCCACCAGCGCCCAGGCCCCCATGTCCGGGTACCGGTTCACCTCGCTCGCGGCCCGCGCGATCGCCTCCGCGACGCTCGGCAGCGGGCCACCGGGAACCTCGTTGCTCGCCAGCTTGATCGCTCCGGTCACCGTGCGCCCGGGAACGTACTTCGGCAGGGACTCCAGGTCGGCGCGGGTGGGGACGGTCGGCGGCATGATCGCGGCTCCTTGCTGTTTCGCTGGACAACTCGCCAGGTCATGGCGTGTGTGGACACGTTATCTCGCCCCGGGTCGTGCTCGTCATGTTGACTTGGGTTCACACCGAGGTGGTTGAGTGGGCACATGACGCAGACGCACACCGACAACCACCAGCGGGACGACGGCCGGGCGGTACGCCTCACCTATGCCGAACCCGAGGGGGTGGTGCGGGGTGGCCTGGTCGTCCTGCACGAAGCCGAAGGGGTCACCGACGGCGTGCGGCTGCTGGTTTCCAGCCTGGCGGAGGAGGGCTGGCTCGCGGTGGCTCCGCACCTGTACGAGACCGGTCCCGCGGATGTGGACACGCTCACCTGCGACGGGGTACTCGCGGCCACCGACGTGACCCTGGCGTGGCTGGTGGACCGGGGGATCAGCGCGGACCTGCTCGGGGTGGTCGGCTTCGACATCGGCGGCACCGCGGCGCTGGTGGTGGCGACCCGCAGGGAGCTGGGCGCGGCGGTGACCGTCGGTGGGCCCGGCATCAGCAAGCCGGTTTCCAGCGATATCCCGCCACTGGTGGAGGTGGCAGGCACACTGGTGTCGCCATGGCTCGGCATCTACGGGGACACCGGCGAGGAGATCGACGTGGCCGAGGTAGAACTGCTGCGTGAGGCGGCCTCGGCGGCGTCGGTGGCCACCAACGTGGTCCGCTATCCAGGGGCCAACCACCGCTTCGATGCCGACCCTGAGGCCGCGGCCGAGGCATGGGAAC